>CALJAA010000150.1 GCA_938028465.1 uncultured Granulosicoccaceae bacterium | reverse complement strand
GGCTCTATGGTTATTTGGGTAAATGTGCCTATAAAAAGCACTGAAAATTCGATGAGTTAGGAGAAATAGACCCGTCTCAACAACCTTGCGATTGTACCCTATTGGTGTAAACGCGAACACAGGGCGGCTGCAATTCGGGGCTGTTTTAATGAAGAATAATCGAGTTTTTGCCTACAGACTGGCCCATATGGGCATACTACCCGCCGAGGCATCTTACAAATATTGGAAAACAAAGGAAATTTGGGATATTTGAAGAAAAACGACTAATTTTCAAGAAAACTAACACTGTGCAGTGGTACGGGAGAGAGGACTTGAACCTCCACACATTGCGGCACCAGAACCTAAATCTGGCGTGTCTACCAATTCCACCACTCCCGCCTAATGCACAGAGTACTTACTGCTTGTGGCCTTATATCCCTCTACTACCATTTTCGCACAAAGCCAGAGACCTTGTGAGAAATGGGGTGAACGATGGGGCTCGAACCCACGACCACGGGAATCACAATCCCGCGCTCTACCAACTGAGCTACGCTCACCACTATGGGCATATTAGCCTTTAGATTTGGTCGGGGCAGCAGGATTCGAACCTACGACCCCCTGCTCCCAAAGCAGGTGCGCTACCAGGCTGCGCCATACCCCGTACTAAACCTAAATCAGCTCAAAAGCTGAACGACAATGATAGCACTTAAATTCGGTGCTGTTGAGCTCTAAGCGACCCAATTGGGTGATGTGAGGGACAAATTCCATGTCATTTCCGTACAAGAAGCAATGTCACCACGCGCAGGTGTATTTTTATCATCCCCGCGCAGGCGGGCTAGGTGCCCTCCGGGGTAGATCCAACTAGACGATTGCGAGGATGACCAGCAAAGAATTGGCTAACAACCAGATTGAATTTCCAACTTAGAACAGGCGCCTATCAAATATCAGTGCTACCATTTACCACTCAGTGCGCCTGTAGCTCATCCGGATAGAGCATCGGCCTTCTAAGCCGAGGGTAGCAGGTTCGAGTCCTGCCAGGCGCACCACCAATTCCTTGTACTCCCAGTAACAAGCACTCTTACAGAGCATGCCAATGGTCTCCATCCAATGTAAGGCAGTTAAGTTTTGGACCCATCAAATCTAGGCAACTCATCCGTCAATTCAAGCCAAGACAATTGCCTATCAGTATGAACATGAAACTCCGGTTTAAATTCTTCAGGGTTTTCTAGTGTTGCGGCATAAAGGTGAATTTCACCAGCATAGTGCTCCGCTTGAAACGCCATGGGCGTACCGCAGTTTTCGCAAAAGAAACGTTTTACGCCCGCAGTTGAACGGTAGAAACGCGGCTCGCCATTTGTCCATTCAAATGATTTTAGCTCCACACCGATAAACGCGGTAACAGGGGCTGCACAATTGCGTGTGCAATCTTTACAGTGGCAGTAGCAGGCCCAAGTTTCCTTGCCGGAGTATTGCCACCTTACTACGCCACAAAGGCAGTGGCCTTTTTTCATTGATGCTATGCGCCTTTAAAGAGTGAACTAGGGCTCACACATGGATTCCCGCCTTCGCGGAATGACAATAAGCTTAGTCGTCCGATGCCTCGTCAATCCACGCTAACTGGATCGCTTCTAAGATTCTCTCTGATGATTTGTCAGGCTCATCATCAAATCCTTCTAACGCCATGACCCATGCGTGCAAATCAGTAAAGCGCACCATTTGTGGATCTACGTCGGGTTTTGTTTCTGCAAGCTCAATGGCGATATCAAGTGTATCTATCCATTTCATTAGTGATTCTCCGACACCATGTTGATGGTGTACTTAGGGATTTCGATAACGAGATCCTCACTGGCCACGATTGCCTGACAACTCAAGCGAGAATCTGGGTCAAGACCCCATGCTTGGTCAAGGTAATCCTCTTCGATCTCATCAGCTTCTTCTAAGCTATTCAAACCTTCACGCACGTGCACATGACAGGTGGTGCAGGCACAGGATTTTTCACAGGCGTGTTCGATATGCACGTGATTTCTTAACAAGGCATCACACACCGATACACCAGCATCCACATCAAACTGCACGCCGTCCGGGCAGATCTCGGGGTGTGGCATTACTTTGATTGTTGGCATGACTTCGTCTCTTAGTTAACTACAGTTTTAATTAAAATAATATTTTGTTCGGTGCACTATGTATCTGACGTATCGCTTTCAACATCGGCAAGCTGTTTGCCAGCCATCATTTTGCGTACCGTTGCATTCATGCGTCTTTCAACATAGGCATTACTAACCTTTTCAACCTTTGCAATAGCACTTTTTATCGCATCAGTGCTGTCACCCGCTCTTGCGGTTTGCAAGTCACCGATGGCCTGATCAATAACCGTACGCTCATCGCTATCAAGATGCTCATCACCGTCTGATGCCAAGGCACTGTTTATGGCCTCTACTACTCGATCGGCTTCTACTTTTTGTTCTTGCAGAGCGCGTGCAAGCATGTCATCGGAGGCATGCTCCATTGATGCAGTGAGCATTTGCTCAATTTCCGAATCGGATAATCCGTAGGAGGGCTTAACATCAACACTGGCTACAACTCCGCTTTCTTTTTCAATCGCACTTACGGTCAGTAAACCATCCGCATCAACCTGAAAGATCACTTGTATGCGCACAGCGCCGGCAACACGTGGCGGAATATCGCGTAATTCGAATCGCGCTAAAGAACGGCAATCAGATACCAGCTCGCGTTCACCCTGCACCACATGTAAGGCTAAGGCAGTTTGGCCATCTTTATACGTTGTGAATTCCTGCGCACGCGCAATTGGAATCGTTGTATTACGTGGTATTACTTTTTCAGCTAGGCCGCCCATTGTTTCTAACCCTAACGACAGCGGGATAACATCCAACAATAATAATTCGCTGTCTGGCTTGTTACCCGCTAGTACATCCGCTTGTAAAGCAGCGCCTACAGCAACAACTTCATCGGGATTAATATCCGTTAGCACGGTTCTGCCAAAGAATTCGCTAACGCGATCTCTGACCAAAGGCACTCTGGTTGAACCACCCACCATCACCACGGCGTCAACATCAGATTTTTCGATATTGGCATCACGCAAGGCCTGCCTGCATGACTTAAGTGACCGTTTAAATAGTGGCTCGATCAGCGCGTTAAATTGATCGCGATCTATCGTGCCCTTATACGAACCACCATCGGCCAAGGGTATGTCAAAGCCACAGCTTGTTTGATCACTGAGTTGCTCTTTGATGCCACGCGCAATGTTTAAGAGGTTTCGTTGTTGCGATGCATCACTTAGGTCTGTGATGCCCGCCTGCTCGGCCAGAGTAGCCGCTAAGGCATGATCAAAATCGTCACCACCCAATGCAGTATCACCAGCGGTTGCCATAACTTCAAACAAGCCACGCTGCATTTTAAGTAGTGATATATCAAAAGTACCACCGCCGAGATCAAAGATGGCTACGCATGCATCTTCTTTTGCATCCAAGCCATAAGCTAGTGCGGCAGCGGTCGGCTCATTGAGTAAACGCAAGACATGCAAACCAGCAACGGTCGCGGCGTCTTTTGTGGCTTGGCGTTGCGCATCATCAAAGTAGGCTGGCACAGTTATTACGGCACCCACGAGTTCGCCACCGAGGCTTAGCTCAGCAGTATTTTTAAGCGATTGCAAAATAGCACTGGAAACATCAACCGCTGTTTTGTTTCCCGCTTGAGTTTTAAACGCAGGCAAGGAACCGCTATCCGTATCAAACAGGTATCGATCTGCAAATAAGGTATCGCTTAAGTCATCTGCGCCCTTACCCATTAAACGCTTAGCCGATGCAATCGTATTGTATGGATCAGCCACGGCTTTAGCTTGCGCAGCACTCCCTACTAATACCGTCCCATCTTCTTGATAGTGCACCACCGAGGGTATTGAAGCTTCGTCTTGCTCATTAACTAAAACTTTTGCACTGCCACTCATCACCGACGCAACCAATGAGTTGGTTGTGCCTAAGTCGATACCCACTGCCAGCCTACGCTGATGAGGCGCTTGTGCTTGCCCTGGTTCTGCTATTTGAAATAATGCCATACCTTAGCCTTCCGCATCATCTAGGCGAGCTTCGAGTGACTTAGTCTCTTGTCGAAGCTTTTCTAAAAATTGCCACTGCCTAACGACGGTGCGTGCCTGCGGCCAATCTTCACTTGTGGCAGAGGCTAAGAACGCATCAGCGCTATCATTAATTTGCGAATTAAGCTGTACACCAACTTTATCGAGCGCAGCGTATGGATCGCTTGAGGACTCCACATCACCCAAGGCTTCACGTAGCTCCATTTGCTCCATCAAAAACATCGGGTCCATCTGTGTGTCGGTTTCTTCGTTTAACATCAAGCCCTGCAATTCCAACAAGTAGTTAGCACGCTTAAGAGGTTGCTTGAGAGTTTGATAGGCCTCATTGACTCGTGATGCTGCCTGCACCGACCAACGACGCTCCGCATCAGATGCACTCGCAAACTTATCGGGGTGCAGCACGCGTTGCAATTGCTGAAAGCGCTGATCTAGCTCGCTTACTTCAATATTAAATACCGATTGCAACTCAAAGAGTTCAAAGTAATTATTGGAGAAATCAAGTTGCATGCTATCTATCAACGATTAACGGCCCGTTACCGGACCGTTTACTATGCTGGAAACTAAAGCGGTAAGAACGATCAGATATTGAAGCTCTCGCCACAACCACATTCGTCTTTAACATTGGGATTATTAAACTTTAACCCTTCGTTTAAGCCTTCTTTGGTGTAGTCCAGCTCAGTACCATCTAGGTATACAAGGCTTTTTGGATCCACAACGACCTTAATGTCGTTGTGCTCAAACACCTCATCGTTAGCGGCGACTTCATCAGCAAACTCGATAACATAAGCCATGCCCGAACATCCCGTAGTACGAACGGCCAAGCGTAAACCCACGCCCTTGCCTCGCTTATCGAGAAAGCCCTTAACATGCTCTGCTGCTTTGTCAGTTAATGTAATCGCCATAACGACACCTCTTCTTTTGCGAAAAGCTTACGCAATAGTTACGCTGTTGCTTTAACAGCAGCTTCACGCTTAGCTTTGATATCAGCAAGTGCTGCAGCAATTGCATCTTCAGCCAATACTGAACAGTGAATCTTAACTGGCGGTAAAGCCAGCTCTTCAACGATGTCCATATTTTTAATGGCTTCAACTTCTGCAAGCGTTTTGCCTTTAACCATTTCAGTTACAAGCGAGCTTGATGCGATAGCTGAACCACAACCGTAAGTTTTAAACTTAGCATCTTCAATAATGCCATCGTCGCTTACTTTGATTTGAAGACGCATCACGTCACCACATGCTGGTGCACCAACCATACCTGTGCCTACATTTGGATCGTCTTTATCTAGCGTGCCCACGTTGCGAGGGTTTTCGTAATGATCTAGTACCTTGTCGCTATAAGCCATCTTTCTCTCCAGTTGTTCTAATGTTTGTTCTAAGTGTGTTAGCGGTATTAGCTACCGCAACATTGAATTTTTTCTTTACTAAATATGTCTTAACCAAAAAAGTCGATTTGCGCCTAGTGATGCGCCCATTCGACCGAATCTAAATCGATGCCTTCTTTAAACATATCCCATAGAGGCGACAGTTTACGTAAGTGCTCTACTGCTTCGCGCACCTTGGTAATAGTGAAATCGACTTCTTCTTCAGTTGAGAATCGGCCCATGGTGAAACGTATCGAACTGTGAGCAAGTTCATCGTTGCGACCGATCGCACGTAATACGTATGAAGGCTCGAGGCTAGCACTAGTACAAGCTGAACCACTCGATACCGCGATATCTTTAAGTGACATGATCAAGCTTTCGCCTTCAACAAAGTTGAAGCTGATGTTTAGATTGCCTGGAATACGCTGATCCATATGGCCATTGACGTAGATCTCTTCCATATCTTTCACGCCATCCCATAAGCGGTCGCGTAGCTTACCCATACGAATATTTTCCTCAGCCATCTCTTCACGAGCAAGACGAAACGATTCGCCCATGCCGACTAACTGATGAGTAGCTAATGTTCCTGAACGCATACCGCGCTCATGACCACCACCGTGGATTTGTGCTTCTATACGTGCACGTGGCTTGCGACGTACGTAAAGAGCACCAACACCTTTAGGGCCATAAACCTTGTGTGCACATAGCGACATAAGGTCAACATTCATTTCATCAACATCGATAGCCACTTTACCTGGGCTCTGCGCTGCATCAACATGAAGCATAATGCCTTTTTCGCGAGTGATCGCACCGATGGCAGCGATATCTTGGATAACACCGATTTCGTTGTTCACGTGCATGATCGATACAACTGTCGTGTCTTCACGAATAGCAGCTTTGAATGCATCCATGTTGAGTAAGCCATCTTCTTGAGGATCGAGATAAGTGACTTCAAAACCTTCACGTTCAAGCTGTCGGCAGGTATCCAACACTGCTTTGTGCTCAGTTTTCATCGTGATGATGTGCTTGCCTTTTTTCTTATTAAAGTGAGCAGCACCCTTGATGGCAAGGTTATCTGATTCAGTTGCACCCGATGTCCAAACGATTTCTTTTGGCACAGCGCCAATAAGTTCAGCCACCTGCCGACGCGCTTCTTCAACCGCTTCTTCAGCCTTCCAACCAAATGGATGTGAACGCGAAGCTGGGTTACCGAAGTTACCCTGCTTAGTTAGACACTCCATCATCTTTGCAGCAACACGCTCATCAACTGGCGTAGTAGCTGAATAATCCAAATAAATTGGTATGTTCAATGAACTCACTGTAATTATGCCTCTACTTCAAATTGGTAAAACCGCAGTTAGTCAACTGTGGCCATTAGTTAAAATTTTGTCTAAATCGCTTCGTCTAAATCACTGTGCTTTGGCCAACGCGGGGTTATCGCGCTGCGCCAGTATCTGATCTTGTCTGATCGATACTTCTTGTACGTTACGTTTGTCAATTAAATCTTGCAGCGACACGCCTTTTAAAAAATCTTCTATCTGAGCACTCAAGCCTTCCCATAAATCATGCGTCAAGCAGCGGCCATGACTGAGGCAGTTTTGCTTACCAGCACACTGAGTGGCATCCACCGTTTCGTTTACAGCAACAATGATTTCAGAAATCGCAACTTGATCCAATGAGCGCGATACTCGATAACCACCACCTGGCCCACGTGTACTAGCCACTAAGTCCTGCTTACGCAAACGAGAGAACAATTGCTCCAGATAGGAGAGCGATATTTCCTGTCGAGTGGATATCTCCGCCAAGGATACAGGCCCGTTTTGTGCGTGCAGCGCTAGATCTAGCATTGCTGTTACCGCGTAGCGTCCTTTTGTTGTCAGTTTCATGTGCGAGCAACCTTTTTCATCGGGTTCAGCTTCTCATAACCTAGTAATTTAGTCAAGTATTATCAGCAAGCCGTTCTACTAGCCTGGACTATCCGTTTTCGGTGCCGGTTAGCTCTGCAGTATTTGGTTGTGATGCATCTTTGAGCTGCTGGATTTCATCTTTCATCACGCTAAGCTGATCGCGCATTTCCTGTAATTCAAGGTCACGATCTTCAATCATGTCAGGCGTTACGCCGTAGGCGTCGAACATTTGCTCAACGACTTCTTTTTCGCGTGATTCTTTAACTAACTCAATGCAATTGTCATCAGCAGACCGGCATCTCACGATGCGCCCGGGTATACCCACAACGGTTGCACCAGCCGGAACAGCATCAATAACAACCGCGTTTGAACCCACGCGAGCATTATCGCCAACCAAAAACGGGCCGAGAATTTTCGCGCCAGCACCAACAACAACACCGTCACCTAACGTGGGATGACGCTTGCCTTCGTTGAGATCGCGCCCACCCAAGGTGACACCTTGATAGAGCGTTACGTCGTCGCCAATTTCGGCGGTCTCGCCAATGACCACACCGGTACCGTGATCAACGAAGAAACGCCGACCAATTTTCGCGCCTGGATGGATTTCAATACCAGTAAGCCAGCGTGATGTATTACCGATAAAGCGAGCTAGCCAACGAAGATTGAGATTCCAAAGCCCATGATTAAGGCGATGAAATAACACGGCATGGACACCGGAGTAACAGAACAACACATCGAAAACATTACGAGCAGCTGGGTCCCTGTCGAATACACAGGTCACGTCTTCCTTAAGCAGTTTCCACATAATCGTCTCCCCTTTGCAAGCGCCCTTCTATTTCCGATAAGTTTACTAGGTTATTAAGGATTTTTGCTATACAACTTTTATCACGACTGTTTTTCCGACGGTGGCCGCGGGTTCTCAGTTGCCGCTAAAATACCACGTAAGATATTGATTTCATTGTCAGTTGGCCGATTTCGCTCAAAATAACTCTGGATCCTTCGCATTAATCGCCGCGGGTTAGCCGGGTCATGAAACCCGGTATTGATCATGACACGCTCCAGATGCGCGAAAAAATGCTGCATCGCCTCACCGGTTGCGGGCTCGATCTGTGTTGTGGGCGCGGTGGAGATGGAATTCAAGGCCATGGCGCACTCGTAAGCCACCACTTGCACAGCACTACCCAAATTCAATGAGCTGAAATCAGGGTTAATCGGGATTTGTAGTAACACTGAGCATTGATCCAGCTCTTCGTTGCTTAGGCCTGTACGTTCCCGGCCAAACACCAAAGCAACCGTTTGATCAGTTTCGCCATTATGCTGCGCCACCATTGACGTAGTGACGTCACGGCAGTTTTGTAATGGTACGGAGATATGTCGCTGCCGAGCGCTTGTGCCAATCACAACATGGCAATCAGCAACGGCATCAGCCAAATACTCGTAACGAACCGCATTCTCGAGCACATCATCAGCACCCGATGCCCGAACAATGGCATCCTTTTTCTTGGGCGAACAGGTGTCCACCAACCTCAAGGTTGTAAAACCCATATTCTTCATGGCCCGAGCCGACGCGCCAATATTGCCCGCGTGAGTCGTGCCCACGAGAACAAACACTAAATTTAATGCCATTAGGCCCTCTCATTAACCGATAGTGGGCCCACCTCGACTGTTCAAACCAATTACAATAGGCGCCCAATAAGTAACCGACTATAACAGCGCCATGCACCCGATGCTTAACATTGGTATCCGAGCCGCTCGAGCAGCTGGCAATGTGATTGCCCGTAAAATTGATCGAATCGACTCAGTCAAAGTTGATCGCAAGCAACGCAGTGATTTCGTCACTGATGTGGATCAAGAGGCTGAAAGCGAGATTATTGGAATACTCAAAAAGGCTTACCCCGACCACGGCGTGTTGGGCGAAGAGTCTGGTGAGTCTGGCACGACTAGCAGCGAGTACCGTTGGATAATTGATCCGCTGGACGGCACATCTAACTTCATCCATGGTGTACCACACATGTGCGTATCGATTGCACTCGAGCACAAAGGCCGCCTTGACCAAGCAGTTATTTATGACCCTCTTCGCCAAGAGCTATTTACTGCAAGCCGAGGTGAAGGTGCTTGGCTAGACAACAAACGTTTACGCGTAAGCAAAAGCTCAGTAATGGATGCAACGTTGCTCGGCCACAACCACCCTTATCGCCCGGGTGTTGATCTAAAACTTCATCTTGCGTTTTTACAACACGTTACTGAATCAGCAGGCGCAATAAGGCGCACCGGCTCGGCAGCGCTTGATCTAGCTTACTTAGCAGCAGGACGTATGGATGGTGTTTGGGCTTTCGGTATGCAACCCTGGGATCTTGCAGCAGGTGCACTCATCGTGAGAGAAGCAGGTGGTTTAATCAATGATGCAGACGGTAGTGATAAATGGATGGAATCCGGCAACGTGATTGCCGGCAACCCGAAAGTTCAAGATATGTTGATGCGCGGATATCGTGACGTTAAGAAATCGAGCCCTGCATAGCTTTAGTTCATCCTGCCCGCAGGGCATGGAGCCCGCGAGCCCGTGTTTAAGGATTAACGACGTATACTTCGCGCAGCCCGTAATGGTTTGTAACTGATGTTCGACAAAGACTGGGATTGCAACGCACCCATTTGCGCAGCAAGACTATACCAGCGCGCTGCGTCCTCGGCGGCATGATTGGCTAACACAGGAATGTTAGCCAACGCTTGTGCCTCATCTGCAAATTGATTCGCCAAAGCGACTGCAGATAAAACTTCACCCTTCCCCGCTTTGCTTTGCAGTAAATCCTTTGGAAGCTTTTCAAGCTCTTTCACTTCAGAACGAAGCTTACTCGGCACAGCGCTTGGCTTGGCACTGGGCGCAATCTTGCCAGAACTTAAGGCCAATTCAGCATTAGCTACCACTGGAGCTTGCGCAACCATGCCAAACACGAACAATATTGTTGTCGCCAGCATTGTTTTTGTTTTTTGTATTTGCACTATCTAAAACCCTCAATATTGTTCGGCTGTTGCGAACTATGGTGTTGCTTCAACATAATCAAAGAAAAAGGGCTCGCTCAATGCACTCCAGCCACCAGAATTCTGTGAGCGCACGCGCCAAAAATGTCGGGTGCTAAAATTTACGCTAATCCCTGCCGGCGAAAGCTTACAACTGCCGGCAGTGCAAATTGAATTAGCATCATGGAACTGCCGGTATATCACTGCTTCTATCGCGCGGTCATAAACCAGCAACTCATAGCTATCCACATTACCCAAATCTTCCCACTGAAAGCTAGGATTTGGGGTATCGATTAATGCCAACGGCGCGATGGGCGTTACCGGGCCAGGAGGCGCACTTAAATAATCAAAATAAAATGGGCTGCTTAGAGCGCTCCAAACACAAGCGGTACGCGCCCGTACTCGCCAAAAGTGACGCGTGCTGAAATTCAAATCGACATCAGTGGGCCGCACGCTACAAGTACCGGCAGTGCAAATCGCATCACTGTTGTAAAACTTACGATGCGCAACGGTCTCCGTAAACCGATCGAACACTAGCAATTCATACGCGTCAGTGTCGTCTAATTCTATCCACTGGAAAGTTGGGCTAGCTGAGCTTGCCACATTGAGCGGGGATACCCCTGTTATGGATTGCGCTGGAGTATCCATTAAATAATCAAAATAAAACGGCTCGCTCAATTCGCTCCAACCACCAGAACTTCGTGCCCGCACGCGCCAAAAATGGCGAGTACTGGATTTTAGCGTTAGACCAGCAGGACTGACGCCGCATGAGTTAGCAGTACAAATTTCATCAGCACCATAAAACTGTCGATGCACAACTGCTTGCAGGTTGCGATCGTAAACCAACAATTCATAAGTATCCACGTTAGCCAACAACTCCCATTGGAAATTCGGGCTAGATGTAGTGACTGAAGCGATTGGTTCAATGGGTGTGACAGCCTCTGGAGGTGGGCTTAAATAGTTAAAGAAAAATGGGTCACTCAATGCACTCCAACCAAATACATTACGAGACCGAACTCGCCAAAAGTGACGAGTACTGAAATTCAAACTCATACCGTCAGGCATCACACTGCAAACGCCCTCACTGCAAATATCTGCGGCAACATAAAATTTACGGTGCGCTATGCTTTCTAGATTGCGATCGTAAACTAGTAACTCGTATGTATCGACGTTACCCAAATCTTGCCATTGATAAGTTGGGCTCGCAGTGTCGACTGAGTCGATTGGCGTTATTGCCGTGACAGCTTCGGGTAGCGCGGGGACGTAGTCAAAAAAGACGGGCGAACTTAACGCGCTCCAACTACCCGACTGCCTATAGCGCACGCGCCAAAAGTGTCGTGTACTAGAATTCAAAACTAAGTCAGTAGGTAGAACACTACAATTTCCACCATCGCAGATCACATCAGAGTTATAGAATTTTCGGTGCGCCACTGCTTCTAAGTTTCTATCGTATACCAACAGTTCATACATATCTGCAGTGCCTATTACCCCCCACTCAAATCTTGGGCTTGCAGTAGTAGTTGATGTAAGCGGGCTGATTGGAGTGAACTCGTCCGATGGCGGGGGCGGAGGTGGAGGTGGTGCAGTTATGGGTGATTTACGCAATTGATAAGCTCTGATGTAATCGATCTCTAATGTAGCAGGGAAGTCAGTATCCACGGGGCCAACGAAGTTTCCACCTACTGCTAAGTTAGCTAATAGGTACATCAACTGCAAAGACACTTCAGGGCCTTCGAGTGTTCGAACTGCAACTCCATCTACGTACCAGATGATCTGCCCAGGATGCCATTTAACCCCGAAAGTGTGAAAGCCTTGCGAAAAATCACCAGTGGGTAATTGGTAGGTAGTCGCACTAGAAACAGGATTACCATTGGGATCGGTGTAATGGTAAGACTGATGATTTACATTCGGGATTTCACCTTGCACCTCCATGATATCGATTTCAGGTTGCGCACCTACGTAGTAACCATTCAACAACCAAAAGGCAGGCCATAGGCCGTCACCTGCAGGCAATTTAGCTCTATATTCCACGTAGCCATGCACAAACTTAAAGCTATCGTACGAAGTGATAATGCCGGATGTATAACCGGGTACCCATGTGTTGTTGTAATCCGCGTTGGGCTGACGAGCAGGATGTGCCGCCCAGTACTCATCTTCAGCGGCTGGTTGTTCAGGTAAATCAGCGGGTAACACTTCTGCTGCGGTAATCTTTAAGGTTCCATCACTCACTTCAAATGGATCGATGCTTTGATTGCTGTGGCTATCAAGCGTATCGATATAAACCTGCTCTTCCTGATTAATTCGCTGGTAAGGCCCCCACAAAAAGCTGGTGTTCCATTTATTACTGTCGAGCGAGCTTCCAGTAAACTCATCTGAAAACATCAGTTGATAATCAGCTGCCAGCGTTGCAGCGTTAATTACCTCCGGCGCTTTACGTTGATATACGCGTATGTAATCGATTTGTAGATCGGCGGGGAAGTTCGTAGTTTCGTTTGGCGAGCCTGGCCATGTGCCACCCACTGCTAGATTTGCCAAGATGTACATGGCCTGTTTCGGGATCGTAAACTCACTGTGATCTATGCGCTCTACTTCTACGCCATCCACAAACCACGCTACCGATTCGGGCGACCACTGCATTCCGTAAACATGAAAGTCTGCTGTAAAATCTGCACCGGTTGTTTTATAGGTTGGTGTTGATACTAGCGCCCAATTGTTACTGGTATCAAAGTAATGCATGGTGTGATTCACTTCATTTGGAAACTGACCCAATGATTCCATGATGTCAATCTCTGGAGCGTCTTCAACGTACTTATGCGTGAGTTGCCAAAACGCTGGCCACAACCCCTGCCCTGCAGGCACTTGTACCCGAGCTTCTGCATAGCCATGAGTGAAGGTGAATGAATTTACGCTAGAAATTAATCCCGAAAAATGTGTGCGATTGGCTGGTGTGTAGTTTTCGTTGAACGTGTACTCAGGGTAGTTAGCCCAAACGCTGGCCTCTGCTGCAGGTTGCGCGGGCACAGTTTCAGCACCAACCGGTGTAGCTCTGATCGTTAGCGTTTCGCCATTAAATAGGAATGGATCGACAGGATGTTCCGCATCTAGACCAGCTTTGTCGAGATAGTATTGCTCTTCTAGATTAGTGCGTTGAAACGGGCCCCATAAGGGTGCAGTTGCCCATTTGTCGGTATCTAACGAAGCGCCATTAAACTCATCGTTGAACACCATCTCATAGCCGTTTAGCTCAGGCGCAGCCAAAACTGCTGTCGGCACAGACAAACCTAACAAGGGCGCAATAAGCAAAGGGCGTGTCAGCTTGATGAAGCTGTCAGTTGTCAAATTACTCATACAAGAAAACCAATAGAACGCTACAGGCAATTAAACGTTAAAGGCATTAATGTGGGTCGGCCATAATGACTTACGCGTTGAGCGAGAATCGCTGGACCGTATTATCGGCGCGCAAGCAATCGAACAGTTAGACGCAGTTCACAGTTTTTGAAGCGGTTCTTTGTTTTGAGGATTACACAACAGAAATCGATTCAAATTTGTGCATGCGAACTGGTGCGACTTTGTACAAATAGAACTGCTGTAACGCCTGAAGGCATTACAAAGTTTACTAAATAGGCCATACACGATAGTGAATGGATTTCCTCTCAGCGTGACTAGCCCACCTTCGAGGAATTGATTAGCTACTAAGGCCCTTCTTCGAACTCAGCGCCTTCTTTTTCAACTGGCATTAGATCTTCTTTAGTAATACCCAACTGCAACACGGCAGTACTGGCCACAAAGATTGAAGAGTAGGTACCCACAACCACGCCAATAATCAACGCCAAAGCAAAGCCGTTGATAATTTTGCCACCGAGAAAGAACAAGGCTAGCAACACTAACAATGTGGTTAAGGATGTGATGATGGTGCGAGACAAAGTTTGATTAACTGACACATTAATAATCTCTGAAGGCGACCCGCGACGCATTCCGAGAAAATTTTCTCGAATACGATCAAACACGACAATGGTATCGTTGAGTGAATAACCAATCACCGCAAGCAATGCTGCAAGGATCGTTAAATCAAATTCGATTTGAAATAACGCAAATATGCCAAGCGTAATGACTACGTCGTGCACAAGCGCCAACACAGAACCAACAGAGAACTTCTTCTCGAAACGAATCCAGATATAACAAACGATGGCAAACAAGGCAGCAAGTACCGCTAGGCCACCTGTTTCGCGTAGTTCTTCACCCACTTGCGGGCCAACAAACTCTACACGACGCATTGTGACTTCTTCAGCACTAGCCGCTTCGAGTGCTTGCGTGACTTTAGTGCTCAACTGAACGCCAGTTAGTTCATCACTCGGCGGTATTCGAATGAGTACGTCCGTATTGGTACCAAAGGTTTGCACCACTGCTTCCTCAAAACCATTGGAAGCTAAGGTTGTGCGTACTTCATCAAGATTAGCGGCCGTTTCGTAGCCCACTTCGATAGTGTAACCACCGGTAAAGTCGACACCGAGGTTAAGACCTCTTGAAAATAATGCCGCTATTGCGACAAGCACCAAGGCACTGGATAGAATCAACGCAAACTTGCGCTTACCCATGAAATCGATTTTCAGATCGCCAATTAAACTTTTCATGATGATATGAATCCGGCTAGATAGGTAGAGTATTCATGCGACGCCCACCATATAGGGCGTTAACAAGAACTCGCGAACCGAGGATCGCGGTAAACATGGAAGTTAAAATACCAATGCTGAGCGTTATCGCAAAGCCTTTGATCGGGCCAGTGCCAAGACTAAACAACACTACAGCAGCGATTAATGTGGTGACGTTAGCATCAGCGATAGTCGAAAAGGCTTTGTCATAGCCTGCAGAGATGGCCGTTTGCACACCCGAGCCTGCTCTTAACTCTTCGCGTATTCGCTCAAATATCAGCACGTTGGCATCCACCGCCATACCCGTTGTTAATACGATACCGGCAATTCCGGGTAGCGTTAGAGTTGCTTGCAGCGTTGATAGCACAGCAATAATCAATACCACATTAGTAACCAGTGCTAGGCCTGCAATCACACCAAAGCCTTTGTAATAGAAAATCATAAAACAGATAACTAAAGCTAAACCACCAAGGGCTGAGTAAAAGCCTTGGCGAATGTTGTCAGCACCAAGGCTTGCACCAACGGTACGTTCCTCGATAATCACCACTGGCGCTTTTAGCGCACCGGCACGTAATAATAGTGCAAGGTTACTGGCTTCTTCTGATCCTAGCCCAGTGGTTTGAAAACGATGGCTCAACACATCTCGAATGGTCGCGCTGTTTATCACTTCTTCGATTGTTGATTTTTCAACGACTTCCTTTTTCACGCCGTCAGCGCCAGTTACAATTCGTTTGCTCACCCGTTTTTCACTGTAAACAACTGCCATTAAGTTGCCGATGTTTTCCGCGGAGACTTCACGCATTTTTCGGGCACCTTCACCATCAAGATTAACGAACACAGCTGGAGAACCACTATCTTGATCAAAACCTGATGAAGCATCTTTAATTTGATCACCCGTTACGATGATGTCGCGCTTGAGCAGAATTGGCCTGCCGGTATCACGCTCTTTAAAGAGCTGTGTACCCGCAGGGATAGTACCGCTGGCAGCGTTATCCCAAACTGATTGATTGCCATGGACTAAGCGATATTCTAGCGTGGCAGTGGCACCCAAAATATCTCGTGCACGAGTAGGATCTTGTACACCCGGAAGCTGTACGACAATGCGTTCTAAACCCTGCTGCTGGATTACAGGCTCTGATACACCCAATTCATTGATACGATTGCGCAAGGTCACAATATTTTGTTTTAAGGCAGTGCGTTTTTCGTCGTCGGCGGCTTGTTGCGTTAGATTGGCATCGATGAAAAAATTACCCCCTTCATCGCGCGCAGTCATTTCAAGAAGCTGCCCTTCTTTTCCAAATTCGATCATCATCTCATCGCGTGTTGCAGCATCTCTCATTCGTGCTGTTAGCACACCATTACGATGAATAACTGAGCTGCCTTTCTTTTTCTCCGCTCGTAGAATTCGCTTCCAATCGCTGACATAACGCTCTTCAGCAGAATTGATCGCATCCTCCATGTCGACTTCCATTAAGAAGTGCACGCCACCACGCAAA
This sequence comes from uncultured Granulosicoccaceae bacterium, assembly GCA_938028465.1. Taxonomy (GTDB): domain Bacteria; phylum Pseudomonadota; class Gammaproteobacteria; order Granulosicoccales; family Granulosicoccaceae; genus Granulosicoccus. The sequence goes on along the minus strand of CALJAA010000150.1, from coordinate 12,464 downwards.
TCCAAACCAAGGTACATCGGCGATGCAACTTTACGTAGCCATTCAGGGCTGGCTGATTCTAAGCTTTGGGCAAGTGTGTATTGAAGGGCGTTAAATTCAAGCTCTAACGCTGCTTGCGCAGCTAGCTGTGCCTCGCTATCTTTGAATACCGCCATGATGCGGTCTGCAGGCTCACGAATTTCGTACTCACCTAGCCCAGCCGCCTCTAGGGTTTGAGTAAACTTAGCCTTATCAGCATCAGTTAGTTGGCCACCGCGGCTCGAGATTTGGATGGCAGGGTCGCTGCCAAAAAGATTGGGCAAGGCGTAAAATGCGCCGACCAACAAAACTACTGCTAACAGCAGAGTTTTCCACAGAGGGTTTGTGTTGCTCATAACTACCTGATGGTGGAACGGTTATGCTTCATGACGACCAAAAAATTGGCGCAGGGCATATCCGAGAGTTATAGGGTCTGAATAACCTTACTAGTGGTTATTAGTTCTTTTTCAAGGTACCTGAAGGCAATAATGCGGCCACCGCGTTTTTTTGAACGCTAACCTCTACGTTTTCAGCCACTCGTAGCTGCAAATACGCATCACCAACATCAGTGATTGTGCCGCCCATACCGCCGTTGGTTACGACTTCATCGCCCTTTTTAAGTTCAGCAACCATAGCGGCGTGTTCTTTCATTCGCTTCTGTTGAGGCCGGATCATCAGGAAGTAGAAGATCGGAAGCATCAACAAAATGGGCAAGATCCCCATCAGGCCACCACCGGCTGGTGCCGCACCTTGTGCGTAAGCGTTACTGATAAAAAAGTCCATGGTTCAAAGCTCTCGTGCTGATTCAATAATAGCCCGGTATTATGCCACAGACTCTGCTTTCACCATGGCTCGCTCTTTATGGAATTGGCTAACAAACGCGTCCAGTCGCTTATCCTCAATTGCCTCTCTCAAGCTAGCCATCAGCGTTTGGTAATAGCGCAGATTATGCACAGTATTCAGCCTTGAACCCAGAATCTCGCCACATTTGGATAGGTGGTACAAATAACTGCGGGTGTAATTTTGACAGGTATAGCAATCGCAGCTTTCATCAATCGGGCGCATATCCTCGCGATAACGCGCATTACGCAATCGTACGTCACCGTAACGGGTGAATAGATGATCGTTACGGGCGTTTCGGGTTGGCAGTACACAATCGAACATATCAATGCCACGCTGTACACCAGCCACTAGATCCTCAGGCTTGCCCACGCCCATTAGATAGCGTGGTTTATGAGCCGGCAAATACGGCAAAGTCGCGTCGAGCACTTCCTCACGCAGCGCTTTATCCTCACCCACTGCCAACCCGCCAATCGCGTAACCAGGGAAATCCATCTCTGCCAACGTACGGCTGGATGATTCGCGTAGATCAGCAAACATCCCACCTTGCACAATGCCAAATAAGGCATTGCTATTACCCAAACCATGATGGGCGTCAAGGCACCGTTGCGCCCACCGCATGGAGAGCTGCATGGATTGATCTGCTTGTTCGTGTGTCGCGGGATAAGGCGTGCACTCATCAAAGGCCATAACAATATCCGAACCCAAATCAAATTGAATTCGCATTGATTCTTCTGGGCTTAAAAACACTTTTGCGCCATCTATCGGTGATCGAAAGCTAACACCCTTTTCATCAATTTGCCGCAGCTTGGCCAAACTAAACACTTGGAAGCCGCCTGAATCAGTGAGTATCGGGCCCTGCCACTGCATAAAATCATGTAGGTCTCCGTGTTTTTTGATGATGTCGGTGCCTGGGCGTAACCATAGGTGAAAGGTATTACCCAACAAAATTTGCGCACCAGATTCTTTTACTTCCTCTGGCGTAACTGACTTAACCGTTGCATAGGTGCCTACGGGCATAAATGCGGGGGTTTCAACGGTGCCACGATCAAACGTTAAGCGGCCACGCCGCGCCTGTTGGTCGGTATTTATTAGCTGGTAATCAAAAGCCATGGTTTACTACTTATTTTTATTTGCTGCCCACACCAACATGGCGTCGCCGTAACTGAAAAAACGATAGCGTTCATCAACCGCTGCTTTGTAGGCAGCCATTGTTTGCTCGTATCCTGCGAATGCGCTGACCAACATCAATAAGGTTGATTCAGGCAGATGAAAATTAGTCACCATGGCATCCACCGTATAGAATTCACTACCCGGCGTAAGGAACAACCGGGTATCACCCGAGTATGCCTGTAAGCTGCCACTGGCAGATGCTGATTCTAACGCTCTAACTGAGGTTGTACCCACGGCAATCACCCGCCCGCCTTGGCGTTTTACCTGATCTATTGTATCTACCGTTTCTTGATCCACGCTAACTCGCTCTGCGTGCATCACATGGTCTTTAATATTATCTGCTCGAACCGGTTGAAATGTACCGGCCCCAACATGCAGAGTGACAAAACTATGCGTGATGCCTTTTTCCTGAAGCGCGCTAAAAATCGACTCATCAAAATGTAAACCGGCAGTAGGTGCCGCCACCGCACCAGGTTCCTCGGCGTAAACTGTCTGGTAGCGAGTGAGATCCGCATTGGACACCTCGCGCGTGATATACGGTGGTAAGGGCATCTTCCCATGCCTATCCAACAGCTCATCTAGGCTTACGCCATCAGGGATGTGCCAATGCAGATCAAACAGATCTTGCTCGCGGCCAACCACTGTCACATTCACCCCAGCCAGTTCCAGAGTGGACCCTGGTTTAGGGGATTTACTCGCTCTCACCTTGGCTAACATACGGTCGGCGTCAGTTATGCGCTCCACCAACACTTCAATCTGGCCACCACTGGTTTTCTGACCATATAACCGCGCCGGGATAACTCGTGTGTTGTTCAGTACCAAATGGTCACCACTGCGCAGTAACGAAGGAAGATCGCTAAAGGCTCGATGCGCCACCTGCCAGCCATCCAGCGTCAACAATCGACTTGCCGAGCGCTCGGGGAGTGGTTCCTGGGCGATCAATTCGTCAGGTAATGTAAAATGAAAGTCACTAAGTTGCATGTTGACCTTTACGGATGGTTCGAACTTGCATAAACTTCACATTCCTCTGCCGGGGTGGTGGAATTGGTAGACACGTCGGATTCAAAATCCGATTCTGAAAAGAGTGCGAGTTCAAGTCTCGCTCCCGGTACCAAATTTTTTGTCATCCTCGCGTAGGCGGCGGTCCGGCGCCTACGCGAGGATGACGATACTAATCACTTACTTCCCTAGTTTTGCCGGTTTCAAATCAGGCAGCGCATCCATCACCGATAGCAAGTGCGGCTTATGCTCCTGAATCTCTTCCATCGATAAACCTTCAAGCTCATGCGGGAAAACTAACCACTCATCGGTTTCATGCGCACAATAGTTTGGCGCAAAATCTGTCTGATTTTTAGTTGGCTTGTAATAAGCCGTAGCCACTCGCACATCATGCGGCATATTTTTGCGGCTTCGCAACTTCAAGGAATCCAAAATGGCTTTAACACTCAAGCCCGTATCAAACACATCATCACAGATAAGCAGGGAGTCCTCTTCATTCATCGATCGTGTTAAATAGCTTTGCCCGTGAACTCGCACTGGTGTTTCAGCTCGCCGCATGCCCTGATAAGAAGAGGTACGGATTGCAATGTGATCAGTCTCAACCCCATAAAAATCAAGTAGCTCCTGCACAGCAATACCCACTGGTGTACCACCGCGCCAAACGCCCACAATAAAATTGGGACGAAAACCACTTTGCAATATTTGCTTACCCAACTCCATCGAGTCATCTAGCAACTGTTGCGAGGAGATATATTTTTTTTGCGGTGCACTCATAAGGTATTAACTCTTTATAGCGGCTTGCACTTCATTAACAATCGAGTCTAATGCTTGCTGCGGATCAGCAGCTTGTGTAATGGGCCTGCCGATAACTAAGAAATCACTACCCGCTGCAATAGCATCAGCTGGCGTCATGACTCGGCGTTGATCATCGGCCTTACCACCAGCGCTACCCACTTTTGTGGCTGTTGGACGAACGCCCGGTGTAACCGTTAAAAAGGGGCCATCAATATTTTTCCGGATCAGGCCAACTTCTTTCGGTGAGCAAACAATTCCATCAAGCCCAGCCTCCTTCACCAGCGATGCCAAATGCAACACCTGTTGCTCAGGCGTTACCGCTACACCGATCGCCTTGAGCTGAGCCTCATCCATGCTAGTTAAAACCGTTACACCTATAACTCGTGTACCAGCTGACTCGGTAAATGGAGCAATCGCGCTGCGGGCAGCCGCTAGCATGGCAGGCCCACCCGAAGCGTGCACGTTAACCATCCATACACCCAACGACGCAGCCGCTTTTAACGCACCGGCAACCGTGTTAGGGATGTCATGGAATTTTAAATCGAGAAACACATCAAAGCCTTTGCTTTGAAGCTGTTCTACCAATGCAGGCCCAGCAACCGTGAAGAGCTCTTTGCCGACCTTAACTCGGCTGGCTTGAGGGTCAATTCTGCTAGCTAAGGCTAACGCATCGTTGGCATTATTAAAATCAAGCGCTGTGATGATCATGTCTACTCGCCCTCTGCACCAATAATAGTATGAACACTATCCCAGTTGCCACAACTTGGGCAACGCCAATGAAACTCGTTACCACTAAAACCACAACTCGAGCATTGGTAACCCGGTTTATCCTCAACCACTCTATCCAGCATTGCGCACATGATTTGTACCTTATCGCGCTCTTCCGGCTTGCTCTTATCTAACTGATCTTGGGCCCAGTCTCGAAGCCCCTTAAGTGATGGGCGTTTTAATATTTGATCAATGAAAAATGCATCAGCCGGCCCGGTACCATCTAAACTTTCGATTACCGTGCGAGCCGAGCGAATAACTGAGTACGCGTTTTTACGGCCACGTAATTGCTCCAGGAAACGCCTTAGTGCTGCCTCATCTTGAATACGTGACAAGCTTTCAAACCATGGTGTGATGATTTCAGGCATTAACTCAGGGCGTTGCTGTTCGACGCGTTCGTAGTTGGTGATCGCTTTCGAATAATCACTGTTATCGTAGGCAAGCGAAGCCAACATCAAATTTGCACGAGCCCCATCGGCGCCATCACTTTGCGCTTTCGCCAACAAAGTAATAGCTTCCTCTGTATAACCACTGGCTAGCGCTTCTGTTGCTAACTCACAGTAGTAATGCGCGACCAAGCCTGGGCGCGACTCGCCCGTAACTGATTCGCTTTCTTCTGCAAGTTTAATCGCTGTTGCCCAATCCCGTTCTCGTTCATGCAGCTGCATCAGCGATTCGTAGGCATCGTTAGTGCGCTCACCGCTGGCTAGTAATTCTTTAAACACTTTTTCAGAACGATCAAGTAGGCCCGCCGCATCGTAGTCGCGGGCGAGTTCGTATCGAGCCGCTGCACGGATATCCTTATCAAGGTCATTGTTGTCCACCAAACTTTGGTGCATCACAATCGCGCGATCCATTTCACCGCGACGCCGATACAAATTACCTAAGGCAAGGTGCGTGTCAGCGGTGCCATTATCGATGGTCGAGAATTCTGAAAAGAGTTGATCTGGCTTATCTTGCGTGTCGTTAATCAACACATTTAGGCCAGCATGAAATTGACTGCTGTAATCCCAGAAGGCTTCGGGGTGTTTTTTAGAGTTGCGTTTAGCAGCAAACCACCCAGCAGCAGCAGCTACGGGCAACAGTAGCCAGAGCAGATTAATCATGCGCCCAAGTTTACTTTATTGTGTGTTGAACAGGGGATGCTTGTTGTGTCGTGCGGGTAAGCGGTTGCTGACATGGGCGTCTGGCAACCGTCGCCGAGCGTTATAGCTCGGGAGCAATCGGGGTAATACTCAGCTAAGTAAGCCGTTTAACTATCAGATGTATCGATGTTTGGCTTGTTTACCCGTTCGCGAAGCTCTTTACCTGGCTTGAAGTGAGGAACATATTTGCCACGTAAGGCAACTGCATCACCAGACTTGGGATTGCGACCCATTCGGGCTGCACGAAAGTGCAAGCTAAAACTACCGAAACCACGTATCTCAATACGATCACCACCGGCGAGTTCTGCACTCATTTTTTCGAGTAGCCCTTTAACAGCCATCTCAACGTCTTTACGCTCAAGATGACTTTGGCTACGCCCTAATAATTCTATTAGGTCAGATTTAGTAAGGCTATTGTCTTGTCTTGCTTTCTCGGTCATTCCTATCACCAATAATCGGACGGCCATCCTAGCCGTCCGATACGACGCCTAAGGCTGACTAACTTTCGGCATTATCGCCATTGTTATCGCCACTGCTTTCAGCGCGATCACCCAGCTGTTCCTTCAACAGATCACCCAACGTACCACCAGTGGATTCACTAGCGCTTTGGTTGTAATCACTCATCGCTTCCGACTCGTCGTCATAATCTTTCGCTTTGATCGACAAGCTCAGCATGCGTGATTTACGATCTGTTCCAGTGAACTTGGCTTCAACCTCGTCACCCTCTTTGTAGAGATGACGTACGTCTTCAACCCGCTCTCGGGAGATCTCACTTGCTCGCAATACACCCTCAACACCTTCTGAGAGTTCGATAACCGCATGTTTTGTATCGACTTCTTTGACAATCCCTTTAACAATGCTGCCCTTAGGGTTGTCTGCGACCCATTGTCCGAAAGGATCACGGTCGATCTGCTTCACACCTAGAGAAATGCGCTCTCGCTCTGGATCAACCGCTAGTACAACTGCTTCGATCTCGTCGCCTTTCTTGTAGTTATGAACGGCAGTCTCGCCCGGCTCATTCCAAGACAAATCAGACAGGTGAATCAAGCCGTCGATACCGCCTTCTAGGCCGATAAAGATACCGAAATCGGTAATTGACTTAATGTTGCCTGATACTTTGTCGCCTTTATTGAACGATTCAGAGAAGTCTTCCCATGGATTCGGCTTACATTGCTTAATACCAAGAGAAATACGACGTCGCTCAGAATCGATGTCAAGAATCATGACTTCGACTTCATCGCCCAACGCCACTACTTTATTCGGATTAACGTTACGGTTGGTCCAATCCATCTCAGAAACGTGAACCAGTCCCTCAACACCTTCCTCGATTTCAACAAAACAACCGTAATCTGCGATATTGGTTACCTTGCCGAACAAGCGTGACCCTTCTGGGTAACGTCGAGTTAGGTCAACCCAAGGATCTTCACCTAGTTGCTTAAGGCCGAGGGAGACGCGGTTGCGCTCACGATCAAACTTAAGAACCTTAACGCGCATTTCCTGGCCGACTTCAACAACTTCAGAAGGATGCTTAACACGCTTCCAAGCCATATCAGTGATGTGTAGCAAGCCGTCAATACCACCAAGATCAAGGAACGCACCGTAGTCGGTTAGGTTCTTAACGATACCAGTGATTTCTTGGCCTTCTTGTAAGTTCTCAAGCAACGCATCACGTTCAGCGCTGTACTCAGACTCAACAACCGCACGACGCGAAACGACAACATTGTTACGACGTTGATCAAGCTTGATAACTTTGAATTCTAATTCCTTACCTTCTAGGTAAGAGGTATCTCGTACTGGACGAACATCAACAAGCGAACCCGGCAAGAATGCACGGATATCGCAAACCTCAACGGTAAAGCCGCCTTTGACTTTTCCAGTGATGTTGCCTTTGATGATTTCATCGTTTTCTTGAGCTTTTTCAAGCACAGTCCATGAACGAGCACGACGTGCTTTTTCACGAGACAGTTTAGTTTCACCAAAACCATCTTCTACCGAGTCAAGTGCGACTTCTACTGTGTCACCGATTTTGATATCGGACTCGCCCATTTCATTGAAGAATTCTTCAATAGGGACGGCACCTTCGGATTTAAGACCTGCGTTAACTATGACAAAGTCGCCCGTGATATCGACTACGGTACCCATTAGGATAGCGCCAGTTTTCATTTGGGCGGTGGACATGCTCTCTTCAAAGAGCTCCGCGAAAGATTCAGACATTAAGTATGTGACCTTGAAGGATTATCGTGACGCCACCTTGGCAAACACGGGTTATTAAAAAAACATCTGTCACTCATTGACCGATGGAAAATAGCTTGTTGTAACAAGCGCTATAAATAACTTGTAAATAACTTGATGCAAGAGCAGTACCGTAGAATCGTGATGACTCCTGGGTGCTAGAACGGATTTGAGTTCGGTTAACTCATTTTAATTCGCTTAAAATAAGTTTTACCACCTGCTCAATGCTGAGCTCGCTGCAATCAATGGTGATCGCATCATCTGCGGCAACCAAAGGAGAGTGAGAGCGTGTGCTATCGCGGGTATCCCGTTCCTGGATTTCTTGCGTCAAGCGCTGCATTGTAGTGGTGATTCCTTGCTCTTTCAACTGCTTAGAGCGTCTTTGAGCACGTTCTTGGGCAGATGCCGTTAAAAATATCTTCAGTTTCGCATCCGGGAACACCACAGTACCCATATCCCGGCCATCGGCAATAAGCCCTGGAGGCCTCTGAAAATCACGCTGTGAGGCTAAAAGTGCTTGTCGAACTGCCGGTAATGAAGCGATTTTAGACGCGGCCGATGCCGTATCCTCGTTACGTAACTTTCCGGTAATATTTTGATCATTTAGCCAGACTTGGACGCCGTCATCGGGATTTCCAGCCTCAAATCGTGGGTTGAACGATTCAAAAGTGGCTAATACCGCATTTTGATCTTCAATATCAGCCTCGCATTCGAGAGCGTGAACTGCAGCAGCTCGGTAGATCGCTCCACTATCTAAAAGGTGGTATCCGAGCTCACGAGCAAGGCTTTGAGCAACCGACCCTTTCCCAGCACCCGACGGCCCGTCGATAGTAATGACTGGAATGGATTGATCAGTTGATGTCATGTCATGCGTTCCCTTTACCCGTCATTCCCGCGAAGGCGGGAATCCATTTGCAATGTATTTCTCGCCGCCATTCTTGCAAATGCGGCGTTCCGGAATCCACAAGTTCAAAAAGGTTGATGACATTGAACTGCCAAAGCAACTACGCTTTGTCGCTACTAATCTGCAAGCCCATTTGCCCCGCCAGCTCAACAAAGCCAGGGAACGAGGTAGCAACGTTTGCACAATCCAGCACGGTAATCGGATTTTTTGCCATTAATGCTGCCATTGAAAACGCCATTGCCGTGCGATGATCTCCACAACTATCGGCAGTGCCACCTTCAATTGAGCCACCCTTAATAATGGCGCCATCGGGTGTACCGGTAATATCAACACCGAGCGCTTGCAAACCATCCACCATCACTTGAATGCGATCAGTTTCCTTAACGCGAAGCTCTTCTGCACCGGTTACTACAGTGGTACCGTTTGCCACAGAAGCTGCAACAAATATCGAAGGAAACTCATCAATCGCTAGGGATACTAGCTTTTCGGGTATTTCAACACCGGTTAATTGTGAGCCTATGACATGAAGATCAGCTACTGGTTCGCCGCCTGATACGCGTTCGTTTTTGACGATAATCTTTGCACCCATCAACCTAAGAATATCAATAATGCCTGTGCGTGAAGGGTTCATACCAACACCTTGCAAGGTGATATCTGAACCAACTGCGATGCTGGCGCCGACTAGAAAGAATGCCGCCGATGAAATATCACCAGGCACAGTTAATGAGGTGGCCTGCAATGATTGGCCGCCTTCGATACTACAGCTCAAACCATTGACTTCAACATTTACTCCGAAGCCTTTTAACATACGTTCGGTGTGGTCACGCGTGATGCCAGTTTCATTGACTACCGTGCGGCCATTAGCAAACAAGCCTGCCAACAACACACAGGATTTAACTTGTGCACTAACCACAGGGCAATCATATTCGATGGCATTTAACGGCGTTGAACGTTCTTTCAGAGTAAGTGGTGGACGATCATTAGCATCACCTGCGATTGCCGCACCCATGCTTTGCAAAGGCTTGATCACACGACCCATAGGCCGTAAAGCCAGAGATTCATCACCCGTAATCCTGCATGGCATACCCAAACCTGCCATAAGGCCAGCAAGCAAACGCATGCCCGTGCCCGAATTGCCTAAATAAATATCATCCTTAGGTGGAGTTAACGCCTGATGCCCTTTGCCTTCGATAACCAAACGGTTATCGCCGGTGCGCTCAATATTAACGCCCATCTGCACAAAGGCATCCAGCGTATGCAAAGCATCTTCGCCTTGTAAAAAACCATCGACCTCAGTTGTGCCATTTGCAAGAGAGCCAAACATCACACTACGGTGTGACATGGATTTATCACCTGGTACTTTTGCGGTACCATTTAATATGCCACCGGATTGTACGGTGTAGGTCAGACTAGTCATTTTTCATACCGCTCAATTCATACCATTCATAAAATCGCTCATCCTGCTTTCTTTGTCTTTACGATTTTTTTGTTGTGTCAAAATGCTCATCACGAGATTGTTTAGCTCGCCTGAAAACAGTTTCAAGCTTCTCACCATCTTCTGAATCTATTGCCTCACGAAGCTCCAGTAAATGCGCATTAAATGCATCCAGCGCATCGCACACAGCTGTTTTGTTCGTAAGAAAAATATCCCGCCACATTACTGCATCACCGGAGGCAATGCGCGTGAAGTCACCAAACCCACCAGCAGCGTAACGAAATATTTCTTCATGCTGTTGCCCTGAAGTTAAGGTGTCAACTAACGCAAATGCCAAAGCATGAGGCAGATGGCTAGTGGAAGCTAATACTCTATCATGGTGATCTACTGCCAAGGATTCCACTAATGCACCACACTGTTGCCATAAGCGCGTGACTTGCTCTATCGCCGCGGGCGATGTCTCATCGAGTGGTGTTAACAACACTCGCTTACCCTGATAAAGCGTAAAATCAACTGCATCGATACCGCTTTTTTCGCGCCCTGCGATTGGATGACCAGGCACAACATTGGCCATATCTTGCAGCACTGAGCGTGCATCTTCCACGAAAGGCCCCTTAACACTGCCAGCATCCGTAACCACACAATTGGGTTTTAAAAATGGCTTCACCAGTTCAAGCTGGGCCCGCATGGCAAGCATCGGCACCGCGAGTAACACAAAATTAGCTTCAGCAATAACAGAGCGCACATCAGTGCTAGCGTGATCCACATATCCACTGGCTATTGCTTTTGTTGCCGCAGCTTCGGTTCGTACTAGCGCACTGATATGACCCGCGTAACCGTTTTGCTTTAAGGCCGCTGCGAATGATCCACCAATTAGCCCAAGGCCAACAACGGCTATTCGTTCGGCACGTGAATCAGTTGGTAGAGATGAGTTCAATTGGAGTACGTCTCGAGTTGATATTTAAAGAGCCGTCGGGTACGAACCCAGCACACGCAACATCGCGACTCGATCTTTCAGCTTGGCTAATACTAATGCGAGAGTATCGTCTTCACGATGCCCACTGACATCGATAAAGAATACGTATTGCCACAAGCCGCCGCGAACAGGACGAGACTCAATACGATGCAGATTCACACCCGCTTCTTCAAATGGCAGTAGTAGGTCGCGCAAACCGCCCGGCTTATCATTTGCTGCAATTAACAAGCTGGTTGAGTCATTGCCGCTAGCTGGTACTGCATCAACGCCTAATATATAGAAGCGTGTGGTGTTGGTTTTTTCATCCTCGATACCTGCTTGCAGGGTGTTCAAGTTATAACGCGCAGCAGCTTCAGCACCAGCGATGGCGGCAATGCTGTCATTTTGTTTTGCCAGTTGAGCCGCGGCTGCATTACTACTTTCACTCACACGCTCTGCGTTAGGGAGGCGCTCATCCAACCAAGCTCTGCATTGTGCCAATGCTTGCGGGTGTGCATGTACGGCTTTGATGTCAGCCATATTGGTGTTTGCACTTAATAAGCAGTGTTGGATACGCATGCTAACTTCGCCACAAATCGTTAGCGATGTATCCATCAGTAAATCAAGTGTGTGATTAATTGCGCCTTCGGTTGAATTTTCAACTGGCACTAAACCATAGTTAACGCGCTGGGTTTCGACAGCGTGAAAAATTTCTGAGATACCAGATTCTGCTACACAATTTACGGCATGGCCAAAGTGCTTCAGCGTTGCCGCATGGCTGTAGGTGCCTTCCGGGCCTAGGTAGGCAATATCGAGCGGCTGCTCCAAGGCTAGGCTTGCTGAAATAATTTCACGGAAGATGCGCTGTACCGTCTCATCTTTAAGCGGGCCTTCATTTCGCTCAGCCACGGTACGTAGGATCTGCGCTTCACGTTCTGGGCGATAAAACTTAACAACCTCATTTGGCGTATCAGCTCGTTTGATGCGAGCTACATCCAGCGCGGCTTGTGCACGATCAGAAAGCAAAGTTTGCAACTGCTTATCGATGGCATCAATGCGTTCGCGTACTTGCGGCAGCGTTAGGTTTTTATCAGATTGCTCAGTCATGAGTAGTGCTATGTAAATTCATACCCGGTGGGCTGACAATACCAGCTTTGGGGGCTTATTGTGGCCATCCTCGCAATAGTCGTCATCCTCGCG
>CALJAA010000149.1 GCA_938028465.1 uncultured Granulosicoccaceae bacterium | reverse complement strand
ATGGTGGTCTGAGGCTGGTGAGGGTGGCAAAAACCAGTGGCCATGCCTTATTGGATCAAGCTGCTGTCGATACAGTCCGAAAAGCCACGCCTCTCCCAGCTCCGCCGTCTGGTTACACAGATTTTATCGTGCCTGTCGTGTTCGCTTTGCCATAGAGCTCTCAGCGGTATCTGCCATATTGCAGTACAATGCTGCTCCACCAAGCATGTAGTATGAAATCATGAAAGTAGATAGTCGTCTGATCCTGCCGGTCATAGTGATGGCGGTGCTTATTTTGGCGTCCAATATACTGGTTAGTATCCCGATTAATGATTGGTTCACCTGGGGTGCGTTTACCTTTCCATTTGCCTATTTGGTTACTGATTTAACCAATCGATACTATGGCGCGAATTCCGCACGCATCGTTGTACTGGTAGGTTTTGCTGTTGGTGTAGTGGCTTCATATGTATTGGCAGATGCCCGTATTGCGCTTGCATCAGGTACTGCGTTCTTTGTAGCGCAGATGATGGATGTGTCTATATTTGACAAGCTACGGTCTGCTAAGTGGTGGAAGGCTCCCTTAATATCGTCAACACTAAGCAGCATTGTTGATACGGTTTTGTTTTTCTCTTTGGCATTTGCCGCAACGGGTTTGCCTTGGTTGCAATGGGCGGCAGGCGATCTTGCTGTTAAGTGGTTTGTAGTGTTGGTAGCTCTGATCCCGTACAAGGCATTTATGGCTCACCATAAACCAGCCACGGCGTAACAAGCTGCTTGTGTCTCAAGCCAAGGTCGCGGGTTTACTACTTGCGGCAGGGTCTTCGACGCGTGCCGGTGTAGTAAACAAGCTTTTATATTCTAAATTGCAAACCACTATGGTGGCCCATAGCGGCAAAACGTTGAAGAGAGCCAATATCTCATCGGCAGTGGCTATTACTGGTGAATCCCACAAACTGATTGCATCGACATTACACAGCATCGGTTTTAACGTTGTAACGAATCCGGATGCGTTAAAGGGTATGGGGACATCGTTAAGGTTAGGGCTTGCCCACCTGCAAAGCTTTGATGCCGTATTGATTTGCTTAGCCGATATGCCAGACTTAAAAACGTCAACACTGAATTCAGTAATATCCTGTTGGATTCACTCCTCGCATGATAAGTTTATTGTGTCGACATATCAGGGTAGGCGAGGCAATCCAGTGATAATTCCAAAGTGCTTCTTCTCGGCATTTGATAACCATAAAGGTGATATTGGCGCTAGGCCTGTGATCAAGCAACACCCTGAGCATGTGATCAGCTGTGAAATAAACGACCCGGCTATACTGACCGACTACGATACTTACGAGCAACTGACTGCGGCGGGTTGGGAAGCGCCGGAAGCTGGCCATGAAAAGTAGCAACCACCAAGTTTTAACGGTATTAAGCGATTGGCTCAGCGATGGGCACTCGGCAGACCTTGTTACGGTTGTATCAACCTTTGGGTCATCTCCGCGCCCGCTAGGTTCCATAGCGGCTGTGCGAGATGATGGCAAACTTGTTGGCTCGGTGTCAGGCGGTTGTGTAGAACAAAATTTAGTTGATCACTTTTCTCGTTCGGAAAAACAAAATCAACAGGTATTTCAGATAGAAGATAAAGCCGCGCGTGAGTTTGGCTTGCCGTGTGGAGGCAAGCTAGAACTATTGTTTGAACGTGTTGATGATGCAACACAGATTGATCCAATTATCGCGCTGTTAGCTAAGCGTCAATTAGTAAAGCGGGTGGTGAGTTTAGAGGGTAGTCAGCCAGCAGTTATTGCAAAGTGCAGTGCCAGTAGCGCATTTGCTTACGAAGGTAAAAGTATTACCCAGATATTTGGGCCTAGTTGGCGTGTACTGTTGGTCGGAGCTGGCGAACTCTCTTACTACACGGCTCAGTTTGCGCAAACGCTAGATTTTGATGTTCGTGTGGTTGATCCACGCCCCAAAATACGTGAGTCCTGGGATTTGGATTCAATTACGGTAGAAGATTTACTTCCCGACGATGCGGTAAGCCTATACGCGAATGATGAGCGTTCAGCTGTCATGGCTTTATCCCATGATGCTGAATTAGATGATCTTGCATTGCAGGAGGCGTTGCCTAGCAGTGCATTTTATGTCGGCGCTTTAGGGTCAAGCAAAAACAATAAAAAACGACTTACACGGTTAGCTCATTTTGGTTTAAGTGATGACGATCTTGCGCGTTTGCATGGCCCAATTGGCTTGTCAATAAATAGCCGCACGTCTGCTGAGATCGCTATTTCAATTATGGCTCAAGTTATTGCAGAGCGAGCAAAGGTGCGTAATGGATAAGCCTATTAGTTGGGTAGTGAGCTCATTTACCAACTTAACCAAGTGTGAGCTCTATGCGATGTTGCAACTGCGCGTGGCTGTATTTGTGGTTGAGCAAAACTGCGCCTATGACGAAATTGATGGTCAAGATCACCTAGAGGGCACTGTTCATTATTTAGGATACGACGGCTCGGAGCTGTGTTGCTATGCACGCAAACTGTCACCAGCAGTGGGGTGTGATGCTGTGCGAATTGGTCGAGTCGTTGTTGGGCAAGGCCATCGAGGTTTAGGCCTTGCCACTGTTTTGTTGAAAAAAATAATAGACGACGTTGTTAGTGCAAACCCTGAGCAAGCGATTACGCTTAGTGCACAAACCGCGGCCGTAAAGCTGTATCAGCAGCTGGGCTTTATTGAAACCTCAGATATGTATCTTGAAGATGACATACCCCATGTAGACATGCTCTTGTCGCCTAGCGCTTAATACTCGCTGCTACGCTAAACCCAGAGTACGTCGGTTGTCTTCATCTCTTAACGAAAAATCCTGCCCTCTAAAACCTAAGGCTTCATCGGAACATAACCACATGATGGCTGTTGCTGCCCACTCGGCTGGTATGTGATCACTTGCTGATAACTTACTCACTGGATTGATGCCGGATTGCTTTATCGCGACTTGCATATCAGTTGCTACCGTGCCGGGGCTCATGCCAATCACATTGATACCTTGATCTCGATATTCTTTGTCAGTACAGCGGGTTATGGAGAGGGCTGCCGCTTTGCTCGCACAGTAGTGGCTCCATCCTTCTAACGCACCAGTGGCAGCACCAGAGCTAATATTGATAATCGTGCCTTGTTTGTTGGGCAACATGTGTTGCAGCGCGGCATGCGTGCCGTAGTAAACGCCTTTGGTATTGACATCAATTACGTGGCTCCATTGTGTTGGATCTGATTCGTGAAGGGTTTTTATCGGCTCGATTAAACCTGCATTATTAATCAGCACGTCAAGGCTACCAAACTGGGTAATAGCCGTGTTTACTGCGTTGTTTACATCTGTGTAGCTGCTGACATCGCAGGCCACAGCGATGACTTTGCTGCCAGAGGGGTCGAGCTCTTGAGCTAGAGCCGTTATTTCATTAAGGCTGCGAGCCGCGAGTACCAGATTAGCGCCATTACTAAAGAGTAGGCGTGCAGTGGCAGCGCCAATTCCGCGGCTTGCACCGGTTATCAATACTGATTTGTTTTCCATTTCGTTATACCTGTGTGTTAATTCGTCTTGCTATGGTATTAAAACCAAGTAGCAGCCTAATAGTTGAACAATGGTTGCAGAGAGGCTAAATTATCGATTTTCAGCGTATACTTTGAGTGTGGTTGGTGAGTCTGTGGCGGGATGATGCCGCCAGCGTTAGCGCACTGGTTTATTAACGCTATTGCTAAAATGCCACTGCTTTGTTAAGCCGTATTTGTTAAGCCGTATTCGTTATGTTGCAATGGTAGTTGGGCATGTTGTAAATAAGCGCAGCGCTACTATTGATCAAGATACTACTAAATTAGTCTTAAATCGAGTCACTTTTAAAGGGCACATTTTTAATGTCACTTTATTAATGTTACTTTTAATGTCACCTTAGTGGCGAGCGAGAAATTCTGATGATGTCGCAACGTGCATTTCTATTGATGAGCTGCTTGATACCGCTTGTAGTATCGTGCAGCCCTGATCATAACATTGCGGATTCATCAAACCTAACCTTACAACCACCTGCCGCCATTTTGGATCCCCGGATGGTTGATCCTGGTCAGCTTCGAGTGGAAGTGACTGTTGGCAACGTAATGGTTGATATGTCGCCGGTGGATAATGGTAACTTCTCAGGCACTGTTAATCTCAGGCCTGGTAGTGCCAATAATCTGGTTGTGAGTTGGTTTGAAAACTTCAACGGAGATTTACTACTGGCTCAGGTTTCAAAAGTCGTGGCTGTCATGCCGGGTGATACCGAGGCTAATATCACGATAAGGAGTAATGAGTTTATTACTAATTCTTGGGATGAAGATAGTGATGGTCGCTCAAATCTACAGGAGCGTAGAGAGGGATCTGACCCGCGAGACGCTAATGATCCGGCAGCAGCGCCGACGAAGGTAGCCATTGAAGTTCAGCTAAACATTCCTTCTTCTTTTATGGCCGCTAGTGTTAATTCCGATGAACTAACCATGGATGCGATTGTTAATAACCAAACGATTGCGTTGACGAGGTCCGGGTTAACCTGGGTGGGTGGCCTCGAAGTGAATGAGAATAGTGATGCGACAATCAACGCAACGTTGTTTCGCGAAAGTGCAAGAATTTTGCGAATCGGTGATCTTAGTCAGTCAGTCAGTGTAGGGGCGGGCGGGCTCATTGTTATTGCCGATACTGATTTTAATTTTAATTATGACGATGATGTCGATGGCATAACTAATATGGACGAAATCCTCAACGGGTTCGATCCGCTTGATTCTCAGAGCCCGGTGATTGATCCCTGTGTACCAACAACGTTTGTGGCTGAATGCGTAGAGGATACAGATGGCGATGGAACTAGTAATTTTTTCGAAACTGAATTCGCAGACGAAGATGGCGACGACATTCCAGATTATCTTGAATCCAGCGTGACTGATATTGATGAAGACCTTCTGCCGGCACAGCAGGATCCAGATGATATGAATGCCTGCATTCCTGACCCAACTGCTTTGGCTTGCATGATGCCTTAGTTGTTGCTGATTTAAAATCTTTGTTAACTGTTTATGGCTGATGGGCAAACTGTGAGTTGCCTTTGTTAAATACCGTTTTAACTGCGCACTAATGGGCTTTTCTTATTGAATTAGGGCTCGGTAGGCCATAAGCTTTAAGTTCAACCTTTTAGCGAGCTTTAAATGATCGACCAGAAAAAACGCGATACTCTTAAAATTATTAGTGCAGCTACTGCTGTTGCGGCAGCACCTTCTTTGCTTAATGCCAAAACCTTAGTTGGTGATTTTGTTGGTGATGAAGCCCTACTTTCAGCAGGCAATTATGGTGAGCTGGCCAATATTGATATTAAGGTTCGGGTTAGCGTTACCAGCAATGACTTGGAGTTGCTGGTAAGCAATACCGGCACAACAGCAACCAATATCACTCAACTCACTCCATCGCATTTGCAAACCGCACGTGGCTACTTTGATATGCAAAGCCTGCTTGCAGATGGCCCAGTGAGTTTGGAGCCGGGTGAGGGTGTGACAGTACCGCTCACCAAACAAGCGGATAATAATTTATCGAGCAGATCGAATTCCTTGATAAAAGACTTGCAGGAACGCGTCAGTTTTATTACTGACAATGATGCCTTTGCAGCAGTAAGCGTATCGAGAACCCCGTACGTTGTTTAAACAAGTAACCTACAAGTAGCCGATAAGCAAACGTAGCATCGCTTACCAATGCAAGCGCAACACACAAAAAACAGCCGCTGATCGCGGTTGTTTTTTGCTGCGTTTTTACGATTTGTTTGACTATGTTACTGGGTAGTCCATTTGCCAAAAAATAGTTGCTTAGCCTGTGAGATCGAATCGGCTCCCTGACACCCAAATCGCCACCACGTTATCCCCACTCAGCTCAAGCCAATTGGCCTGAGCACCCACATCAATTTTGCCGAGCAACTTGTTGTTAATCCAGCTTGCGGGACGGGTGCTATTTAGAGCAGCTATGTCTGTCCAATCCAAACCCCACTCACGTAGTATCTCCATGGATCGCAATTGCGTAAGGCAGCTTCCCGCTAGTGTGCCATCGGCCAAACAAACGCGGTCGTCTTGTTTGCACACCTGCAAAGTACCTAATTGGAAACTCCCATCTGGCATGCCAGCGGCGGCTGTTGAATCCGTTACGCTGTATAGGTTTGGTATGGCTCTGTAGGCTGCATCAAACGCTGCACGTTCTACATGAATTCCATCAGTGATAATTTCTGCATAGTTTGCATACGCAAGGGCTGCGGTCGCTGCCCCTCCATCGCGGTGTGCAACTTTACTCATTGCGTTGTATAGATGGGTAACGCCACCACCGTGTTGCAACACTTGCTGTGCTTGGTGCCAGGTGCAATTTGTGTGGCCAACCTGAGCCTTGACATTGTATTGTTGCAGTAGCTTAAGAAGCTGCTTATCCGTATCCACCTCGGGTGCGTAAGTCATGACTTTTATCAAACCGCTCGCTAGCCAAGATTCCACCATAGGTAGATCAGGTTTAGCTGTATGAGGCGGTTGTGCACCCAACATGGCAGGGCTAATGAATGGCCCTTCTAAATGAATACCCAAGAGTTGAGCGGCATCATTGTCTGGTGATGCCATAACAGCTGCCACTGACCGAATAAATTGTGTAGTGTCCGCAAAGCTGGCCGTTACAGAGGTAGCAAGCAGCGCCCCTGTTCCACCCTTCAAGGCCGCTTTTAACATGCCTCGGATGGCTTGCTCGCCTTGCATGCAATCATGTCCGCCTGAGCCATGAATGTGTAAGTCGACTGGGGCGGGTAGGTATCTCGTTGAGTCGGATGATTCCGAGCGTGTGAGTGATTCTATTTTTTTATCGAAAACACATTCGGCGGTGATCCAACCGGATGGACTCCACCATGTGCCTGTTAGATGTTGCATGTTTAAGTATCTGTTCTTGTTTGGTCGCTATCGATATAGCTCGTGTGAGAAGTCCCAGCGGTCTGGGTTAAACCAGCATTCCGAGTATTCTACCGGTGAACTGTCGGCAGCATAGCCTTGTCGAGTCACAAGCATTAACGGAGAGCCAATTTTAAGCTTAAGGTTTTTCGCTTGTGAAGTTGTTGCTAACACAGGTTTATAGCTTTGTTTGCCTCTGACTGGAATTCGATTTTTACTTTCCATGGCTCTGTACAGGCTGTTGTCAGGCCAAGGCCAATCGAAGTTTTCTGAAGCGAGAAAGGTCGCGTGTTCTATCAGGAGGGGTTCGTTGTCTCCCGTTCGGATCCGTTTGACGCGGACAACGCGGGTATCGTCGCTTTTACAAAAATGGGTGTTTTCAATTTCGTTAATAGTGCCTTCGCGTTTACTGATAAGTTGCGACCCGGGCGCGCACCCACGATCATGACAATATTCGCTAAAACTAGTTATACGGCTCAGTGGCAAACTTATGGGTGGACAAACAACGTAACCTGAGCCTTGTTTGGAGCTTAGTAGAGAATCGTGTACGAGTTCTTTTAACGCACTACGAATTGTAACCCTGGAGACTCCGTAGGATTCCATTAGGGAACGCTCGGTGGGTATCGTCGAACCGCTTCGCAGCATGCCTTCTGTTATTTGGTCGCGTAATTCGTTGGCGATTTGTAGATACTTTGGGCCCATTAGTTTAAGCCTTAGTTTGTTTTGAATAGTGGTACAAGCCCCGAATGGCTGCATCGTCTGGTGCTAAAAGAACATCTCGTTTGAGTAACGCTTCTAAATAGGGCTGATAAGGTTTTGCCAATCCACCCGCCACGCAGGTGGTAATTCCACTACTGGTTTCGGCGATTAAATTTTGAAAATGAAGTGTACCTTCGTTGATGATATTTCGTGCGCTCTTGTCGCGTGGTGCCGTTTCAAAAACGAGTGGCGCGAGTTCAGCCAATTGCTTTGGATTCTTGCACGTAGAGTATTCTAAGATGCCTTGCACAGTGGGTTCAATTATTTCAATTAAACTTTCTATTAGCGGTGGGGCCTTTGATAGGTCGCTCCAAGTGTCGTACCACTGGGTAAGTCTGCTAACAGCGCGAAGGCCAATCCAGGCACCGCTTCCTTCGTCACCTGCTGGAAACCCCCAGCCGCCTTGCATCGAGTGCTGTCCGCTGTGGTCTAAATAATTTAGTACACTACCAGTACCGATCGACAAGCAGGCAAATGGTGCTGAACCCTGCGCGCAACCTAGTAATTGCGCGTGCCCGTCATTAATGATGTGGCAGGCCATATTACTAGGTAGTTTTTTTAGAAATTGTTCTTTTTCGTCAAGCTGGTGTGAGCCTGCCAAACCGCACCAGATAGTGTCGGGTAGCCACCCGGCGGGTTCGCCTAATTTGATCGCTAATGATGTGATACCCGCTTTAATTGAGGCAAAAACTTGGTCTGCGCCGAGTGTGAGGTTTGCAGGTGTACTTGTAACTTGCTCGACGATGGTACCGGAGTCGTCTATCGCAGCTAGCCTACAACCCGTGCCTCCGCCATCAATTAGTACTGTAAGACTCATGCCATTTGCTGCTCGAAAATAGGTATTATATTGGTATTGCTTCTTGACATTGCAATGGATAGTAACGTAAAAACTCTAGTCACGCTTTAAACAGGGAGCAACAATGCGAACCACGATATTACGCACCACACTATTTGCTGCTGCAATCAGCGCTGCCACAACAGGCTGGGCTGAAACAACGGTGCTCACCATTGAAAGTTGGCGATCAGATGATCAAGCCATTTGGGATGAAAAAATAATCCCGGTATTCGAAAAACAATTTCCAGAAATCGATGTTCAATTTAAGCCAACAACACCGACTGAATATAACGCAGCATTAAACGCTCGCCTTGCTGGTGGTACTGCCGGTGACATTATCACTTGTCGCCCGTTTGATAATGCACTAGCTATGTATGAAGCGGGTAATTTAGCCGATATTAAATCATTGGAGGGGTTAGCTAACTTTTCCGACGTTGCAAAAGCTGCGTGGTCAACAGATAACTCCGATGCTACTTTTTGTGTGCCAATGGCCTCAGTAATTCATGGTTTTATGTACAACAAAGATGCGTTTAAAGAGTTAGGTTTAGCTGTACCGAAAACTGAAGCTGATTTTTATGCGGTGCTTGATGCCATCAAAGCAGATGGCAACTACATACCAATGGCCATGGGTACTAAAGACGCTTGGGAAGCGGCAACGATGGGGTACACCAATGTTGGTCCAGCTTATTGGGGTGGTGAAGAAGGGCGCATGGCGCTTATCAATGGTACTGCTAAATTTACCGACGAAGGCTTTGTTGAAGGTTTTAAACAGATGGCCAAATGGACGCCTTACTTGGGTAGTGGCTTTCAAGCCCAAGGTTACACTGATAGCCAAAACCTTTTTACACTAGGGCGCGCAGCTATTTATCCCACAGGCTCTTGGGAGATAACGGGCTTTCAAGAAAACGCAGAGTTTGAGCTCGGTGCGTTTGCACCACCTGCTAAAGATGCTAGCAGTGACTGCTATATCAGTGACCACACTGATATCGGTATTGGCATGAATGCCAACACCAAAAACAAGGAAGCCGCGTTAACATTTTTGGAATGGACAAGCAGTGCTGAATTTGCCTCCTTACTCACTAACGCAGCGCCGGGATTTTTCTCTCTGGCTAATCACAATTTTGAAGTCGAGAACGAGCTAGCGCAAGAATTTATGGCTATGCGTAGTGAATGTAAGGCCACTATCCGTGTCGCGCATCAAATACTGGGGCGCGGTGAACCAGCTTTAAGTAATGAGCTGTGGACACTAACAGCCAATGTGATAAATGGCACAATGACAGCGGAAGCTGCTGCGCAAGGCGCTCAAGATAACTTGGATGCCTGGTTTAAGCCTTAATCGCTGATGGAGGGTAAGGTTGTAGAATTAACTACAACCTTATTTTAAATAAACTCACTTTGAGTCATTCAATACCATCTGGATCTCGGTGGCGCTGGTACATCGTATTTTTTGTAGCGCCTGCTACCTTGATCTACACCGTATTTGCAATCTACCCCATTGTAGAATCGCTTCGGCTATCGTTATTTGCTGAACGTGATGCTGTCGAGGCGTTTGTTGGCATCGATAACTATAAGAAGCTATTTACCGAACCCTATTGGGCTGACCAATTTTGGAATGCGTTTAAAAATAATGTGTGGCTGTTTGTTCTACACATGCTTATTCAAAACCCTGTCGCGTTAGCCTTAGCAGCGATACTCAGTATTCCTAATCTACGAGGTGCGGCTACTTACCGCACGATATTCTTTTTGCCTACCTTGCTCTCAGTAGTCGTGATTGGGTTCATTTGGCAATTAATACTGTCGCCGTTATGGGGCATAACACCTGCGTTTATGAATTTTATGGGCGTTGGTAAATTTTTTGCGCCTTGGCTTGGGTTGGAAAGTTCAGCACTTACCGCTGTGACACTTATATCAATATGGCAATACGTCGGTATACCGATGATGTTGTTCTATGCCGCGCTACTTAACATACCTGAAGAAACGCTGGAGGCAGCAAGAATAGATGGGCTGAACGGATGGTCGATATTTTGGAAAGTTAAACTGCCATTGATACTGCCAACTCTTGGGCTGGTTGGTATTCTCACTTACATTGGTAACTTTACTGCAAGTTTTGACCTTATCTACACTTTGCAGGGTGGGCTAGCTGGGCCCAATGGGTCAACTGATGTGATGGGAACATTTATGTTTCGGACGTTCTTTGGTTTTCAGGCGCAGTTAGGTGACGTCAATATGGGGGCAACTGTCGCCTCCAGTTTATTCTTTATTATCTTGATTGGTGTGTCAGTGTATTTGTTTGGTGTGCAGCGTCGCCTTCAACGGTATCAAGCTTGATGCGTAGCAATCCACTTTCATCAATGGCCATCCATGGCGTGTTGATTCTATACTCAGCACTGGCTCTGTTTCCGCTGTTGCTCATTGCAATTAATAGCTTTAAATCTAAGAAAGGTATTTTTAGAGACCCGACGGCATTACCGCTAGGTGAGTTGTACTCCACTAAGGGATACCAGAGTGTGTTGGCAAATGGGGATTTCCCCTTGTATTTCGGTAACAGTTTAACTGTCACGCTTATCTCACTAGTTTTAATTTTGTTGTTAGGTGCAATGGCTGCACATGGTCTTACTGAATATCGATTTAAAGGCAACGGTTTGCTTGGGCTGTATTTAATTCTTGGCATTATGGTGCCGATAAGGCTTGGCACGGTTGCGTTGCTTGAGTTATTTGTAAAGCTTGGCTTAACCAATACACTTACCGCATTGGTGTTGGTGTACACAGCGCAGGGTTTACCCATCGCTATATTTATATTTACAGAGTTTCTAAAGTCAGTGTCGGGTGAAATAAAAGACAGTGCTCGTATTGACGGTTTGTCTGAGTACCGAATATTTTTTGAGGTGGTACTACCGTTGATACGCCCCGTGATAGCAACAGTTGCAGTGTTCTCGATGATTCCAATCTGGAACGACTTGTGGTTTCCGCTTATTTTGTCTCCAGGAGAAGAAACTCGTACCGTCACATTGGGCATTCAGCAGTTTATAGGGCAGTACACGGTTAATTGGTCTGCGGTGCTAGCCGCTCTGACGGTCGCTATTGTGCCCGTGCTAATCATGTATGTCATTTTCTCAAAACAATTAATACGCGGTATTACTGCGGGTGCGGTAAAAGGCTGATCGATGGCAACGCTAGAATTAAACAATGTGGTAAAGCAGTTTGGCCAAGTCGAAGTGATCCACGATATTTCACTGAGCGTTAACGATGGTGAGCTGATGGTATTCGTTGGCCCAAGTGGCTGTGGTAAATCAACTATGCTGCGCATGATTGCGGGTTTGGAGGAACTCACAGCTGGTGACATACAAATAGGGGGTAAGAAGGTTGATCATCTGCCACCAGCTAAACGCGGCATTGCCATGGTATTTCAATCCTATGCTCTTTATCCGCACAAAGATGTTAGAGGTAACCTTGGCTTTGCATTAAGGCACGCCGGTATGCCCAAAGCCGAGGTTACACAACGGGTAGATGCTGCCGCTGATATCTTGGGCTTAGGGCCACTGATGAAGCGCCGGCCAAGTGAGTTGAGTGGTGGTCAACGCCAGCGGGTAGCAATAGGGCGTGCGATAGTACGTGAACCCGAAGTGTTTTTGTTTGACGAGCCTTTGTCGAATTTAGACGCGGCCTTGCGCGTGCATATGCGAGTGGAGATATTAAAGCTGCATCAACGTTTGAAGAGCACGATGATTTACGTTACACACGACCAAGTAGAAGCAATGACCTTGGCTGATCGTATCGCGGTGTTTCGTGATGGAGTTGTTGAACAATGCGGTACACCCTTAGAGTTATATAAAAATCCGGCAAATAAATTTGTAGCCGGGTTCATTGGCTCACCTGCCATGAACTTTATTGATTCAAACGTGGTTAATGGCTGCGCTGAACATGCTGGGCAAGCCGTCATTAATATGCCTGACGGGGATAGCAATCATGCCAAGGTATCTATCGGGATACGCCCGGAAGATGTTCGCGTGAAGCCTGATGGTATTTTGTCCGGCACAGTTCAAGTGTACGAGCATCTTGGTGGTGAGGCTTATTTGCATTTGTTACTTCAAGATGATCAAAACTTAGTGGTCCGCACGGATGCAGATTCAGCTTATCGTATTGGTGACACGGTTCGATTTGATGTTATCGACAGCAAGCTGCATTTATTTGGTGAGAATGGAGTTGCATTACCGCGACAACTGACAAGCTAAGGTATGGGGATCTCCGCTGTGTACATCGGTACCTGGTAGCCTTTAACCACTGCAGGGCGTACTGCAATAGTTTTGTACCAACGCAAAACGTTGGGATACTCGGTAATATCAATCCCTTGCCACTCATAACGTGAAATCCATGGCCAGCAGGCAATATCTGCAATGCTGTATTCGCCAGCAATAAAATCAGCCTTTTCTAGCTGTTTATTTAGTACGCCATACAGGCGGCGAGTTTCGTTTGCGTAGCGTTGTTCGGCGTATTCTGATTTACCGGGATTGAATTTTACAAAGTGGTGTGTTTGCCCGGCCATAGGCCCAAGGCCACCCATCTGCCACATCAACCATTCTATCGTTTGCCAGCGTTTGCTGGGGTCTGTTGGTATGAGCTTTCCGGTTTTCTCGGCTAAGTACAGCATGATGGCACCGGACTCCATCAGGGTCAGGCCACTATCTGTATCGACAATAGCTGGAATTCGGTTATTTGGGCTAATTTCTAGAAACTCAGGGGCGAATTGCTCATCTTTGGAGATGTTGATGGAATGGGCCTGGTAATCCAGCCCGAGTTCCTCAAGGAGTATTGAGACCTTTCGGCCATTGGGTGTGGACCAAGTATAGAGCTCTATCATATTGAATCTCCAAAGGCTTATGGCTTCAAAGCCAGCATGCGACTGGCTCGATCAATTAAGGCTATTCGGGCTTTCCCGCTAGGGTGTAGCCGCGTAGAATACGCTCACCAATAGACAAGTGAACGTGTTGAGCCTGACATCATATGACTAATAGCGAATTTTTTAAACAAGCCAATCTTATTGGTGGAACGTGGACGGCAGCCGACAACGGTGCAAGTTTCGACGTCATTAATCCAGCCGATGGAGAAGTCATAGGGCAAGTGCCCAAGTCTGGTGTTGCCGAAACTCGCAAAGCGATAGAAGCTGCTGAAGCGGCTTTCGGTGATTTTCGTCGTACTACTGCCAACGAGCGCGCCGCGTGGTTACGCAAAATGCACGACGTGATGTTAGATAATCAGGCAGAACTTGCGCAAATACTCACGATGGAACAAGGCAAGCCGTTAGCTGAAGCCAATGGTGAAATTGCTATCGGCGCTGCCTATCTTTTATGGTTTGCTGAAGAAGCTCGTCGCATCTATGGTGAGATTGTTCCATCACCTTGGAAGGATAAAAAGGTTATGGTGAATCGATATCCAGTGGGTGTCGTTGCGGCTATTACGCCGTGGAATTTTCCATCATCAATGTTAGCGCGAAAGATCGGCCCAGCAATTGCCGCGGGTTGTACATCCGTTGTCAAACCTGCATCTCAAACGCCTTACTCCGCCTTAGCTTGGGGTGTGATTGCCGAGAAAGCTGGATTGCCGACTGGCGTGATTAACATTCTCACTGGTTCTGCAGGCGAGATCGGTGGAGAGATAACCAGCAACCCACTCGTTAAGAAACTCACGTTTACCGGTTCAACCGGTGTGGGCAAAATCTTGATAAAGCAAGCTGCCGAAACCGTTAAAAAAGTATCAATGGAGCTTGGTGGTAATGCGCCGTTTATCGTGTTTGATGATGCGGATATTGATCGCTCTATCGCTGGGGCTATTGCGTCAAAGTACCGTAACTCGGGGCAAACCTGTGTTTGTACTAATCGCTTTTTTGTTCAAGCCGGTATTTACGATCAATTTGTTGAAAAATTTAATACAGCCGTTAATGCACTTAAAGTCGGTGACGGTACAGGTGAAGGTGTGCAACAAGGCCCTCTAATTGATATGGCAGCCGTAGAAAAAGTCGAAGAGCTTCTAACTGATGCAACTAACACAGGTGCTAAAGTCGTTGCTGGTGGTAAGCGACACTCGCTTGGGGGGTCTTTCTTTGAACCTACTGTTGTAACGGGTGTAAAGCCAGAGATGCGTATTGCTAAAGAAGAAATCTTTGGCCCTGTTTCGGCTGTCATTAAATTTGATACTGAAAATCAAGTGCTCGCTATGGCTAATGATTCTGAATATGGCTTGGCGTGTTATTGCTACACCAAAGACTTAGGCAGAGCGTTTCGCATGACAGATCAGCTGGAATACGGCTTGGTCGGAATTAACGAAGGCATCATTACTACACCAGAGGCGCCATTTGGTGGCATGAAAGAAAGCGGTTTAGGTAGCGAGGGTGGAAATCGCGGTATTGATGAATACCTCAATACACAATACGCTTGCATTGGCGGGTTAGAGCATACTTAAGTTATGGAACAATTTGGAACACTAGATGGCGCCGCCATTAAACGGTTCCGAATTGGTAACGAACAGTTAACAGCGCACATACTGAACTACGGCGCCATCGTACAGGATTTACGCTTGGCGTCTGTTTCACACCCATTGGTTTTGGGTTTTGATCGCTTCGATGATTATCCAATCCATTCTCAATCGTTCGGAATTCTTGCCGGGCGAAATGCTAACCGAATAAAAGATGGTCACCTGCCATTAGGTGCAGAAGTGTGGCAGCTAGATCGTAACGAAAACAAGGTGACGCATTTGCATGGCGGTAGCCTTGGCACAGGAAGCCGAGTATGGGATGTCGTGACGCATACCGATACTAGTGTGCATCTACACATTTTGTGCGGGCACGGCGAGATGGGGTACCCTGGTAATCTTGCCATTGACTGCAAAATTAGTATCAATGATCCTGCCAGCTTGGTTTTTGATATTAGCGCAGTAACAGATGCCACCACACTATGTAACCTGGCTCATCATTCTTATTTTAATCTTGATGGTACGGCCAGCGTTGGTAATCATCGGTTGCAGATTAATGCGGATCACTATTTGCCGGTGGATAAGCAGGGGATACCAACGGGGCAAATAGCTCCCGTTGCGGGCACCGAATTTGATTTCCGCGCTGCGACCAAAACGCTAGATGCTTCAATTGGCGCCACGATTATTGATCACAATTTTTGTCTGCACACCAAACGGCAAGATTTATCACTCGCTGCCAGCCTTTCAGCACGCATTGCTGACGATGGTAGTGTGGCAATGGATGTCTACACCACGGAGCCCGGCTTACAGTTTTACGATGGTAATAAACTGGATGTGCCAGTTAAAGGTTTGGATGGTCGTCAATATGGTCCTCATGCAGGCCTATGTCTGGAGCCGCAGCGTTGGCCCGACAGCGTCCATCATCCATCCTTTGCTGGGGCAATTTTGCATCCCGGTGAGCAATACCATCAACGTTCTGAATATCGACTGACAACGGCTTGACGCAAGTTGTTGTGACCGCGGCGGTTGTGGTCGTAACTGTCGACCGTTTAACATCTGCCTGTTGTTTTACTACCTGATTATTCGCCAAGGCAATTGCTAAACCAACATTTTGTGTTTCTTGCGCTTGCTGAGTAGTGTTTAGTAGATGTTGCTTCGTAACACGGTATAAAAAGGTAGAGGCGGGTGTGACAATTTAATACAATCGGCTGCGATTTATTTAGTAGTTATAGAGAGTTAATACAGTCTATTAATGTGGAATCACGCAAGACCAAGCTAGCGCTATGCTGCTACGATTGGCCTACGTTTTACATCACCACGTTTTTTAGGAGCCAGGCCTTGAAAATCGGTACGCCAACAGAAATAGCAAAGGATGAAGCTCGCGTCGCGCTCACGCCAAGCTCAGCGGTTCGGCTACAAAAGCTCGGTCATAGCTGTTTGATTCAAAGTGGCGCGGGAAATGCTGCCGGCTTTAATGACGATACCTATCGAGAAGCCGGAGTTGAGGTAGTAGCAGATGCTGCGGCGCTTTGGAAAGCCGCCGATGTCATCACTAAGGTTCGCCCACCGGAAGCGTCTGAAATCTCACTGCTTGATCAAAACAAAACGTTGATTTCGTTTTTCTACCCCGCACAAAATGAGGCGCTACTGGCTGATACCAATTCAAGTAAGGCTACGTTAGTTGCTATGGATATGGTGCCGCGTATCTCCCGTGCACAAAAAATGGATGCCCTGTCGTCAATGGCAAACATTGCAGGGTACCGAGCCGTGATCGAAGCCGGTAATAATTTTGGCCGTTTCTTTACTGGCCAAATTACGGCCGCAGGTAAAGTACCCCCTGCAAAAGTACTCGTTATTGGTGCCGGTGTAGCAGGGCTGGCAGCTATCGGTACGGCTCAATCATTGGGTGCCATTGTTCGTGCCTTTGATGTGCGCCCAGAAGTAGCCGAACAAATCGAATCAATGGGGGCTGAATTTCTGTTTCTAGATTTCAATGAGGACGGTGCAGGTGATGGGGGTTACGCAGCACCATCAAGCCCTGAGTTTCGTGAAAAACAACTAGCCTGTTTTAGAGAGCAAGCACCTGAAGTTGATATCGTTATCACCACAGCACTAATACCAGGGCGAGATGCACCGAAGCTTTGGTTAGAAGATATGGTCAAGGCAATGAAGCCTGGGTCCGTGGTTGTGGATCTCGCTGCTGAACGTGGCGGCAATTGCGATCTAACAGAAATGGATAAGAAGATCGTTAGTGATAACGGCGTTACGATTATTGGTTATACCGACTTTCCAAGCCGTATGGCTGCGCAATCGTCTGAGCTTTATTCAACTAACATTGCGCATATGCTTGCTGATCTAACGCCTGAAAAAGATGGGCAGATCAATCACAACATGGAAGACGATGTTATTCGTGGTGCAACGGCAACTCATTCAGGTGAGATAACGTTCCCACCACCGCCACCTAAAATTGCTGCCATTGCCAAACCTTCCGCGCCAAAGGTCGTTGAGCTAACACCAGAAGAAGTGGCAGCGGCGGAAGCAAAGGCTGCGAAGCAGGCGGGCTACAGACAAATCGGTTTACTGTGTGTCGGCGCTGCATTTATGTGGTTGCTCGGCAACTACGCGCCAGCCAGCTTTATGCAGCACTTCATCGTATTTGTATTGGCTGTCTTTGTTGGTTTTCAGGTTATTTGGAATGTTAGCCACGCATTGCACACGCCGCTTATGGCCGTTACTAATGCGATATCGGGGATTATCGTCCTTGGCGCTCTATTGCAACTCGATTCACCAAATGGAGCGGTGACGTTATTAGCGGGTATTTCAGTATTGATTGCCACTATTAATGTAGTGGGTGGTTTTATGGTCACGCGGCGCATGCTGCAAATGTTCCAAAAGTCGTAAGGGAGTTGTAGAGATGACACTAACTTACGAGCTCCAAGTTGCTGCCTACATTACATCGGCGGTGTTATTTATATTGTCCCTAGGTGGTTTGTCCGACCAAGAGAGCGCTAAGCGTGGCGTTTGGTTTGGTATTGTTGGTATGGCAATCGCTGTATTTGCAACCATTTTTGGCCCAGGCGTTACCATTGGCCCAGTACTGATCATTACGCTTGTCATCGGTGCGATAATCGGTGTGGTTGTTGCCACTCGCGTTGAGATGACCGGTATGCCGCAGCTAGTGGCGGCACTGCATTCCTTTGTCGGTTTAGCGGCGGTTTTTATTGGTATAAATTCAGATCTCAGCCCGCCTCACGATATGCTCCCAGCAGAACTCATCATCCATGAGATTGAAGTGTTCATTGGTGTGTTTATCGGTGCGATAACGTTTACTGGTTCTATCGTCGCCTATGCAAAACTTGCGGGCAAGGTTAGTGGTTCTGCACTGATACTGCCTGGGCGACATGTGTGGAACGTTCTGATCGTTGCTGCCAGTATTGCGTTGTTGGTGATGTATATGAGCGGTGCTGGTAGTTGGACGCTCTATGTCATGACGCTGCTTGCCTTTATATTAGGTGCGCATTTGGTGATGGCAATTGGCGGCGCTGATATGCCGGTAGTGGTGTCTATGCTTAATTCGTATTCGGGCTGGGCAGCTGCTGCAACCGGCTTTTTGTTAGGCAATGATTTACTGATTGTTGTTGGTGCTTTGGTGGGGTCGTCAGGTGCCATCTTGTCTTACATTATGTGTAAAGCAATGAACCGACAGTTTCTCTCAGTTATCCTCGGTGGCTTTGGCGGCCCTAGTGGTGAGCAACAAGCTATAGAGGGCGAACAAATTGCTATTGATGCTGATGGTGTTGCTGCATCACTAGAAGATGCTGATAGCGTTGTTATCGTTCCCGGTTACGGCATGGCCGTAGCTCAAGCACAGCAATCGGTTTCAGAGTTAACTCGCCGCCTTCGTGCTAAAGGTAAGAATGTACGCTTTGGTATTCATCCTGTTGCGGGCAGACTGCCGGGGCATATGAACGTATTACTGGCTGAAGCGAAGGTGCCATATGACATCGTGCTGGAGATGGATGAGATCAATGATGATCTACCTGATACGGATGTCGTCATAGTTATTGGCTCTAACGATATCGTTAATCCTGCGGCACAGGAAGATCCCAACTCTCCCATCGCTGGAATGCCAGTATTAGAAGTGTGGAAAGCCAAGCAAGTTTTTGTATCCAAGCGAGGCCAAGGCACGGGTTATTCAGGTATTGAAAACCCGTTGTTCTTTAAGGAAAACACCCGTATGTTTTATGGCGACGCTAAAACGTCTCTTGACGCCTTACTAGCTAAGATCGCCTAAATGAACGGTATCCTGACGAAATGTGGCCTGGCTAACAGATTGACGAGCAAGGTTTTTATCAAATTCACACTGCTGCCTTTATATAGCGGCTTTGCATACCGCTATACCTTAGAATCAGCGGGATTAACCGGCACAGCTCAGCGTAGGCCAGATAGCAACCCTACATTACAACCGTACAACTAACAGAAACCCGAACACTTAACACGTTTAATAATAGGAAAATCATGTCTCAGTATTCAGATCTCACTGCTAACGCAGGCAAAGTGATCAAGCAAGCGGGTAGCAGCTGGAACGCTATTCAGCCTGAAATTGTCACGCGTATGAAACTCCAAAACCAGTTTCACACTGGCTTGGATATCGCAAAGTACACAGCCGCAATCATGCGTGCTGATATGGCGGCATATGATAAAGACCCAGCGCAATACACACAATCGCTAGGTGTGTGGCACGGTTTTATTGCTCAGCAAAAAATGATTGCTGTAAAAAAGCATTTTGAATCAACTAAGAGCCGGTACCTTTATCTATCAGGCTGGATGATTGCGGCTCTGCGCAGTGAATTCGGTCCATTGCCTGATCAGTCTATCCATGAAAAAACATCAGTGCCGGCATTAATCGAAGAACTATACACATTCCTTCGCCAGGCAGATGCTCGTGAACTTCAACACCTATTCACTGATCTTGATGCGGCACGTGCCGGTAAAGATGCAGCGAAAGAGAAAGAAACATTAGATAAGATTGAAAACTTTGAAACGCATGTTGTACCAATCATTGCTGACATCGATGCCGGATTCGGTAACGAAGAAGCTACTTATTTGTTAGCCAAGAAGATGATCATGGCAGGCGCATGCGCACTTCAGATTGAAAACCAAGTATCTGATGTTAAGCAATGTGGTCACCAGGACGGCAAAGTCACTGTACCTCATGCTGAGTTCTTGGCAAAAATCAATGCTCTACGTTATGCGTTCCTTGAGTTAGGTGTTGACGAT
Organism: uncultured Granulosicoccaceae bacterium; assembly: GCA_938028465.1. GTDB lineage: Bacteria > Pseudomonadota > Gammaproteobacteria > Granulosicoccales > Granulosicoccaceae > Granulosicoccus. The sequence continues at coordinate 5,731 of CALJAA010000149.1, read as the reverse complement.
GGTGTTATCGTGGCTCGTACTGACTCACTAGGCGCAGGCCTTACACAAAAGATCCCTGTGTCTATGACACCAGGCGATATCGAAGATCAATACAACGCGTTTATTGACGGCGAAGAAGTCACGTCTGCTGAAGGTCTACGCTCTGGTGAAGTCGTGCTGAAGCAGGGCGACAAACTCATTAAGCCTACTCGCTTGCCAAATGGTTTAGTTCAGTTCAAGAAGGGCAGCGGTGTTGATCGTTGCGTACTTGATTGCATCACGTCATTGCAGAATGGTGCTGATCTTCTTTGGATTGAGACTGAAAAGCCACACGTTGGTCAGATTGCAGAAATGGTTGACCGTATCCGCGAAGTTATCCCCAATGCAAAATTGGTTTATAACAACAGCCCGTCTTTCAACTGGACGTTAAGCTTCCGTCAACAGGTATTCGATGCATGGACTGAGGCTGGCACCGATGTTTCTGCATACAATCGTGATGACTTAATGAACGTTAGCTATGACGGTAGTGAACTTGCTGCGGAAGCGGATGAGAAGATCCAAGCTTTCCAACGTGACGGTTCTAAACGCGCTGGTATTTTCCACCACTTGATCACATTGCCTACGTACCACACTGCCGCATTGTCCACTGACAACTTAGCCAAGAACTACTTTGGTGACGAGGGCATGTTGGCTTATGTTCGTGATGTACAGCGTCAAGAAATTCGTCAAGGTTTGGCATGTGTTAAGCACCAAGATATGTCGGGTTCAAACATTGGTGATGATCACAAAGAATACTTCTCTGGTGGGCAAGCACTTAAAGCCTCAGGTGAAGACAACACGATGAATCAGTTTGATTAACATGTTGTTGAGTTAGTTAAATTAACTGACTAGCTACCGTAACCAAAAAAAGCGGCACAAGGAAACTTGCGCTGCTTTTTTTATTTGTGCGGTTTGATGTGCAGCATCCTTGGCAAAGCTAATTAAGCTACGTTACTCAGTCATGCGCAAAGTCATGCTGCTTACTCAAGTGATGGGGCAGCCCTCAACATCTTCTAACTTATTCCAATAGGGCGTGTTCATAGACATCTCACAGCGCACCAAGTAGCGTTGCCCCGTGACGTTTATACATTCAATAGTACCCAGTTTTTTCATATCACCGGTTGGAGCGCGGCATTGGCAGTCGGTGTCGCTGGGTTCAACAAAGGCTGCATAGCTGGCAGCTGAGAAAAACATCGAAAATAGAATCGATTGGGTGGCGGGTCGCAGTAACTTCAAAGGACTCTTCATGTTGTGCCTCTTTGTGTTTTTTACTCTATTGATCCTACTCCGGTAGCAGGTTCTGGGCAAGTATGCTAGTTTCCTAGGTCGGCTACCCTTTGTGAGAGCCGCGTGTTTCGTACGTTTCCCGGTTTCTTTACCACTTTCTCCGAGCTTCTAGATACACTCATGTAGGTGTGGTTTCCACTTTTTTAGTGTTTGGCATATAGAGGCTCAGGAGAGGCTATGTTTCGTACGTTAATGGGTTTGTTCGTTGTACTGTTTAGCGCTGCCTGCCAAGTTACACCTACTCATCCGTCCCTGGAAGATAGCTCTCTGCCTCCACTGATGCCTGTACGCAGCTTTGTTGCTAATACGTCTTTTAACGATGGCTATAGGCTGTCACCTAACGGCGCTATGATGGTCTATCAGGGGGTATCTAAATTACGATCCGCGATCTTCATCGAAGATTTATCTGGAAAGACGCCTTCGCGTGTGCTGCGCTTTAAGGGTGATGCACCTCAGCCTTTTTGGGCTGCCGATAGCAAACATGTGTTGTTTCACATGGATGGTGATGGGCGAGAGAACCATCACGTGTTCGCTGTAAATGTAGATGATCCAACGATGACTCGACGCGACCTTACACCGTTTGATTCGACTAAATCGTTTGTCGCACGAGTACCGCGGCAAGATAACTCTGTCGTTTATGTCATGCATAATAATCGTGATAGAGAAATCTTTGATCTCTATAAGCTTGATTTAATATCCGGAAATTTAACGCTTCTCTTTGCCAGTAGTAAAGGCGTTGAAAGCTTATTGTTGGATGATTCCGGTCATGTCAAAGCTCGGGTATTTAGAACGGGCGAGCAGAGGCAATTGCAAATCAGTGCAGCTGCTGATGAGTGGGTGTCGGTGCTGGAAATTGGTTTATTTGATTCTGTTTACCCGATTGACTTCAGTGAATCAGGTGATTCGCTTTACTTGAGCAGTAATCGAGATTCAGATAAACACCAGCTTGTAGAGCTTAACTTAGCGACGGGTGAGCAGCGTGTATTGTTCGCTGATGATCAATATGATTTGGGCGGGGCAACCTTAAGTTCAAAAGATAATCGGCTCCTTTTTGTTTCTATTCAAGGTGAGTATCCACGAATTAAGTTTTTTGATAAGCCGTTTGAAAAAGCACTATCGCCATTTGTGGAGTATGGTAAACACGGAATGAGAGTCATGAGTATAACAAGGGCTGAGGATGCGATGACGTTGGTCCGTTATGATAGTAAGGGCGCAAACTTCTATTACTATGATTTAAAAACAGGTGAATCGACATTATTGGGCAAGGGTGCAATGCATCGATATGCGGATACCTTAACCACCATGCAGCCCATTAAAATAACAGCACGAGATGGATTGCCGCTTGAAGGTTATCTATCGCTTCCTCAAGGTGTGTTGGATAGCAGCAAACTACCTACAGTCTTACTAGTGCATGGCGGCCCGTGGGTGAGAGATACATGGGGATACGATACGGCTACCCAGTTTCTCAACAACCGAGGCTACGCTGTACTGTCCATAAATTATCGAGGCTCCACTGGGTACGGTAAGCAGTTTATGCTGGCTTCGAAAAAAGAGTTCGCTGGCAAGATGCATGACGATCTGATCGATACTATTGATTGGGCAATTGACGAAGGCATTAGTGATCCAGATCGAATTGCCATTATGGGGCGCAGTTATGGAGGTTATGCCACCTTGGTTGGCATGACTAAAACCCCTGACCGGTTTGCCTGTGGTATCGATATAGTGGGCGTGGCTGATCTAGCCAGCTTGCTGGAAAACGTTCCAGCGTATTGGCGCAATTCGATGCACTTGTGGCATGAAGTGGTAGGTGACCCGGCCAACCCTGAAGATCGTGCAGATATGGATAAGCGCTCGCCACTTAATTTTGCTAATAACGTACAAAACCCCATACTCATCATGCATGGTATAAACGACCCTCGCGTTAATGTTGACCAATCAGAGCGCATGGTTAGCGAGCTCAAAAAGTATGGAAAAAAAGTGAAATACATTCCGATTAAGGGCGAGGGCCACGGCTTTAATCATTGGAAGAACCAATTAAAAATATATCGTGAGACTGAGGATTTTTTGGCTAAATGCTTAGGTGGCCGAAGTGCTGGGTTTGATTTTTATTCGCTGGGCAGTTGGGCATTCTAAAATAATTAACTGACGTGTCAGATCACTCTAATAGTGCTAGGCGAGTTATCGCTGGTTGGCTTTTATGGGCGATGATCCTATTGAGCTTGCTTAGTGCCGTGCTATCGCACAATATGAGCTCCGCTGTAGGGGCATTGTCCGGCCTAGTGGCCGGTGCAGCGGTATTGCTGTTATTGCCTGATGTGCGAAAACTGTTGTTTTATCAAGCCATGGTTTTGATTGGCATCGGCGCATTGCTAATGCTGCTTGCAGATCAAAGTAGCGATTCAATTAGTTGGCTAGAATCTCTTTCCCGTAACACCACGTTGTTATCTATGGTTGTTGCGGTCGGGCTATTACGTCTAGTCATGTTCGACTTTGTTGATCCGCACAGCCCTTTACCAATAGGAAAACAGGCTTACGCAAAAACCCTGGCAGCCGTAACTCTGTTTGGTTCCATTATTAACATTTCTGGGCCAATATTAATTGCGGATCGTTTAACTGCAAATAAAAAACTGGATCTATTTACTTCGTCAGGAATCACCCGTACTTTTTGCGCTTGCTCTGCTTGGTCGCCTTTTTTTGGAGGAATGGCCGTGGCTTTACTTTACACAGAAACTGCACATCTACCATCGTTGATGATGTACGGGCTACCTTTTACGCTAGCGTCACTGTGCGTTGTATATTGGGTTGGTGTGATTCGTCATAGTAGTGAGGTGCAGTCGTTTCAAGGTTATCCACTTGGGTTGCAGAGCTTAGCGGCACCAGTAGTACTCTCGCTCATGGTGTTGTTTGGCTATTGGCAATACCCACAGCTGTCGATATTGGTGGTTATTACAGCTGCATCCATTATATTGCCGGTAGTTTATTTATCGTTTAGAAAGGGTCTTAGCTCAATGTTTGGCAGTTTTCGCCAACATATTGATACAGAGTTTTGTAAGTCGCAAAACGAACTATTGTTGTTTATGGCAGCAGGCGTGTTGGCGTCGGGTTTATCGAACTATCTTAGTAGCGTTGGTATCAGTTTACCTGTTCAGGCATTTGGCGCAAGAGAGGCTGCAATGCTGCTCGCGGCCATGATTGTGGTCGCAGCAATGGGCATTCACCCAGTAATACAAATTGCCGTACTAACACCGTTATTACAGCCACTAACACCCCCGGCAAATCTGCTAGCAATGGTATATTTGTTTTCTTGGGCCTTAGGCACTTGCGGTAGTCCTTTATCGGGTACGCACTTAGTTGTGCAAGGGCGCTACGGTGTTTCGGCGTGGCAAGCGGCTGTACGTAACTGGCCGTACGTTGCGATGATGTACTGGATTGCTGTCGCTATCTTATATTGGGTTTCATTATCATCAACTTTTCTGTGAGGAAATTACAACATGCATAGCCGTAAGATTGGATCGTTAGAGTGTTCTGCTGTAGGTTTGGGTTGCATGAATATGTCGATGGGCTATGGCGCCGCCGACGAAAAAGAATCGGCGGAGTTGCTCAATCACGCACTTGAAGTGGGCTATACGTTTTTTGATACAGCACATATGTACGGTGATGGTCACAATGAAACATTGGTGGGTAAGTACCTATCTGATAAGCGCCAGCAGTTTGTATTGGCGACAAAATGCGGTTTATCCAATGCCGGTATTGACGGCCGCCCAGAGACCATTGTTAAGGAATGCAACCTCAGCCTAAGCCGATTGAAAACAGATGTCATTGATCTGTATTATTTACACCGGGCTGATCCTAAGGTGCCAGTGGAGGAGAGCGTTGGCGCAATGGCAAAACTTGTTGCTGAAGGCAAAGTGAGAGAAATCGGGTTATCAGAAGTTTGTACTGATACGCTTAAGCGCGCAATCGCTGTGCATAAGATTGCAGCGGTACAATCTGAGTATTCACTTTGGTCGCGTACGCCAGAGCGGGGCATTATAGAAGCCTGCAATGAACATGATATTGCAGTGGTGCCATTCTCACCATTAGGCCGCGGCTTTTTAACCGGCAAAGCTGCTGATGTTACTCAACTACCCGATGATGACCTACGTTGCACTATTGCACGCCCAAGATTTGAACCTGAGGCATATGCTCAGAATGTAAAACTGTTAAAGCCGTTTGCCGAGATTGCCGAACAAAATAACTGCTCAATGGCGCAATTAGCATTAGCTTGGTTGCTAAATCAAGGCGAGGGCAAGATGTTGCCGATCCCTGGCACCAAACATATGGAATATATGATTGAGAATGCTGGGGCATCTGAAATCAAATTGGATGCCGGTACCTTGGCTCAGCTGGATCAGTTAATTAACCACGATACGGTAGTCGGTACGCG
>CALJAA010000148.1 GCA_938028465.1 uncultured Granulosicoccaceae bacterium | reverse complement strand
ATGCCACTGGCTTTTACGCCACCGAAGGGCGTGGGCAAATGCCGTACGTTTTCAGAATTCACCCAGATCATCCCGGCCTCTAATTTATCGGTGAATCTTAATGCACGAGTGAGATCATTAGTCCATACATAGCCGGTAAGCCCGTACTCAGTATCGTTAGCTATCTGCAGAGCTTCTTCTTCAGTGTTAAACGGGATAGATGTGAGAACAGGGCCAAAGATTTCTTCTTGGGCAATTCGCATTTGATTGTTGGCATTGGTGAACAACGTAGGGCTAACAAAAAAGCCTTCCTCGCCTATGCGCTTACCACCCGCTGCCACTGTTGCACCGTCACTTACGGCAATGTCGAAATAGCTTGTCACCTTATCAAAGTGTTCCTGCGCGATAAGTGGGCCTACTTCTGTTGTTGGGTCTAATGGATGGCCAACCTTAATGTTATTGACTCGCTCTATCAACGCCGTTTCAAACTTCTCACGGATAGTGTCTTGTACTAATAACCGAGAAGATGAGGTGCATCGCTCGCCGTTAATCGAATAGATCATGAAAATAACGGCATCCAGCGCTCGTTCGATATCGGCATCATCAAAAACCACGACCGGATTTTTACCACCAAGCTCTAAATGCATACGCTTTAGTGTGTCAGCACCTTGCTTCGTAATCAGGCTACCTGTACGGCTTTCACCAACAAACGCAATGGCCTTGATAGCCTTGTGCTCTGTTAATGCTCGCCCTGCATCCTCTCCGTAACCGTTAACCATATTCCATACACCCGGTGGTAAGCCTGCTTCCTCGGCAATTTCAATAAGGATGCGAGCGGACATCGGGCTTAGCTCTGCTGGCTTATGTACCACTGTACAACCAGACGCTAATGCCGGCGCGATCTTCCAAGTGGACAACATAAATGGCGTGTTCCACGGCGTGATGATGCCAACAGGGCCAATTGGCACACGAGATGTTACATTCATTAAAGTGGGTGAGGCTAAGTTTTTACCATCACGAGCTGAGGTTACTTGGTCGGCGAAGTAGCGGAAATTCTCGGCTCCCCGCAATGCTGCCTTTGACATAAATCGTAAGGCTTGACCCGTATCCCAACATTCGCAAAACGCGATTTCTTCGGCCCGTGCTTCGATGCCATCGGCAATAGCGATCAGGATTTTTTTGCGTTTTATTGCTGGCATGTCGCGCCATAACGGGAACGCTTTAGCGGCGGCGTTTGCGGCAGCGTCAATATCGGCAACCGATCCTTTTGCAACGGTGCAAATCAATGACTCATCAACGGGTGATGTGTTTTCATAGGTCTCACCCGAGAGAGCTTCACACGCCTTGCCATCGATTTGGTTCAAAATACCGGATTGGCGAAAACGTTCTAGATAGCCGTTTAGCCTCTCTACATTGGAACTAAGGTCTGTCATGAGTAAGGTACTCTATCAATTGTTATGGACACCCTTATTTGCCGTTATTAAATCAGGGTGCAACCGTATCTTGTTATCTTAGATTAGCACTGAAAAGCACTAAAATAGTACTGGCCTTTCTCTCAACATTGCTACAGGCGGGTTTGCACCCGATAAATAGTCGCGTGCTAAGCGATGACCACTAAAAACCGCTGATTGAATTAAGCCAGGCGCGACGGCATCACCAAGCAGTGTGCAGTGTTGATCCGTATCCAATGATGACCATAACGCTAGCCGCGGTTGACGCAAGCCAACCGAAATCAATGTAAGCGCATCCAGCGGTGGCAGCGCCTTACGTGTATTGGTATCTTCGAGCTGCAAGTTGTTTTCCTTATAGCCAAGCGCCATGGCGTTTAGCACGACTTCCACTCCGACTGAGGCCAACTCTTTAACCACGCGCGGTTGTTCTATCGTATAGGCCGTCCAGCCTCCGACATAAGGTTGAGGTGTTACCAGCGTTACTGCATGACCTTTTTTAGCTAGATCTACCGCAATTGTGTTACCCATGTAGTAGTGCTCATCATCATAAATAACGATAGGCCCATTAGGTACATTACCAAGTAGTAGTTCATCAACACTTGTTGTATGTTCTGCAAAACCATCAATGGGTTCAAAATGCGTACGCCCGCGGCCATTGCTCATCCAATCCGCACCGGTGGCAATAAACACATGGTCAGCATCAAACTCGTCGATCATTGCCGTGTCAACATGGCTTTGTGCATACAAATTAACGTTGCTTAACTGCCGTAGTTGATACAGCCGGTAATCGGCAACGCGACTCCATGCGCTAAGGCCCGACAACGCGCTTTCTAATCGCACTCGCCCGCCAAATTCCTTGTCTTGTTCTGCAACGGTGACTTCATGTCCCGCACGTGCAAGTGTCAGTGCCGCCTCTAATCCACTAGGCCCAGACCCCACCACCAAAATAGATTTAGTAGCAGGTGCTTTTGGCACATCTTCAGGGTGCCAACCACGTTTCCATTCTTGGCTGATAGTCGGGTTTTGTGTGCAATTTAATGGGATGGAAAACGCATCGGAGGATACGCAAATATTGCAACCAATACATTCCCGTATATCCTCAACACGCCC
>CALJAA010000147.1 GCA_938028465.1 uncultured Granulosicoccaceae bacterium | reverse complement strand
TAACGTCATGTAGCTTAAACACGACGAACCCAAGCTCGTCATACCGATGATCGGTTTGTTTGAGCTTGGCGCTATAACGGCATTTGCTGCTCCAACAACAGCACCCGCTGCTTGTGACAACGATGATTTGCACACTGAGTTAAGCCCATACAAACCACCAGCCCACAATATCATTTGAATATCAGGCGATAAACGATCCGCTGGTATCAAGGGTGAAAACGATACGGTGGATACAACATACTTGGGCACTCCCATTGGCAAAGCCTGAGCACAATCAAGTGCTAAATCCGTACCCATGGTTCCACCAAGGGCGATCATGCCGTGAATGTTGCCTTCCGAGTGCAGTCTTGTACATAGCTTAGATGCACCTAGCGCCATTATTTGCATGGCGGTGTTTTCGTCACCGCTATCGATGGTTGCTTGGATCGATGATCCGCCTGCTTCTGCTACTTGGTGTTTAGAAATGTCGGTAGGCTTTGATGGATCACCGAGCACACTCACATCCATTGTCAGCGCATTTGCACCCTGACCTTGAATGGTATCGACAACGAACATAAGCTCATCATCCTTGGTATCGTAAGTACCAATGACCAAAATTGTTTTTTTCACCGTGCTATCTCCGCTTAAATCTTCGCACCCTATCAAGCGCGCATTCTTTCGCCTTTAGGATCATAAAGAGGCGCTAACTGCGCGCGTACTTCATAATATTGTCCAGCAATTTTCACACTGAACCCGCCTTCATCTATCCAAGCTTTATCAACGCCTTGATCGCGATGCATGGTCGCTAGCCCAATCATGGCATTGACTCGATGCCCCCACCCGCCCGATGTCACGTATCCGACTAGCTTTTCGTCTTTCCAGATGGTTTCATTGTGGATCAGATATGGGCCATTCTTTTGCGTTAAGCCAACAACCGAAATCATGATCATCCGATCCGGTGTTGCGGCCTTATAGTTGTTTCGCTGCGTGAATAAGGGTTGTCGTCCAACAAACTCTGGCTTGTTTAAATCAACCGCAAACCCAAGGCCTGTTTCATACGGCGTATCCTCTTCGGCTATATCATGGCCAAAATGGCGAAAGCCCTTTTCAAGCCGACATGCGTTCATTGCAAACATGCCCATGTGCTGTAACCCTAGCGGGTCACCAACGCGACGTAGTTCATCGTATACATGTGCAGTAAACTCAGTTGGTAACAATAACTCAAAACCAAGCTCACCTAAAAACGAGCGACGTATGGCCCAACATCGCGCATAAGCAATATCTATCTCTATTGCTTGCCCAAAACCAAATGCACCATTTGATAGATCATCACCGCTTATCGCCTGTAATATTTCTCGCGATTTTGGGCCGTGTAAGGTCATGAGGCTATAGGCTGACGTCATGTCAATCAACTCGAAATCCCAGCTTGGGTCGGCATGGCATTGAATCCAATGCTGATCACGAATTTGACTAGGATGACCCGTGACCAACATGAATCGTGTAGGAGCAATACGCGTAATAGTCACATCAGCCTCAATACCACCGCGCTGATTTAGCATCTGTGTGTATACGCTGGTGCCCACATCAACATCGATTTGTGCGCCGCAAATATGATTCAAAGCTGTAACAGCATCGGGCCCGGCTACGAGAATCTTCGCGTACATGGATTGATCCAATATGACGGCACTTTGTTGTGCTGCCATCGCCTCACTGGCCACTTGTTTAGACCAATCCTGCCAGCCAATAGATGCTCGCTTTGGCCAGCCTTCGTTTTGCGGGTCGAAGTACATCGGTACTTCCCAACCATAGCGCTCGGCAAACTTAGCGCCCGCCTTTTCAAAATGCTCGTGCAATGGCACTCGCCTGATACCTCGTGCAGTTTCAATTTGTCGTCCTGGCCAGTGTAATCCCCAATGCAGCCCGACCGACTCGGTCACACGCTCAGCGTTATACGCCGCATTGGATTGATACGGCATTGCACGTGAGGTTTGTAGTGAGCCCATACCACGTCGCGGCATGTCTTCCGTCATCCACTCAGCCATGGTAAGGCCCACACCACCGGAGTTTAAAATGCCGTTTGAGTTCATGCCCGCAGCGATAAAAAGCCCTGGCATCTCAGGTGCTGGCCCAATGTAAGGCTTACCATCCGGAGTAAAACTTTCAGGCCCATTGAAAAACGTTTTTATCCCCATATCGGCCAACGCAGGCATACGAGCGTAGATGGTCTCCAGCACAGGTTCGACATGATCCATATCAAACGGCAACTCATCGAATTCAAATGAGTCCGAGATTCCAGCTTCACCCCAGGCTTTGCCACGTGCTTCAAACCCACCGATAAGCAGCTTGCCCGCATCTTCTTTCCAGTAGGTTCGCTCTTCTAGCACAACCAACCCAGGTAAATCACGGGGTAAGTCTTTAACGGGCTCTGTAACAATATAAAAATGTTCGGCCGCATGTAGTGGCACGGTAACGCCATGCGCCTTAGCAAAACGGCTTGCCCACATTCCCCCTGCTAACAACACTTTGGTCGTGGCGATGTCGCCAGCATCAGTACGCACACCGGTAACCTTGCCGTTAGTAGTAAGAATTTTTAGTACTTCTGTGTTCTCAACAATCTGCGCACCTTTTTGCTTGGCACCTTTTGCTAATGCTTGCGTGACATCAAGCGGGTTAACCTGCCCATTACTCGGCACTAAAAACCCACCTTTTACGCCAGCGTAATCAACCCAAGGCCAACGCATCGCCGCTTGCTCTGCAGACAATAACTGGCTTTCAATGTCCATACGTTCGGCATGATCGTGTGATCGTAATAGCTGCTCCATACGCACATCAGACAAGGCTAAATGCATGGTGCCGTTTTGCTTATATCCAGTAGCTTGACCCGTCTCTTCTTCCAGCTCTTTGAATAAACGCGCCGTGTGTTTGGCAAGCTCCGTTTGCGAACCGCTTTCGCGCAGCTGCCCAACGATACCCGCTGCATGCCATGTGGTGCCAGAGGCCAATTGTTTGCGTTCGACCAATACGGCTTGCACATTTTTATGAGCTAAGTGATATAGCGTAGAGCACCCGATGATACCGCCGCCAATAATCACGATTGGTGCGTTCGTTGGAACGCTCATAATTGAATCCAAGCCGTTTTTAGGTTGCGAAACTTGTCTAGTGCATGTGGAGACTTATCATGCCCATTACCAGATTGCCCAACCCCACCCAACGGTACGGATATATCTGCACCACCATACGTATTAACGTGCACAACGCCAGCACGCAGCCGAGATATCATTCGATGCGCACGGCTAATATCGCGAGTAAAAACGCCAGCTGATAAACCATAGTTGGTGCCATTGGCGAGCATCACGGCTTCGTCTTCCGTGTCGAAGGTTTGCACCGACAATACCGGCCCAAATATTTCGTTTTGCACCAGCGCACTATCCTGCCGAGGCTGATCAAACAACGTAGGGCCGATATAAAACCCACCACTGTCAATAGCAATACGTTCGCCACCCATAATCAGCTCAGCCCCCTCGGCTACAGCACGATCACAGTTCGCGAGGATATTATTCATTTGCATTTCGGAGGCTATAGCGCCTGCTTGAGTTGTTAGATCTAAGGGATCGCCAATCCGCATCTTCTGCGCTAGTACCGCAATCTTATCGGTGAGTTCCCTATGAATCGATTTTTCTACTAGTACACGCGAACTTGCTATGCACACCTGCCCACTATCACGAAAGATAGCCCCAGCCAAGGTGGCAGCTACTTTGTCCAGATCACCCGCATCGGCAAACACAACGCTGGGCGACTTGCCACCGAGCTCTAGGTAAACCCGTTTTAAATTGGACTCAGCAGAGTAAGCCATTAACTGCCTACCTACCGCACCGGAACCAGTAAAGGCAAGCACGTCCACATCGTTATGCTTACCCAACGCAGCACCGGCAGTGATACCGGTACCGGTGACAACATTCAACACGCCATCAGGCAAGCCCGCTTCATGGCATATCTGCACCAGGCGTAACAATGAGAGCGATGCAACTTCAGCTGGTTTAAGCACGACAGTGTTACCGGCGGCTAGCGCTGCCGCAATTTTCCAAGCGCCGATCATTAACGGAAAGTTCCAAGGCACTATCACCCCAACAACACCAACCGGCTCCACATGAATCAGCCCTAGTGAACCTGGGGCTGTTGGTGCAATTTCTCCATACTGCTTACCGCATAGTTCGCCATAATAGCGAAAGGTAGCAGCTGCACTACCCGGTTCAGCTTTAATCGCCATTGAGATTTCAGTACCGTTATCTCGCACACCCAATACAGCTAACGATACCGCCTCAGCCTCAATACGATCTGCAATTCGTTGTAATACCTTACCGCGAGCAGCTGGTGCTAATTGAGACCATCGCCCATCCTCAAACGCGGTTCGTGCGGCCTTAACAGCGTTATCAATATCAGTATCGCTACCCGCAGCAATTGTGGTGAGCTTCGTTCCATCAATAGGTGAAATAACATCCAACACTTCACCTGAGTGGCCATCCGCTGGCTTACCATCGATAAACAAGGTTCCAACTTCAGCACTGTTGGATCGTTGCTCATCTATTTGCGACTGAGTAATCATCAGCTATTCTGTTTCTCTCTTTGCTTCAGTATGAAGGCTCTGATATGGAGCCCCAACACGATTAGGATCATGATAAATATGATCATGGCAATGGGCCGATCAATCATATCCATCGGCGTTTTTAATCGTGGCATAGCAGAGCGCAGCTTTACCTCCATGATATTTCCGAGCACCATGCCCAAAATAATCGGAACAATCGGCAAATGAAGACGTTTAAGAATAACGCCGAAAATGCCAAAGCCGGCTGCGAGAGCACAATCAGTTAGTGAATTGCGCAGTGAGTACACACCGACAAAACTTAACAAAAGAATAGCCACGCCAATTAACCGCGTTGGCAGCTCAATAATACGAGTTAACCAGTTGGTTGATACCAGCAGAAAAACCAACACAATGACGTTTAATATCAATAGCGATAAA
>CALJAA010000146.1 GCA_938028465.1 uncultured Granulosicoccaceae bacterium | reverse complement strand
CAAGCGATCCTTAAGTATGCATCTGAAGCTGAAAACTCTAACTTCTACTGGCACAACACTCGTCGCTACGCCGACGACCTAGTGACACTTGCAGAAGAGCAAGGCGTTAACGTTTACCGCACACCTGATTCTGTCATGCAGGGGCAGTTAGAAGCATGGGATAAGGTTGTTGCACGTATGTCTGGTGAAGATGAGTTCTTTGCGAAGGTTATTGAGTCGCAAAAGGCTTACGCTAAGACGGTTATGAACTACCTAAACCTTAACCAACCTGACTACAAGCTAGCGTACAAGCACTACTTCGGCTAATTTTTAGTCTGATGAAAAAACAACGGGGGCTTATGCTCCCGTTGTTCGTTGTTACTACTCGAATCACTCTTCAAAAATTTATAACTCTTCATATTTGGAAATCACGTGCTGACTAAATTCGTATATGCGATTGAGAGCCTGAGCATTTGGGTGGGTAGGTCATTTGGATGGTGCATTTTGATACTCACCTTGTCTGTCTCTTACGAAGTGTTCGTTCGATACATGCCGGGTTTTAGGCCAACGGTTTGGGCTTTCGACATGATGATCCAAATGTATGGCGGCTTGTTTTTGATGGCCGGCGCTTATTGCTTGGCACAAGATGGCCATGTACGAGGTGACGTGTTGTATCGCTTGTTTCCAGTGCGTATGCAAGCCAGCATTGATTTACTGTTGTACATCATATTTTTTATGCCGGGTATGTTCGCTCTTGCTTGGTATGGAGCAGAAATCGCCGCAGATTCATGGCGCTGGGATGAGAAAAGCTCTAATAGCCCAGCAAGAATCCAAGTTTACTTTTTTAAATCACTTATTCCTTTGGCCGGTGGTCTACTAATCCTTCAGGGTATTGCTGAAATGATCAGATGTTGTAAGGCAATTCGTTCAGGGGTTTGGATGCAACGACTTGATGATGTGAAAGAAACCGAAGACTTATTAATCGAACAAGCTCATGAATTTGGTATGGCACGGAGGAATCAGTCATGACTGATCCTCAAGTTGCCATTTTAATGCTGTCGTTGTTCATCGTTTTGGTGATGCTCGGGTTTCCGGTTGCATTCACCTTGCTGGCGATGGGCGTAGCCTTTGGGTATTACGCGTACTACGACGGGGGGCCGGTAACTCAAGCCTCCGATATTTTTGAAAATACTATTTTTTATTTGCTGAATCAAAATACCTATTCAGTAATGGAAAACGACACCTTAGTCGCCATCCCCTTGTTCCTGTTTATGGGCTACGTGGTAGAGCGCGCTAATATCGTTAATCGTTTGTTTTCCTCTCTACAGCTAGCCGCTCGTAACCTGCCGGGCTCGATGGCTATCGCGGCATTGATAACCTGTGCTGTGTTCTCTACGGCTAGTGGCATCGTGGGTGCTGTTGTAACGCTAATGGGTTTACTCGCTTTTCCAGCCATGGCGCAAGCTAATTACCGAAATGACTTTAGCGCCGGTGTAATCTGCGCTGGTGGTACCTTGGGTATATTAATACCGCCCTCGATCATGTTAATTGTTTATGCAGCGATAGCAGAGCTCTCGCCATTACGTCTATATGCGGCGGCGGTGTTTCCTGGTTTGTTATTGGCGGGTATGTATATTGTCTACGTGATCGTGCGTGTATATTTCAATCCGTCAATTGCTCCCAAGCCTGTAATTGATCCCAACCTGAAGCGCAGCACCATTTACTGGCAGCTACTCACGTCCTTTCTTCCATTAACCGTTTTGATTATGACGGTGTTAGGTTCGATATTAGGAGGTCTCGCAACCCCTGCAGAAGCGGCTGCGATTGGTGCTTTGGGTGGGTTAATACTCGCTTTTCTTTACCGCTCTCTAAATTGGGTCATGGTAAAGCAGTCTGTATTTTTAACCGCAAAAGCTACGGCCATGGTGTGTTGGATGTTTGTGGGTTCGTGGACGTTTGCGTCTGTATTTTCGTACCTAGGTGGTCACGACATCATTGAACACTGGGTGCTAGCAATGAACCTGCAGCCGTGGCAATTTTTGGTATTGGCTCAGCTAATCATTTTCCTATTAGGTTGGCCGCTGGAATGGTCAGAGATTTTGATTATCTTTGTACCGATATTTTTGCCAATGTTAGAAACGTTTAACGTTAATCCGTACTTCTTTGCAATGCTTATTGCCTTGAATTTACAGACGTCCTTTTTAACCCCGCCGATGGCGATGTCCGCCTATTATCTGAAGGGCGTACTCAAAGATCAGATAGAGCTGATGGAGATATTCAAAGGCATCATGCCGTACTTGGGTATCGTGATTTTTTGCATGGTGTTGATGTACATCTTCCCAGGGATCGCACTTTGGTTGCCTGATCGTCTGTTTGGTGAGTACATTCCATAGCCATGACTGATAAGGAACCAATGAACAAGCCGAACAACGGGCAGACAGTGCGAGATATTGTCGAGCTGTTTAAAGAGGGGAGTAGTACCTCAGAAGCCTATGTCGGCGGTTGCGCTAAGCTGATCGAAGAAAGTGATAGCGAGTTACATGCTTGGCAGCATATCAATAGCGAACAAGCGATTGAAGCTGCCAAAGTGTGCGACGAAAACCGACGCGCTAATCGACCAATGGGGTCGTTGTTGGGAATACCCGTTGGTGTTAAAGATATTTTTGATACTGCTGATATGCCAACTACCTACGGCAGCGAGGCTTATGTCGATAACCAACCTGAAGAACATTGCGCTGTGGTCGAAAAACTCATTGAGGCTGGTGCAGTCATCATGGGTAAAACGGTTACAACTGAGTTTGCATTTATGCATCCATCGGTTACTCGAAACCCGCATAACAGAGCATTTACACCGGGTGGCTCATCGAGTGGTTCAGCTGCAGCAGTTGCAGCCGGCCATGTGCCATTGGCAATTGGTAGCCAAACTAACGGTTCTACGATTCGGCCAGCATCCTATTGTGGGATCTATGGCTTTAAGCCAAGCGAAGGTATCATCTCTAGGCGCGGTGCATTGGAGACGTCATCGACGCTTGACCAAGTGGGATTGTTTGCACGTGATTTAGGAGACATCGCCGTGCTTGCCGATTCACTGGCTGGGTACGACCATTCCGATAGCAACAGTTACATCGATGCAAAACCGCCGATGCTGGCAGGCTATTTATCGGCAGCGCCAGTCGAGCCTAATTTTGCTTGGATCGATATGCCGTATGCAGATCAATACAGTACTGATGTTGCTGAGGGCATGGAGGAGTTATTGCAAGTACCCGGTATAAGGCTTGACCGTTTGCCAGCACCTCAATCTTTTTCAGTATTGATTGCAGCCCATAAAGTCATACATGAATATGAAATTTACCGAGCGTTAGAAGAGCAGCGTTTGGAGCATCCTGAAAAGTTAAGCAGCACGATACAAGACGTATTTGTGGGGGCTGCTGCAGTGACTACAGAGATGTACGAAGAAGCACTTGAAGTACGCCAAGGTGCGATTGATTGGTTTTCGCAATTCTTCTTAGAGTTTGATGCTGTGATTACGCCATCGGCATTAAGTGAAGCGCCTAAGCTCGGCGACAGCACCGGTAGCCCAATCTGCAGTACGGTTTGGACCTTGTGTGGCTTGCCTTGTTTGTCATTGCCTCTACTGCAGGGCGAGCAGGAGCTGCCAATCGGAGTACAGCTTGTAGGCAGTAGGCGTGAAGATGATCGCTTATTGCGGACGGCTGCTTGGTTAGTCGCACATTTAAACGAATCAGATTAAAAGGAACATCACATGTCACCCAGATTAATCAAAATTTTAGCTGGCCTGTTTGGCTTGGTTACGTTTGCGACGTTTATTATTGGTTTGTCTTACAGTATCTCTACCGGTTTTGCAGGCTTTAATGGCGGGCTACCGTTTGCGATCATTGCTGGTTTTGTTTTGTGCTTAGCTGCCTATGATTTTTTTGATGAGTGTGTCCGGAAAAAAACGGTTGATATGCCGCTTGAAGAAAAAGACTAATAAAAGCCACTAAGCAAAGCGAGTTATGAGCGATAAACCCACTGTATGGATTAGCCGTAAGCTATCCGCTAACACCATCATTCGCGCAAAGAAGCACTACAACGTTATTCTCAATAGCGATGATACGATCAGTTCCGCTGAGCACATTATCGAGATGAGCAACAAGGTTGATGCCATTGTTCCTTGTCACTCTGAAGTATTCAACGCTGATGTCGCAAAACAACTGGGTAGTCAACTTAAGATAATCGCTAATCACTCTGTTGGCGTGGATCACTGTGATCTACCTGCATTAGAAGCACGCGGCATTACCGTTACCAACACCCCTGATGTACTCTCAGATGCTACTGCTGAAATAGCTATGTTGTTATTGCTTGGTGCGGCACGTCGCGCACCCGAAGGTGATCCGATGGTTCGAGGTCATCAGTGGGATAGTTGGAGCCCAAGTTTTATGGTTGGTCACCAGGTGACTGGCAAAACTCTTGGGATTGTTGGTATGGGTCGTGTAGGCCAAGTGATGGCAAGACGTGCTCGTGGTTTTGATATGGATGTGCATTACTACAATCGTAATCGCCTTGCGCCTGAACTAGAGCAGGGTGCGCAATTCCACTCAACGCTAGAATCATTGTTGCCCATAGCTAATTTTGTCTCTCTACATTGCCCAGCAACGCCTGAGACGACTAATTTAATCAATAGCGATACCTTGGGCCTGTTGCCTGATAACGCGATACTGGTCAATACAGCGCGTGGTGCGTTGATCGATGAAGATGCGTTGATGGCAGCACTAGAGAGCGGTAAGTTGGCAGCGGCAGGTTTGGATTGCTTTAAGACGGAGCCGGGTGGAAACCCAGCACTGTCAGCGTTTAATAACGTGTTTATGTTGCCGCACATTGGTAGTGCCACGTTTGAAACACGCGATGCTATGGGATATCGCGCGTTGGATAACCTTGATGCTTTTTTTGCGGGGCGTGAGCCGGGTGATAAGTTGGTTTGACTCGTCATCCTCGCAGCTTATGTTATCCCGCGTAACTAACGTCATCCCCGCGTTATTTTGTCATCCCCGCCTTCGCGAGGATGACACCACTAAGTAGCAATAGACGCCCTTAGTTTTGAAATCTGAAGCGCGGCCTTCGCCGCCTCTTGCCCTTTGATCACGAAGTGTTCTTGATAGATTTTGGTGTGGTGGATGGTTTCCTGAAAATGATGCGGCGTAAGTGAAACCGACAGTATCGGCACGCCTGTTTCAAGCCCGGCTTGCATCAAGCCATCGAGTACGGCTTGTGCCACAAAGTCATGGCGATAAATGCCACCATCTACGACAAGTGCCGCCGCAACGACGGCTGCATAATTTCCTGTTTTGGCCAAGTCACGCGCCATTAGTGGCATTTCAAACGCACCCGGCACGTCAAACACGTCCACATCTTTTTCACGGATGATCTGAAGAAATCCAGTTAGCGCTTGATCGACAATATCGGAGTGCCAGCTGGCTTTGACGAATGCGTATTTAAAATTAGACATTTGAATACTTTGGTAGGTGTAAGTTGTAGTTGTTAGTATATAGGGTTAGTCGAGCTAGACTAAAACACTGTGGATTCCGGGGCATATTTGCCCCGTGCGTCATCTAAAACCACGTGAATGGCGCCTAGCGCCAAGCATGACGTCCTAGTGCGGCGCGTGGCATCGTGTCTAGCAATCGAGCGTTGTATCTCGTTCCCACTGAGTAAGCTGTGTTGTAAACGTATTCCATTCGTTAGTTTTGAGCTTGATAAAGGCATTGGAGCATTCTTCTCCTAATGCCGCTTGTAGTGCTTTGTCTTTACCGAAGGTGCGTAGGGCATCCAGTAAGTTAAGCGGTAACTTTTTAGCGCCCTTCACCTTATGGCCTTCAGTGTACATATCAATATCCAAACGCTTGCCCGGGTCGAGCTCTTGATCAATACCGGCAAGGCCAGCTGCCAACATAATGGCTTGTAGCAAGTATGGGTTAGCAGCACCATCAGCCAATCGAAATTCGATGCGGCCTTCGTCTGGCACGCGCACCATGTGTGTGCGGTTATTGCCACCGTAGGTGATAGAGCTAGGCGACCAAGTTGCACCAGATAGAGTAGGTGGCGCATTGATACGCTTGTAAGAGTTGACTGTTGGATTAGTGATAGCAGTGATACCTTCGCCATGCTTCATTAAGCCGCCTAAAAAGTGATAGGCCATCGATGACAAGCCAACTTCATCCTTTTTATCGTGGAATAAATTCTTTTTGCCTTTTAAATCCCAGACAGAAAGATGCACGTGGCAACCATTGCCGGTGAGGTTGATAAATGGCTTGGGCATAAACGTGGCGCGTAAGTCGTGTTTTTCGGCGATCGACTTAACCATAAATTTAAAGAAGCAGTGTTGGTCTGCGGTAGTTAGCGCATCGTTGAAATCCCAGTTAATTTCAAACTGACCATTGGCATCTTCGTGATCATTTTGATAGGGGCCCCAACCCAGTTCAATCATTGTGGTGCAAATTTCAGATATAACATCGTATCGGCGCATAACCGCTGATTGGTCGTAGCAAGGTTTTTCTTGTGTGTCTCTAGCGTCGGAGATGGTTGTGCCGTCGGCTGAAATTAGGTGGAACTCAGGTTCGACACCTGACTTGGGTAACAAACCTTGCTCGGCGGCTTCTGCCATTAAGCGTTTAAGTACATTACGCGGCGCTTGTGCCACAGGCTCGCCGTCCATCCATGGATCGCCTGCCACCCAGGCTACTTCAGGTTTCCAGGGTAATTGGATAACAGAGCTTGCATCTGGCATCACAAACATATCGGGGTGTGCAGGTGTCATATCTAACCATGATGCAAAACCTGCAAAACCAGCACCGGACTTTTGCATGGATGCAACGGCTTGTGCAGGGACAAGCTTTGCTCGCTGAGTGCCAAACAAATCCGTAAAGTTAAAAAGAAAAAACTTAACGCCATTGTCTTTGGCAAACTTTGCTAGATCGGACATGCAACGCTCCTACGTTTGTGGTTTATTTTCTATGTCGAATTTAAACTGTATTATTAATCGTTCTGGCCGGGTATCCAGCTTGTACCGGATAGTGGTACGCCTGCCATTGCCGCTGACTCAACGGTTAGTGCAACTAAGTCGTCCGGTTCAAGATTATGTACATGATTTTTACCGCAAGCACGTGCAATGGTTTGCGCCTCTAGCGTCATGACCTTTAGGTAGTTCGCTAGGCGACGGCCAGCAACTTCTGGGTCGAGCCTGGCAGCCAGTGCTGGGTCTTGTGTGGTGATACCCGCAGGGTCTAAACCTTCGTGCCAATCATCATAAGCCCCGGCGGTAGTGCCTAGCTTTTGATATTCTTCTTCGAGGTCGGGGTGGTTATCGCCTAGTGCCACTAGAGCTGCTGATCCAATCGATACTGCATCTGCACCTAAGGCCATTGCTTTTGCTACATCTGCGCCGTTGCGAATGCCGCCTGACACAATTAGCTGAACCTTGCGATGCATGTCCATATCTTTAAGCGCTTGTACGGCAGGGCGTATGCATGCAAGGGTGGGTTGGCCTACGTGTTCGATAAAGACTTCCTGTGTGGCGGCAGTACCACCTTGCATGCCATCCACCACAATAACGTCGGCACCTGCTTTTACGGCAAGCGCAGTATCGTAGTAGGGACGTGCGCCACCCACCTTGATATAGATCGGCTTTTCCCAATTGGTGATTTCACGAAGCTCTAATATTTTAATTTCAAGATCATCTGGGCCTGTCCAATCCGGATGACGGCATGCTGATCGTTGATCAATGCCTTTGGGTAAGGAGCGCATTTGTGCAACGCGATCAGAGATTTTTTGGCCAAGCAGCATACCACCACCGCCTGGTTTTGCGCCCTGGCCAACGACTATTTCTATTGCGTCAGCCTTGCGTAGGTCATCAGGATTCATACCATATCGTGATGGCAGATATTGATATACCAGTAGCTTAGAGTGACCGCGTTCCTCTGGTGTCATACCTCCATCACCAGTGGTGGTTGAAGTGCCCGCTATATTGGCTCCACGGCCAAGTGATTCTTTAGCTTGTCCGGACAATGAGCCAAAACTCATGCCCGCGATCGTGATGGGAATATCGAGTTGAATGGGTTTAGTGGCGAACCGCGTGCCGAGCGTAACTTCGGTACCGCAGCGTTCACGATATCCTTCAAGTGGATAACGCGACATAGATGCCCCAAGAAATAATAAGTCATCAAAGTGAGGTAATTGACGTTTAGCGCCACCACCACGTATGTCGTAGATACCGGTGCTGGCTGCACGACGAATTTCGGATAGCGTGTAGTCATCCAGCGTGGCTGATTTACGCGGCAAAGTGCGAGGAGCTTTATTAGTCATTGTTAGTAGGCACCTGCGTTATCAATATCAAAGTTGTAGAGTTGGCGTGCTGAGCCGTAGCGTTTGAAATCTTTGGCATCGGCATCAATCCCCGCTTTTTTTAGCAAATCATCAACGGTTTTGATGTGCTCATCCGTCATCGGCTTTTCAATACAATCAGCGCCGAGGTTTTCAACGGTGCCGCGAACAAAAAGCCGAGCTTCATAAATTGAATCGCCCAGCGCTTCACCAGCGTCACCGCATACCACTAGGTTGCCGCTTTGTGCCATGAACGCGCTCATGTGACCAACCGAGCCCCCTACAACGATATCGATGCCTTTCATTGAAATACCACAACGAGAGGAGGCATCGCCTTCAATAACTAGCAAGCCACCGTGTGCTGTTGCACCAGCTGCCTGGCTTGCATTGCCAGTAACCCGTACTTGGCCGGACATCATGTTTTCAGCAAGGCCAACCCCTGCATGGCCATGCACCGTTACGTCTGCTTTTTGATTCATGCCGGCGCAGTAAAAACCGACATGGCCGCGTATATCGACCTTAATATCGCTTTGTAAACCACAAGCAATGGCATGTTGGCCTTGTGGTTCAGTGATTTCCCAACTGGAACCCGATGCAACATCGCTGGTGTTTAGCTGCGAGTTAATAGCGCGCAAGCCTAGCGTTTGTAAATCTAAGGTGCTCATTAATGCTTTACCTCGCCTTGGCCGCCCCAGGTATAAACCGTGGCGGGCTTTGGCTCCCAAATATTAGCGTTGTTTGAATCCGGTAGCGTAGCGATAGATCGAAACTCAGTGGCCATGGCAACCCAGTCATCTGTTTCTGCCATGACGGCGTGCTTACAAGCTATAGGATCGCGCAGCACGGCAAAACCATCACCAGTACCCACACAAAACGTATAGAAACCATCGAGATCATCAATGGCTCCTTCAAGAGCATCGTGAAGGCTTAAGCCTTGGCGCAGCTTCCAGGTCATATAGGCAGCGGCCACTTCGGTATCGTTTTCAGTTTGAAAGTGCAGGCCTTCTTTTTGAAGTTGCTCGCGCAATCGGTTGTGGTTAGACAGCGAGCCGTTGTGCACCAGGCAAAGATCAGAACCCGTCGCGAATGGATGTGAGCCTGCTGTAGTGACTGCGCTCTCGGTCGCCATGCGGGTGTGGCCGATCATGTGGCTGCCTTCTGCATCTTTTAACGAGAAGCGACGATAGACATCATCGGGTAAGCCAACTTCTTTAAAAATTTCTAGGCTTTGGCCAGAGCCAACTAATCGAACCTCAGGGTGTTGTTCCGCTAGCCAGCCACGCAATTTGTTTTCAGCCAATGTTGTAATTAAAATGGCGTGAGTGTCAATTTGAGCGATTCGGGCTTCACATTTAAAGGTGGTTTCTATGCCGGTATCAACGGCTTTCCAATCGTAGTCGCTGCTATCGTGAGCAAGCGAATATTTGGTTTCGCTATCGGCTACCGAATTGCGATAAATCGCTACGCCAGCCGAATCAGGCCCACGGCTGCGCATTTCAGATAACATGGGTGCAAAGAGCTCGCCCAATTTTGGCCGTAAGGCTTCATTTTTCAGATACAGTCCAACAATGCCACACATGTGCTCTCTCGTGATTTTTCAGCTAATTACGGGGCAAACTACCACAGTGCGAAGCGCCAACGCAATCTCGTTATCTGATCAAAAATAGATCATGGAAATAAGCCTCAATATTATCTGGATGGCAGCTGGCATTTATCTGTTGGCGGGAGTGTTAAAGGGGACCTTGGGCATTGGATTCCCGACTGCCGTTATAGCCATGATGGCGTTGTTTGTGGATGCTCGAACGGCCATTTTATTAGCTATTGTGCCGATGATTGCCACCAATCTTTGGCAGGTATTGCGCAGCGGGCAGGTGCTGGAGACGTTTAAAGAGATATGGCCTCTGGTGATAACAATGGTCGTATTTATCGTGATTTTTACAAAGACGTCGGCAAGCTTTCCTCACGAATTGTTATTGCTATGTGTTGGTGTGGCGGTGGCGATATTTGCGATTACCAGCCTGTGGCTTGACCCACCTGCTTTGTCACCAAAATACAAACTGCCCGCACAAATTAGTACAGGATTGGTTGCGGGTGTGATGGGTGGGCTAGCCTCTATTTGGGCGCCAGCGATCATCGTGTATTTGAGTGCAACTAGAGTTGATAAAGAAGAGTTTGTATCAACGGTGGGATTGTTATTGTTAATTGGCAGTATTACGTTGTTTGCGACTTACTGGAATACCAGCATGATCACGATGGAATTGACCCGCATTTCTGCAATATTAGTCATACCTTCAATCGTTGGGTTTTCGGTTGGTGAGAAGTTACGTAAGCGTGTGAGCAACGAATTGTTTCGTAAACTCATGTTGTGGTTTTTTTTGTTAATGGGGCTCAATTTACTGTGGCGAGCCATAGGCAATATGAGTGGCACAGGTGTGGCTTAGTTAATGTTAGAGATCGTATTTGAAGATGAGTATTTGTTGGTAGTCAATAAGCCTTCGGGCGTGCTGTCACAACCCGGTAAAACACAGGATGGTTCCATTGCCACTCAGGTGGCGCAGGCTTATCCTGATGCGACTGGCCCGCTGCTTGTGCATCGCCTTGATATGGATACCTCTGGCTTGCTCTTGTTAGCAAAACGAAGAGACATCCATCGGCAGCTCCAGCAACTGTTTGAAAAGCGACTCGTGGCTAAACGGTATGTTGCTTTGATGACATTGAGGCCGCTCGGGCTCGGAGGCTTGATTACTCTACCAATCCGCCCCGACATCGATAATCGACCTACTCAGATCGTATGCCATGAGCACGGGAAGCCCAGCGCGACCCTGTGGCGATTGATTTCCAACAGCGCACCATTTGCTCGTGTTTTGTTCCAACCAGTCACGGGTCGCACTCACCAGCTGAGGGTACATAGCGCGGCCTCTCAGGGCCTAAATAGCGCGATTGTGGGCGATAGGTTGTACGGGGTGGAATCTGATCGGCTGATGTTGCATGCTCAGAGCTTGGAGTTCGAGCACCCCGTTTCCAAGGCGGTTGCGCGCGTTACGTCTGAAGTTCCGTTCTGACCCTCTACTCGTACAAATAGCCAGTTGGGGGTAACTGGCGATAAAATGCGTAATGTGATGGAACCATTAGTTTTTTCGAGACTCGGTTAGCAGTGTTATTTGTCTAGTTTGTGTACGCTTGGCGGTCATTAGAGCGATTATTGCGTATTGGGTTACAGGCCTATGAGTGTAAATAAATCTTTGGTCAGGACGACTCAATTCTTTGGATTGGGTGTCCTGCTAGTAGTGGCAGGTTGCGGAACACCCGAAACTAAGCCTACAGCAGTTGTCGAAGCACCGGCAGTGACTAAAAAGGTGAGCCAGCGCTTACGTGAGGATTTGGTCGCAAAAGACCTCATCTACGTATTGCGGCAGCTAGCTCACCCAGCCACCACGACCATACAACTACCCACAGAACAGGATGTGTTTCTTAAACTGCTTCTGTCTGAATTAATTGTGGAGGGGTATGGCATACAGCAAGTCCAGGCTGATCAAGGCGCCAACTTTTTGCGTTACAAAAGAGAAGCCGATGGGTCTGGTGATTCGCTTGAAAACACCTATACCTTAAGTGTCGGTGATATCGAAATAACGCGTAGCTACGAAGTGCGTTCTGGAGGTTCGTTGTTTCCGATCTCCGCTATGACGTTGGCGGGAAGTCGAATTGCTGCCAAGATCGACAGAAGCTTGTTCAAGCACCTTGGACAAACTACGGTGGCGGTAGACAATATAAAATACACTTCTGCAACAGAATTTAGTGACGGTATTCCAACCATTTCGTTGATTACTTCAGATGTTGTTAGCGGTGTTACTGAGCGTGCAACCGGCGCACCGTCTTTACAAGCGCTTAACTCAAGTAATGTGGAGGTGGGTAATCTATTCTTTGGAGATGCCAGTAATTTCACCTCAGTTTTAGATGGCCGAAATCGAGTTTCCAGAGATATCGTACCGTTTGGAGACGATCAATTGCGTATGGGCAAATTGGGCAAACGTATGGTGCTTGTGATTTTGAACGAATATGACGAGCGCACCGATTTGATTAGTGTAGTGGGTTGCAGTAACGGCAAAACCAATTCAGAGCTGGGCAATGAAGGTTTGGCTCTTGGTAGAGCAGAGCGTGTCACTCAAGAATTAATGTCGCACGGCGTTGCTCGAGATCGAATACTGGATGAAGGTTGCTGGGCTCCACAGAGTGCAGGTGATCGATTTCCAAGCCGCGGCGTAGTGGTTGAATTATGGCGGGGGGATGCACCGTGAACGTAACTAAAGCAGTTGTCACTACGCTACTCGCAAGCGCCATGGCTGGTTGTGTAATTAAAAAAATACCCGAAGAGCCCGTGGCCGCAACACAGCCGGCGGTAGCTGAAACGGATCTATCCAATCGCGATCGCGACAACACGCCTTATTTACCCGTTGTTGGTGCAAACGAGGCGATTGTCGCGGCAGCCTCCACTGAAGAACTGCGACAACTGCAGCTCATTGCATCAAACTTAGTATCAGCATTGGTTCAAATCCCTGAATTGCAACCTGCGGTCGTGACCTTGCAAGTGTCACGTGCGGAAACTGCGTTTGGTAATACGTTAATACGAGCTCTGGAGAATGCAGGTTTTGGTTTGCAGTTAGTGTCGGCTGATCAAGGTAAAAACTACGTGTCTTACGGTAAGCGATTTTCAGAGACAGATTCTGGGCCGATCACCGATTATGACATTGCTATCGGCAAGCTTCATGTGCGTCGCGAGTACATCACAACTGATACTGGTATTTTTCCATCATCGTTAATGGCAGTATCAGGAACGCAGCAGGCTACAGACATTGTTTTAAATGATGCGATATTCCGTGAGCAAGGTGGGGCGGGGGATACGTTCATATCAGGCGTGCAAACTGAAGACGACTTGCGTGTTCGGCCTGTGATTAGTGAGGTTGATGTCAATGAGTATGATACGACCCCAGAAGCTAAACGAACATCTCAAACAGCTATTTTTGATGAAGCCAAGAAGCGGTTCTTTGAAACAGAGTCGCAGCGCGCGCCGGTCGATTTTTCGGCCTATCAACGCTCGCGCAGAGCCGTATTGATCTTCAGCAATAATAAAACGATGATGATGGGCCCTGGAAATAAACAAGCGGTACGTTTGATGGTTAGAGAGTATTTGCCAGGTGATATTTTTGTGGTTACTGCCTGCACCGATGTTGATGGTGAAAACGAAAATGCGCGAGTACGTGGTATTCGAGTTGAGCAAGAGTTTGCCAGCCATGGTGTACCCGTAGACGCAGTAGCATTAGCTGAGTGTATTCGAGCCAGCTATCGCCATGAATCTGATAACTCCGAGGTCCCGGTGGAAGTCGTTCACTATCGGATTAAATAGCGGAGCGGGGTAAACGGTTGTTTAAACGGTTTAGATTGACGGAATAAAATAGCTATGAAAAGTTCTTTATTGAGAGTGATACTGACAGCAACAGTGCTAACAACAGCATCACTTGTTGTGAGCACGACCCACGCGTTCGAACTACAAACGCTAGATGACGAACGCACCAATCTCAATAATTATGTGGGTAATGGCCAATGGTCAGTGGTTATGTTGTGGGGCGAAAACTGCAAAGCCTGCGAAGAACAAAAACCGTTACTAGAAGCATTCCATAAAAAATATAAAGACTCACGAGCTCATGCCATTGGTGTATCGATTGATGGCATCGAGAACATTGACTACATCCGTAAGAATATCGCTCATCACGGCACTAGCTACACCAACCTTGCCGTGCTAACCGATGTGTTTTTTGACCAGTTTGAGCAAACAACCGGTAAGCGATATATCAAAACGCCTACTTATATTCTATATGCACCCGACGGATCTATCGCAGGCGTCAGATCCGGCAAGCTCCAGTTTGAGTTGTTAGAGCAGATTTTAAAAGAGGAATAACGTTGTATGAACTATCAAAATAATAATAACAAGCGCAGGGTTGCGCGAAAGCAGCTTATTTCACTTGCGACGTTGGCTACATTGTTTGTGGGCGCAATGCCTGCAGTGTTTGCAGCCACTCTCGATGATGTAAAGCAACGTGGTGTTCTTCGCTGTGGCGTCAACGTTGGTCTAGTGGGTTTTGCTAGTGCTAATAGCCTTGGCCAGTACTCTGGTTTAGATGTTGATCTGTGTAAAGCGGTTGCGTCGGCGATATTTAATGATCCAGAAGCCATTGAATACAAACCTGTTACGGCGACAACTCGGTTTGATGCCCTACTGGCAGGCGAGTTTGATATGTTGTCTCGTAATACCACCTGGACGCTGTCTCGTAATGTCGCCTTTGGTGATTTTGTTGGCGTCAATTTTTACGATGGGCAGGGCTTTATGGTGCCTAAGCGCAGCGGTATTCGTAGCGCGCTGGAGCTTGATAACAAGCCAGTTTGTGTGAGTCGAAACACAACCACTGAACTCAACGCTGTTGATTTCTTTAAGGTCAGCAATATGCGCTGGCGTCCTATTTACTTCGAAGACGATGCAGTATTGAAATTAGCCTATGACGAAGGTGAGTGCGTAGCGATGACAACTGATCGGTCTGGTTTGGCCGCTCAGCGTACTACGCTAAAAGAGCCTGAAGCACATCTTGTACTGCCTGAAGTCATCTCTAAAGAGCCACTGGGCCCGATGGTGCCTGCTGGTGATTCTGCTTGGTCTAATGTTGTTCGTTGGTCATTGAACTGCATGATCAATGCGGAAGAGATGGGTGTTAATAGCACCAACGTTGGAAAAGCGGTTAATTCTAGTTTGCCGGCAGTGCAGCGATTAGTTGGTGTTGAGGGTAATTCGGGCGAACTTATGGGGCTGCCTAATACATGGTGTGCGAACATCATTAGAAATGTAGGCAACTATGGCGAATCTTATACTCGCAATGTGGGCCCCGATACGCCAATTGGTTTAGAGCGTGGTGTCAATGGTTTGTGGACTAATGGTGGTTTGATGTACGCACCGCCGATTCGTTAGGGCTTGTCATTCCCGCGTAGGTCTTGTCATTCCCGCCTACGCGGGGATGACAAGACTAGAGCAGACCTTCAATACCTAGAACAATCCTTCAATCTCACCCGCATCATTCAGCTTAATCACTTCGGCTGCAGGCTCTCTTGGCAAGCCCGGCATAGTCATAATCGCTCCCGTGATCACCACGATAAAGCCAGCGCCTGCTGAGAGTCTTACTTCACGTACCGGCACTGAGTGGCCAGTTGGTGCGCCACGTAAACTAGGATCAGTTGAAAAACTATATTGAGTTTTAGCCATGCAGATCGGTAGGTTGCCATAACCAGCTTCTTCCCATTGACGTAGCTGATCACGAATTTTTTGATCGGCTAATACTTCGTCTGCACGGTAAATGCGCTTAGCAACCGTCTCGATTTTCTCGAATAGTGGCATTTCATCCGGGTACAGCGGGCTGAATTGCGATACGCCACTTTCTGCAATCTCTGCAATACGGGTGGCTAGTTCGGTTGTGCCTTTTGAACCATCTGCCCAATGCTTACAAAGAATCGCCTCAGAACCCAAGCTCTCAACGTATTCTTTAACAGCGTTAACTTCAGCATCTGTATCAGTCACAAAGTGGTTAATACCGACAACGGCTGGCACACCGAATGATTTGATGTTTTCGATATGACGCCCTAGGTTTGCACAACCTTTTTGTACAGCATCTACGTTTTCGCCATCTAGATCTTCTTTTAATACACCGCCGTTCATCTTCATTGCGCGAACTGTTGCAACAATAACAACCGCATCAGGTGCTAGGCCTGCTTTACGGCATTTGATGTTCATGAATTTTTCAGCACCAAGGTCAGCACCGAAGCCTGCTTCGGTTACAACGAAGTCAGCAAGTTTAAGGGCAGTCTTTGTTGCAATGATTGAGTTGCAACCGTGTGCAATATTGGCGAATGGGCCACCGTGTACGAATGCTGGATTATTTTCAAGCGTTTGTACCAGGTTTGGTTGCATCGCATCTTTAAGTAAAACGGTCATTGCTCCATCTGCGCTGATGTCGCGGCAGTAGATCGGTGTTAAGTCACGGCGGTAAGCAATGATGATATCGCCTAGTCGTTTTTCTAGATCTTGTAGGTCATTAGCTAAGCAAAGAATAGCCATAACTTCTGATGCTACAGTGATGTCAAAACCTGTTTCACGTGGAAAACCGTTGGTTACACCACCGAGGCTAGTCGTAACCTGGCGTAGAGCACGATCATTCATATCGAGCACGCGGCGCCATACAACACGACGAGCGTCTATTTCAAGTTTATTGCCCCAGTAAATATGGTTATCGATCATTGCTGATAACAAGTTGTGAGCGGATGTGATCGCGTGAAAGTCACCGGTGAAATGCAGGTTCATTTCTTCCATAGGTACGACTTGAGCGTAACCGCCGCCAGCCGCGCCGCCTTTCATACCAAAGCAAGGGCCTAGTGATGCTTCACGAATACAAATGGCTGTTTTTTTACCAATCGCGTTTAGGCCATCGCCCAAACCAACTGTAGTCGTGGTCTTGCCTTCACCTGCAGGTGTTGGGTTGATCGCTGTTACTAGAATCAGTTTGCCATCTTTTTTACCTTGCTGTGCTGCGATGAACTCGGCAGATACTTTTGCTTTGTCATGGCCATAAGGCAGTAGGTGTTCTGACGGGATACCAATTTTTGCACCGATCTCTTGTATCGGTTTTTTATTGGCTTCGCGTGCTATTTCAATGTCGCTTTTGTAGGCCATGCTTCTCTCTTTTAAACGTTACGCAATCTTGTGGACTGCTGCTTAGGGATTACCTTGTTAATTAAACGGTCGCTGTTTTTTCAATGCGAACGGCGGAAAACTTAAATTCTGGAATCTTACCCACTGGGTCAAGTGCTGAATTGGTTAACACGTTGGCCGCAGCCTCTACATAGGCAAAAGGCATAAACACTTGGCCTTCACTTACCGCTCTATCTGCACGAGCCATGACCTCAATAGAGCCGCGACGCGTGCTGAGCTTAATTGTGTCGCCAGCTTCAACGCCAAGTTCTTTTAAGGTGCGAGGGTGTAGTGAGCAGTTAGCTTCTGGTTCTAAGCTATCGAGTACCGTGGCTCGACGTGTCATAGAACCCGTATGCCAATGCTCAAGTTGTCGGCCAGTGATGAGGATCATTGGATACTCGTTATCAGGCTTATCATCGGGTGCCACAATATTAGCCGGTGTAAACTTAGCTCTGCCGCCTTCGCGTGGAAAGCCATCAGCGAATACGATTGGTTGACCAGGGTCTGTTGGGGTCAGGCTAGGGTAGGTAACAGCCTTCTTTTCTAAGCGCTCCCAAGTAATGTTATCTAGTGACTTCATGGATTGCTTCATCTCAGCAAACACGTCTTTAGGGTGCTCGTACTTCCAGTCCAAGCCCATGCGGTTAGCAAGCTGCACCGTGATAAGCCAGTCTTCACGCGCATCCCCAGGTGGTGAAACCGCAGGGCGGCCCATTTGCACTTGGCGATTAGTATTGGTTACCGTGCCGGTTTTTTCAGGCCACGCCGCCGCTGGCAAAATAATATCTGCATAGTTAGCCGTTTCAGTTAAGAAAATATCTTGCACGACTAAATGCTTAAGCTTCGCGATCGCGTCTCTAGCGTGCTCAACGTCAGGGTCAGACATCGCTGGGTTTTCACCCAAGATGTACATACCCTTGATTTTGTCATCATGGATAGCATCCATAATTTCAACAACGGTTAAGCCTTTTTGAGCGGAGAAATCTTCAGTGCCCCAAATGTCGTTAAAGGCTGAACGCACGCCGTCGTCGGTCACACTTTGATAATCAGGCAAGAACATCGGTACTAGGCCTGCATCCGATGCACCTTGTACGTTGTTTTGACCACGAAGTGGGTGTAAGCCTGCGCCGGATTTACCGACGTGGCCGCACATCAAAGCAAGCGATATTAAGCAGCGAGAATTGTCGGTGCCGTGGATATGTTGAGAGATACCCATGCCCCAAAAGATCATGCCTGCTTTAGCGGTTGCAAATGCTCGTGCGACCTCCTTAAGTGTGTTTGCATCGATGCCACAATGATCCGCCATGCGCTCTGGCGTAAAGTTGCTGAGGTGATCTTTAAACTCATCCCAGCCTTCAGTAAATGATGCAATGTATTCTTTGTCGTAGAGTTCTTCGGCCACGATGGTATACATAATGGCATTAAGCATGGCGACATCAGCACCTGGCTTAAACTTTAAATTAAATTTAGCGTGTCGGGCTAAGCCCATACCGCGTGGGTCCATCACAATCAACGTACCGCCACGTTTTACAAACTGCTTAAAGTAGGTGGCTGCAACCGGGTGGTTTTCAACTGGGTTGGCACCGATAACAATCGCGCAATCAGAATTTTCGATCTCGTTAAACGTAGCTGTAACCGCACCTGAGCCCACGTTTTCAAGTAGGGCTGCTACCGATGATGCATGGCATAGGCGAGTGCAGTGATCGACGTTATTATGGCCAAAACCCGTGCGGATAAACTTTTGAAAAAGATACGCCTCTTCGTTAGAGCATTTGGCTGAACCAAAGCCTGCAACCGTTTCGCCGCCGTCGCTTTCTTTGAGCTTTTGGAAACCACCGGCAGCGGCATCAAGAGCTTCGTCCCAAGTGGCTTCACGGAAAAACTCGCTTAAGTTAGCTGGGTCAACGTTTAAGCCTTTTGCTGGCGCATCGTCGCGCCGTATGAGTGGTTTTTTCAAGCGGTGAGGATGGGCGATGTAGTCAAAACCAAATCGGCCTTTAACACACAAGCGTTGCTCGTTAGCAGGCCCATCAATGCCATCTACCCAAAGGATCTTTTCGTCTTTTACTTTAAAGCTTAGTTGGCAACCTACACCACAGTAAGGGCAGACTGATTTAACTTCTTTATCAAATGCGAGGCTGTCACCTTTTTGCTGATCATCGACTACTGTACTAGGCATTAACGCACCAGTTGGGCAAGCCTGCACGCATTCGCCACACGCAACACAGGTGCTGGCGCCCATTGGGTCAGCCATATCAAAAGTGATACGTGCATTCTTACCACGGCCCGACATGCCGATAACATCGTTGACCTGCACATCACGACAGGCGCGTACGCATAGGTTGCAATGAATGCAAGCATCCAAATTAACGCTCATGGCGACATGAGAATTATCCAGTAGCGGTACGATTTCTTTTTCTTTGGCTGGGAAACGGCTGCTTTCTACACCTTGTTCTGACGCCATTGACCACATATGTGATGACTTATCGTGTGCATCATCGCGCTTAGGTTGATCGGCGACGAGGAGTTCCATGACGACTTTACGTGATGTGATTGCACGGCTTGATTGAGTGTTAACAACCATGCCTTCACTGGGAGTACGGATACACGAAGCGGCTAGTGTGCGTTCGCCGTCGATTTCTACCATGCAGGCGCGGCAGTTGCCATCGGGTAAATACCCTGGGGAGTCGGCATGACAGAGATGGGGTAGGCGTGTGCTTTCTCGCTTAGAGATTTCCCAAAGTGTTTCGTCTGCGTTAGCGGTAACGCTTTTGCCGTCGAGCGTGAAAGTAACAGTATCACTCATGAGCCTATCTCCTTTGGAAAATGCTCAATAACAAGGCGTATCGGGTTTGGAGCAGCTTGGCCTAAACCACAGATTGAAGCATCACCCATTGTTTGGCAAAGATCTTCAAGTAGCTCTGTATTCCAAGTAGGTGCTTCCATTAACTTAACCGCTTTTTCACACCCGACTCTGCAAGGCGTGCATTGACCGCAACTTTCATCTTCAAAAAAGCGCAGCATATTAAGCGCTGCATCTTTTGCACTATCCTGATCAGATAAAACCACAACGGCAGCCGAACCAATAAACGTGCCGTGTGGTTGAAGCGTGTCGAAATCTAGTGGGATGTCATTCATCGTGGCAGGCAAAATACCCGAAGATGGGCCGCCAGGTTGATACGCTTTAAATGTATGACCGTCGAGCATGCCACCACTGGCTTTGATGATGTCATCAATAGTAGAACCTGCAGCAAGTAGCTTCACACCCGGCTCTTTAACACGTCCCGATACAGAATAACTGCGTAAGCCCACTCTGCCGTTAAGCTCGGTACTGTTGAGTACCTCTGGGCCGTCGGCTACCACCCGTGCAATCCAATGAAGGGTTTCCACGTTATGGACAAGTGTGGGTGAATTAAACAAGCCGACTTGCGCAACATAAGGTGGGCGATGACGCGGCAAGCCTCGCTTGCCTTCTAGAGATTCGATCATGGCTGATTCTTCGCCGCAAATATAAGCACCAGCGCCGCGACGTAGTTCGATGTAACCAGGCTCTGATAATCCTGCGTCTTCAAGCGCTTTGATTTCAGCTGCCAATATGTGCAATACCGCGGGGTATTCGTCGCGCATGTAAATGTAAGCACGATCGGCTTCAACAGCCCAAGCAGCTATTAATAAGCCATCTAGAAAACGGTGAGGTTCACGTTCCAGATAGTAACGATCCTTAAACGTACCCGGTTCGCCTTCATCGCCATTAACGGCAACGTAGCGAGGGCCTTTTTCGGCTCGTACAAACGACCATTTACGCCCAGATGGAAAACCAGCGCCACCTAAACCACGCAGGCCAGATTCGTTTATTTTATCCTGTACCTGATCAGGCGTTCGTTTTCCGTCACGCATCGCTTTTAAACCAACATAGCCACCAGACTTTTGGTAGGCCGCAAGCGATTGATACTCAGGAATAACAGCGTGTGTTTGTTTTGCTTCGATGCTCGCTGCGATTTTTTCTGGTGTGGCGTGGTCAACATGATAGTGGCCAAGCTCGGCAGTGGGCGCCGTGTCGCATCTGCCCATGCAGGGTGCTCGTACTACGCGCACTGAGCCATCGGCGTATTCGCCCTGTAATGCGGTGAGTAGTGCCTGCGCTCCAGCCATTTCACAACTCAGTGAGTCGCACACTCTAATAGTGAGTTCAGGCGGTGGTGTTTCATCTTCGCGTACAACGTCAAAATGTGCATAGAACGTTGCGACTTCATAGACCTCGGCTTGCGAGAGCTTCATCTCTTCGGCTAGGGCACGCAAATGATCGGCTGACAAATGATTGTATTGATCTTGTATTAAATGTAGGTATTCAATCAATAAATCACGTTGCCTTGGCTTATCGCCAAGTAACGCCTGTATATCAGTTATTGCTGTCTCGGTGACCTGGCGCCCTTTTGGGGTGCGTCGTCCACGACCAGTGCCTGATTTCCAGACTCCGGGTTTTAGAGATTCAGTTGCCACTTGTTCAGTGTCCTGTGAGTTGGCTTAAGCGGTTATGTTTTTAACCGATAATGTTATCGCGTGTAAAAATGAATCAGCCGAAGAAGTTGCTGACATCATTAAAAATTCCTCATCGCCTGTGCGTGTGATTATGACGCCAAGGTGTTCCATTGTTGTTCTGGCTACCGTGCCAACCGGAAATACAGAAAGATGTAAATCAATTGGGCAAATCCGTTCCAGTGCAGTTATTGCCAACGGTCCTGAAACCGCTAGTGAAACCCAACTATCCGACTGGTCTGTACAGTAGGCGGTGTCACCGAGCTCATCTTTAATTGTAGCTAATGGAGCGCCTTGTTCAGCGCTATGCTCGAATAGTACAAACCATTGCTGAGGTTGCAAGCCAAGCCAGCGCATAGTGCCGCTGTCAGACACCTCGACGCCGGAAACCTTAGGTAGCGAGCAGCCGAATGCCTTTTGGATGCTGGCTGCTAAAGCGGCATCGCCGTCATTAGGGCAAGCCACGGACACAATCCCAAGCTTAGTTTGCTCAATAATGGATACGCCTTTGCACTCTTGCTTGAAGCCGCCTAAAACAGGCTGAGATACGAAAGTGAAATTAGACACGTAGGCGATCTCCATCTGGATCAACAAAATGGGCGGAGACTATCTCAACATCAACACTACTTTGTTTTAATGGGTTAGCTGCTGTGACGATCTCGCCCATTCGATTCTTGCCGTCTTCAATCAGGCCTAAGCCGATCGAGTGGTTAAGGATGGGAGAGTAGGCAACCGACGTCATCCAACCTTGATCATTAGCCATGGTTGCTTCTGCGCCCTTGGTAACAAAGTGTGCACCGGCACTTAAGCTAATGCTGGTATCCACTGGTTTAAAGCCTACCAGTTGTAGTGGTTTCTCTGGGTTCAGGCCTTCACGTTGCGATAACACATTGCCGATACAGTCTTTCTTTTTGGAGACCATCATGCCCAAGCCTAAGTTAGCCGCTGTCGTTGTGCCACAGAGCTCATTACCCGCAGCGTGCCCTTTTTCGATACGCATCACACCTAATGCTTCAGTGCCGTAAGGGACGATGTTGTATTCCTCGCCGGCTTGCATTATTGCGCGGATCATCGAATCACCATAACGAGTTGGGACAGCGATTTCGTAAGCGAGTTCGCCCGAGAAGGAGATGCGGAACAAACGAGCGGGAATACCGCCAGCCACCGTCACTTCGCCACAGGCCATAAATGGAAAGGCTTCGTTACTGATGTCGAATTCTTTATCGACTAAGTTCTGCAAAGTTTTGCGAGAGTTTGGCCCGGCAACTGCGTACTGCGCCCATTGCTCAGTTGCAGAGATAAGATGCACATCCATATTTGGCCACAAACATTGACGACAGAATTCCATATGTCGGAATACGGATACTGCGTTTGCCGTGGTGGTGGTCATAACAAAGTGATGCTCACCCATGCGTGCTGTCGTTCCATCGTCCATGACGATGCCATCTTCTCGCAGCATTAAGCCGTAACGCACTTTACCTACGGCAAGTGTGCCGAAGGTATTGGCATAAACGCGATCCAAAAATGCTGCAGCATCGCGCCCTTGGATATCGATTTTACCTAAGGTTGTAACATCACAAACGCCCACGGATTCGCGAGTGGCTCTTACTTCACGATCACAGCTTTCACGCCAATGAGTTTCACCTGCTATTGGGTACCACTGGCCACGTAACCACATGCCTGTTTCAACAAAAGCTGCGTTCTTTTCTTCTGCAAACTTGTGGCTTGGTGTTAATCGGAATGGACGAAAATCTTTACCGCGTGCTCGTCCGGCCAGTGCGCCCATAGGTATAGGTGTGTAAGGAGGACGAAATATCGTCGTACCCGTTTGCTCAATCGTTTTGCCACTGCATTCAGCCATGATGGCTAGGCCTAATACGTTTGCTGTTTTTCCTTGGTCGGTTGCCATACCCAATGTGGTGTAACGCTTTAGGTGTTCAACTGATTTAAAGCCTTCTCTAAATGATTGGCCAATATCCTTGGTTGTTACGTCATTTTGCAGGTCAACCCACGCACGTGATTTAGATTCTGTTACATGCCAGAACGCTGAGACCTTAGCTGATTCTTCACTCGCGCTAGCAATCTTAGAACCGGCATCACTCATGCCCAATGAGCTGAGTATGGAACTAGCGCCGTTGTGACCAGCGGTCAATGCAGATTGTAATGTCATGTCACCGTTTGCAGCACCTGCAACCGACATACCGACCGGCAAATCGCCACCGGGTACAAAGCACGCTTGTTTCTCATTCCAGGTTGGGCGCCCGCGTTGGTGGCAAGTCAGATGAACGTTGGGGCTCCAGCCTCCTGAAACCGCAAGGCAATCCGTTTTCATGGTTTGCCCGCTGGATAGCATAATGGTGTGGATGCCTTTTCTACCGACAGTATCAATAACACGGCACCCCATAATTGTGGCTGCATTGGGCACGTTATAAGGTGCTGGAATACTC
Source organism: uncultured Granulosicoccaceae bacterium (assembly GCA_938028465.1). GTDB lineage: Bacteria > Pseudomonadota > Gammaproteobacteria > Granulosicoccales > Granulosicoccaceae > Granulosicoccus. Next base: position 7,617 of record CALJAA010000146.1, on the reverse strand, counting down.
CGCGTGTCGATAACAGCAGTGACATCGATACCTTTGGCTTTTAGATCAATCGCCGTGCGCCACCCGTCATCATTGTTAGTAAAGACTGAAACACGTTTACCTGGCGTAACACCATAGCGATTAACGTAGCTACGAACTGCGCCTGCCATCATAATGCCGGGCCGATCGTTATTGCCAAATGCAATGCTGCGCTCTGTAGAACCTGCGCAGAGAAGTGATTGTTTACTGTAGATACGCCACAGTATTTGGCGTGGCTTTCCACTGCCATCAAATAAGTGATCAGTACAACGCTCAAGTGCACCGAAAATGCCGTGATCATATGCGCCATAGACTGTAGTACGCGTCATCATGCGTACGTTTTCCATTTGATAAAGTTCGGCTGTTGCCGTTTCAGCCCAAGTTGAACCGGGCATATTATCAACTGTGTGGGTTTCGCTATTAAGGCGGCCGCCCATTATAAAATCTTCGTCGGCTAGGATCACTCTAGCACCTGCGCGACCAGCTGTGAGTGCTGCCGCAAGACCAGAAGGGCCGGCACCGATAATCAATAAATCGCAATGCAAGAAGCCTTTGTCGTATTGATCTGGATCATTCTCACCTGATAGTGAACCTAAGCCTGCTGATGCTCTAATAACCGGCTCGTAGAATTTTTCCCACAAGGCTTTTGGCCACATAAAGGTTTTGTAGTAAAAACCAGCGCTTAAAAATGGTGAAAGAAAATCGTTGGCAGCCATAACATCAAAGCCGAGGGGGCCACGATGGTTTTGACTTTTCGCCTCCAAACCATCGAACAGTTCAGCAACGGTTGCGCGTGTGTTAGGTTCGGTGTAGGCGCCAGTACGAAGTTGCACCATGGCATTAGCTTCTTCAGCGCCTGCTGACATGATGCCTCTGGGGCGATGGTATTTAAACGATCGACCAACGAGTTTTACGCCGTTTGCAATTAGTGCGGAGGCGAGGGTGTCACCACCATAGCCGTGCATGGTTTCGTTATTAAATTTAAACGAGTAGGACTGATTACGGTTAACCAAACCGCCATCGATACGATTGGTTTGACTCATGCCGAGCCTCCCGCTGCTCGCGCTACATCACGGGCGATTTCTACTTTGCTGATTTCGTGCGTAAGCGTATTGCGTGTTACGACTAACCATGAACGATCACCTTGTTCGTGGTACCACAGCTCTTTGTGTTCGCCAGCCGGATTATCGCGCAGGTATAAATATTCGTAAAACGCCTGAGCTGCATCATCGCTGCTGGCATCGGGTCGATTGATTAAAGAGGCATCGCCGAGGTATACAAACTCTGCTGCATCGCGGGGGCCAAGTAATGGGTGATTAATTATCATGTGTTGTTACCTCAATGCAGATTCGGTTGGGCGCCTTGACCTTTTTCATCGGTCATATACCCGCGCTCAAAACGATCTAGCCGCATTTGCGTTGCTGTCTCGTGAGGATTGCCTGTTGCCAGTAAGTGTGCATAGCACCAACCACTAGCAGGTGTTGCTTTAAAGCCGCCGTAACACCAACCGCCATTAAAATACAATCCGTTAACATGGGTTTTATCGATAAACGGTGATCCATCCATCGACATATCCATGATGCCGCCCCAGGTACGCAGTAATCTAGCCCGACCAATCATCGGCATAATTGCCATACCGCCTTCACATACATCTTCTACTACGGGCAAGTTGCCGCGTTGTGCGTAGGTGTTATAGCCGTCTATATCGCCACCAAATACCAAGCCGCCTTTGTCTGACTGGCTTACATAAAAGTGGCCAGCACCAAAAGTGATAACGCCTGGAATAGTTGGTTTTAAACCTTCAGTGACAAAGGCTTGTAACACGTGGCTTTCGATGGGTAAGCGCATACCTGCTTGCGCCATAACGCGGCCTGAAGATCCTGCTACACAAACAGCAACCTTATTAGCTTTGATGTCGCCACGAGAAGTCTTAACGCCGGTGCAAACACCGTTGTTAATATCGAATCCAGTCACCTCACAGTTTTGAATAATATCGACTCCACGTTCATCTGCCCCGCGTGCAAAACCCCAAGCGACAGCATCATGTCGTACCGTTCCGCCACGTTTCTGCAACAAGCCGCCAGTTATCGGAAATCGCGCGTTGTCAAAGTCTAGAAACGGGCACATCTCTCTTACGCCGTCTTGATCGAGTAACTCGGCGTCAGCCCCAGACATAATCATGCCGTTACCGCGACGAGCAAATGCATCTCGTTGCGGATCGCTATGGCATAGGTTAAGGATGCCTCGTTGAGAGACCATCGCGTTGTAGTTGAAATCCTGTTCCAGGTTCTCCCACAACTTCATTGAGAGTTCGTAAAAAGGTTGGTTGCCGGGTAAAAGATAATTGGAACGGACAATAGTGGTATTACGGCCAACGTTACCGCCACCTAGCCAACCTTTTTCAAGCACAGCGATATTGGTCAAGCCATGCTCTTTTGCCAAATAGTAGGCAGTCGCTAGGCCATGGCCACCAGCGCCTACGATGATGATGTCGTAGCTTTTTTTAGGCTCGGGCTCACGCCAGGCAGGCGTCCAGCCTTTATTGCCAGTCAGCCCTTCTTTTAGGATTTTTAGCGCCGAATATCGCATAGGAACCTCTTCACTCTATTGCGCACGATCATCCGCTCATTGGCAGCTGTACACTTTCATAATATGGGCGTATATTTGTCTAATATGGACAATAAAACACCGATTCAGCAGCCCTTTAGGGTGGGCATGGTTCTAGTCGATGGATTTTCGCTGATGTCCTACAGCTCAGCGATTGAACCACTGCGTGCAGCTAACCTACTTTCGGGGCAGGAGCTCTACCGAGTCCGTAATTTACCAGTCTTCGGTGCGCGCTCGCTTAGCTCCACTGGCGCTGTGGTGCCAGCTACCGCGCATATTGGTGAGCAAGTCGATTTTGATCTGGTGTTGTTGATTGCCTCAGGTAATCCATTCGCGTTTGATGATGCCAATGCCTTGAGTTGGTTGCGTAACCTGGCCAGACGTAACGTGCTTATAGGTGGCGTATCAGGTGGGCCAGTGATTTTGGCAAAAGCCGGCATCATGAAGGGTAAGCGAATGACGGTTCACTGGGAGCATCGAGGGTCACTAGTCGAGCGTTACCCAGATTTGCAACTCGAGCACGCGTTATATGTGGTTGATAAGGATCGCCTCACCTGTGCAGGTGGCACGGCGCCATTAGATATGATGCATTCCTTGATCGCATCCCATCACGGTAGTGATTTTGCTCGCAGCGTCAGTGACTGGTACCTGCATACAGAAGTACGGCCTGCGGCTGGGCCGCAACGGGCGGGCTTGGCACAGCGCTATCACACCAATAACGCCTCTGTTTTACGCGTGATTGAAACCATGGAGAGTCAGCTTTCTGATCCACTGACGTTAAGTGAGCTTGCATCGATTGCGGGTTTAGGCGTGCGGCAGTTAAATCGCCTCTTTCAATCAAAGCTGAATATGACGACAATGGTTTTTTATCGTAAGCTCAGGTTAGACAAAGCAAACATCTTGCTAGCGCAATCGTATTTGTCAGTAACTGAGGTAGCCTTGGCTACCGGGTTTGCGAGTACCGCGCATTTTTCGAACTGCTACAAAAAGCATTTTGGCATGGCGCCTTCCTTAAGCCGCCGCTAAAACAAGAGGCTCAACAACCCCATGCACATTTTAGTTTTACAACACGAAGCAGTAGAGCACCCAGGTATCTTCCGAAGCTTTCTTGAAGATGATGGGCACACGTGGCAGGCCGTTCATTTAAACGCGGGCGAGTCAATTCCACCGATTGATGGCTTTGATGCTTTGTGGGTAATGGGAGGTCCGATGGATGTTTGGCAAGAGGAGGAACACCCGTGGCTTAAAGCAGAAAAGGCGTACATCAAGCATGCTGTTGAAGAAAAGGGCATTCATTATTTAGGCTTGTGTTTAGGGCATCAGTTATTAGCCGAAGCATTAGGCGGTACGGTTAAACCCGGTACGCCTGAAATCGGTGTTAAGAATGTTCAGCTAACCGAAGTCGGCGCCACTGGTGTTTTGTTGGATGGTTTGCCAGAGAACTTCCCGGCTTTGCAGTGGCATAGTGCAGAAGTTACGCAAATGCCTGCCGGTGCTGAGTGTTTAGCAACATCACCTGAATGTGCTGTGCAAGCCATGTCTTGGGGGCCGCGGGCTTATTCTTTACAGTTTCATCTCGAAGTTGAGAAAGATACATTCGATAATTGGAAGGGTATCCCTGAGTATGCGCAAGCATTGACGGATGCTTTGGGTGAAGGAGGAGGTAAACGGTTTGCCACTGATGTTAAGGATAACCTGAAACAGTTCGAAACCATGGCGGAGCGTTTTTACATTAACTGGATGCAAACCACGGCGCACGTTCGATAGCCGAATGAGCAGGCAAACGGTTAAATCCGCCATAGGGTTGAGCGACTGGCTATTGATCCTATTGTTAGGGTTTATCTGGGGTGGTTCGTTCTTTTTTAATGCTGTAGCTGTTGAAGCGTTTCATCCCTTGCTAGTTGTTTTTTTACGAGTCGCTGTAGCTGCCCTAATATTGTGGGTGCTCATGCTTGCTCGCAAACAAGTGGCTACTCCAACCATACCGATGTGGTTAGCGTTTATCATCATGGGTTGCCTAAACAATGCCATCCCATTTATGTGCATTGTTTGGGGGCAGCAGCATATTGCCTCGGGATTGGCATCAGTACTCAATGCAACAACACCACTGTTCACCATAGTGTTCGCAAGCTGGATGCTCTCGGACGAATCAATGAGCACTAAGAAGCTGGTCGGCGTTGTGCTAGGCATCATCGGCGTTACCATTATGATGGGCGCTGATTTACGCAGTGGCATGACGGCATCATTACTGGGCCAAGCATTAATGCTTGCTGCAGCGATAAGCTATGCATTCGCAGGCATTTTTGGCCGTCGCTTTAAAGCCATGGGTATTACACCGATGATGACGGCAATGGGTCAGGTGACTGGGTCGAGTCTGCTGTTGCTGCCACTAATACTGTTTTATGAGCCGGCACGCGATATATCCAATGCAACAGCTGGTGCTTGGTTGTCTGTGATCGGGCTTGCCACCGTTTGTACAGCGTTCGCCTATTTGCTTTATTTCAGGATTCTCAGCGCAGTAGGGGCAAGTAATCTTGCGCTGGTTACCTTTGTTGTTCCGGTGTCAGCAATCGTTTTGGGTGGTTTGTTTCTGCAAGAGGTGATCACGCGTTCACAGTGGGCGGGGATCACTGTGATAGCGTTAAGCCTATTGGTAATCGATGGCCGACTGTTTGGTCGACGTTAAACAACTACTCAAGGAAATTAAATGATTAAGCTATTGACTCTGGCATTGGCGTTGGGAGTGACTGTATCGGTAAGCGCTGACGTGCAAATTAACTTTGTTGAGAGCGCACCTAAAGACAGTTTTGTTTTTAAGAATGTGGGCGAATGTGAAATAGCGCTACTGCAGCTTGAGATTGATCTGAGCAATAGTCGTGGAGGGTTAATCTTTGATACGACTGGCGCGGGCGCAGGGGTAGAAGTGTTTCAACCTTTCGAGGTGAAAACGGGCGAACTGGCATTGGTAAATGATAGCTTGTCGGGTGATGGTGATAATACGCTATCGGTAGTGATCGAAAATCTACAACCTAATGCGTCGGCTAGTTTTACTATTGATGTTGATGACACAATGCCTGAAAGTAGCTTAGGGCAAATTCGGGTTACTGGTGCTGAGGTTGAAGGAGCGTTAGTACACGTCAAGGGTGATAGTACTGCAATAAATGAAGCCAAATTTAATGCTGAGAGCGCTGCTACTGTTTTGATGCCGCCGTGTGCTTAAAGGCCAGCGTACAAATACCAAACGTATTATCGGCAATACTCCCCAGTTTTCAATTCACCATTATCTGTGACTGTTTTTGTCTCAAACGTATAACAATCCGCCCGCCCGCTGGGCGTATAGCGCATGTAATACGTATCGCCCTGATAGATGTAGTCCATACTACGCTTACCAGATTCATCTTGAGTAAACACTAAGCCCTCAACTCCACCTCGTGGTGGTCTTCCGTCAGTTCGACCGTTTTTGCCTTTGACCGCTGGTGATAGCGGCCGCACACGTGGTAACTCGCCCGCACCCGTCATATCACCCATTAAGCACTGCACGATGTAGGGCGCTTCTTGAGACGTGTGGTAGCGATAACCAAATGTGTCATCAGGCTGTCCATTGCATACATCCAACATACCATTCGCAATCGGTGTTCCATCTGGATTGTTGTCGCCATAAATAGGGAAACCATCAAACGCCCAACCAATAATAGCGTCATCTCCAGCGTTAGCCATTCTCTCGGTCATGCAGCTTGGCTTCACGTGATAGTGATAGTCATCGCCGCGACCAGCATGGCCTCCACAACTATCAAGCTGCTTGGTTAACAAAGTGTCGTGTTTCGTTTGATGATGATAGAGATCTTGTTTAGACATTTCGCCACCGCCGGTGTAGTCATAGATCGGTACTCCATTGACCGCTACACCAAGAGCGGCGTCACGTGTGATCGGTGTTGAACCAAGAGACGGATTCAGTAGCACGGGAGCTGAATAGAGTGCAGGAACAGGTAGTTGTTCATTTGTGCCTACGATGCCAGTCATCAGCTCATGATCTGGATAGGAGTCTGATGAAATTGATGCTTGATTGTCATGGCACGTCACCGTAACCTCAGCGCCAAACCCAGCCTCGGTCACTGACGACATTATGGCCGAGCAATGTTGATCATCATCGTGCGCTGTGGCTGGATCTGCATTTGTAGTAATAACAAATATCACACAGAGTTTTGCACAGGACAATAACGAATATTTCGGAACAGCGAGCAGTGCCATAGGGATTCCTTTCTTGCTTTTACGGTGTGTGCCTTATTCAACAAGCAGCCGGCATAACATCGTGTTGTCAGTTTCCAGATCAGGACCCCAGATTAGCCGTGCATTGCTATCCCACGAAATTCGATCATAGCCATCCTTTGGGCTTACTGCACTTTCGCTATGTTCAGTGGCTGCTGGCCAAGCTGATGCATCGAAAGCTATTGCATCCCAGCCGGCAGGTTCTTCATTAATTTCAAACTTACATGAGCCTTTGCCAGCAACAGGGTTCTGTTCACTAGCGCAGGATTTATCAACTGGCGCGTGATGAGCAACCATGCACTTCCAGCCTTCGTTTGTAACTGCCACGGCTGTGCCACTTTCATTTTTGATTTGTAATATGACGCCACCATCACCCATTTGTTGCCGGCGGGTGCCAATGTACTCCAAACCGGTATCATTTTCTTTAAAGTCCTTAGCGGTTAGCGCCAGTACAAAAGGTCGGTTTGCACTGAAGGAGAAACTTTCAGCGTTGAACGAGCGCTCTGTTGTTATAGAGACACTATCCTCAGCTACCTGCTTGCCATTAACACTGAGTGCGAACCAATTGTCAGCCCAAACATCGGCTGTAAAGGTATCAGCAGAGGCCGACTGGACCAATAGGAAAAAAGCCGAGATCGGAAGAGCCAGTGATTTTTTCATCATGATGTTAATAGCCTTTTGAGTTGAACTACGTCAAGACTAACCATGACATGAAAATGTGCAAAA
>CALJAA010000145.1 GCA_938028465.1 uncultured Granulosicoccaceae bacterium | reverse complement strand
GCACTCGAGCTAAGGATTTAACATGAACCTGGTGTGGCCCTGGGTATTACTACTTCTGCCACTACCGCTGCTATTGCCTAAGTCGTATAAAGCTAACAAAGTTGTTGATGTTGTTGACGTGCCTCCTAGAGTTGCACTCGCCCTAAAACAACTCGATACATCAACTGGCCTTAATCAAATTATCGCTCGCAGCTTGCCTTGGTTAGTATGGGGTCTTTTCTTGTTGGCCCTAGCCCAGCCCTACAAAACCAGTGACGCTACAGTACAGGCTGCAAGTGGCCGCGCGATTGCGTTGGTGGTTGATGTATCTGGCAGCATGTCCCGCACCGACTTTCTGATTGATGGTGTGCATACGGATCGTTTAAGCGCTGTAAAAAGTGTGGCGGGTGAATTCATCAAAAACCGAAAAGGTGATCGACTAGGTTTAGTGCTATTCGGAAGCGAAGCATTTATCGCATCCCCTATGAGCTTTGATGTTACCGCAATTGCCAACAATCTCAATTCAGCTGGTGTTGGCATGGCCGGTCGCTCTACTGCAATCGGTGATGCGCTTGGCTTAGGTATCAAACTACTCAATAATGATCCAGCAGTAGAAAAGGCGATCATCTTACTTTCTGATGGAACTAACAATGCCGGAACCACCGAACCTGAAAATGCTGCCGAGCTGGCCACCTCGTTTGGCATTCGCATACACAGCATTGCGCTGGGTAGCGATACTAAGCAATCCGGCTTTTCAACCTCCCCTTCTGCAGACTTAGATGAAGAGACGCTACAAGCCATAGCCGAACGCGCTAATGGCAGCTTTTACCGGGTGCGCACATTTGAAGATCTGCAAAACGTTTATAGCGATCTTGCATCAATGGAGTCAGCAATAAGCGACACACCGCCAGTATTGCTTGAGTTAGATGTGCGCAACATCGTATTGCTGTGTTTGTTTATCGCCCTGTTGTTGATGTTTTTAATGCAATGGTCTGCCAACGGCCGCAGCCTTAGGCGCACGCCATGATATTGCAACACCCTTATTGGTTGATTGTTAGTACATTGTTACTCGCTTGGGCATTTATTTATCGCTCTGCTGGTGTACGCAGCGCCTGGCACAAGGTGATGTCACCTGGCGTTCTCGGGTTACTAACCAAACAGTTGCCTAGCAACTCATTTGTAAACAAATTTTTGCTAGCAGCTGCAATCGTTGCAGCAGCACTGAGTTCACCATCAACTCGCAACCCTCAATCCGATGCGTTTCAACACACCGACGGCTGGTTTTTATTAGCTGATTTATCGCGCTCTATGACAGTGAACGATGTACTACCCACGCGTCTGGCGGCTATGCGCAGCGCATTAACCGAATTGAGCAAGGCATCTGGCGCAAAAGCAACGGCTTTGATTATTTATACTAGCGATGCGTTTATGGTAGTACCACCATCATTTGATAAACAGCAGTTAGCGGAAACGGCCGCACTACTTGAGTATGGCGCCATAAAAAATGACGGCTCAAATTTAACGCGCGCGATTTCATTAGCGGTATCCAGCATTGCACAAAGTGGCATGACCCAAGCTCGGGTATTTGTGCTTAGTGACACCGGCGGCATTACAAACAACGCTATAGCCGCTGCAAAATATCTTGCTACCCAAGGGCACCGACTTGATCTCATTATGTTTGGCAACCCCTTAGCAAAGCTTGATACCAGTCAGCAGCTTGATATGACGCTAGCCCAACAATTAGCGGATGCGGGCGCAGGGCGAATGATCCAAGCTAACAGCCTCGGCGCTGTTAATTACAGTGCATTGTCATTAGGTGACGACAACAAACTGATTGAAAATGCTGCTCAACGGGCTATTCATTGGAAAAATCAATCGCATTGGCTACTACTCCTTTTGTTACCGCTATTCCCGGGTATCTATCGGGACTACAACGCATCATGATTAACCGACTGCTTATAGTGGTAACTTTTTATATAGCCTGTGTAAGCTCTGCCTATGCAGTGGACAGCAACAGGCTGGCACACGAACTTTTCAAGGAGGGCAAGTACGCACAAGCAGCAGAGCTATTTACCGACCCAGCATGGAAAGGTACTGCCTTGTATCGATCCGAACAATGGTGGCGAGCGGCCGAAGCCTTCGTTCGCGCCAACGATGCAGACTCTACTTTTAATTTGGGCAACTGTTACGTTAAATTAAGCTACTACGCCTTGGCACTGGAAGCCTATCAACAAACACTAATACAAAAACCTGATCACGCTGACGCAGCATTTAATCGTGACCTGATGCTCAAACTATTAGCAGGAGATGACGATGACGACGAATCTCGCGGCCTGCTAAAGCCCAAATTGGAAGAGCTTGATCGCGTTAATACAGATGGCGATGCCGAATCAGGAGATGCAGCAACCGGCGATGAAAAAGTCGATTCAAGCGATAGCGCAGCTGGCGACCCCGGCGAAAGCGAAGAAGCAAACAAGGATGCGCCTACCGGCAACAGCGGCCAATCAGGAAATGCAGGCAAAGGTGAGGACACCCTCAAGGGCGAACAAGGCATGGCCAACATGCGCGGTGAAAACAACAGCGAACAAGTCAGCAATCGCCCATCAGGTGGGTCTGAGAATGAAGGCGACACTGACAATCAACACGCGGCTGGCATGCGTAGCCAGATAGAAGATAAACAAGCCACTGCACAGTGGTTAAACAATATCAAGCATGACCCCTACCGTTTTTTAGAAAAGCGAATTGATCTGGAGCTAAAAAGACGCGCTGATGCCGGCCAAAGTGCACCGGATGGAGGTAGCGTGTGGTGAGATTCGTAGCAACATTACTTTGCCTTCTGCTGACACCTACAACGCTGCTTGCAGAACAAGCCTCTGTGCGGCTAACTACCGACAACCCGCAAGTCTATGTTGGTGATGCCATCATCATCGATATCGAAAGCACGGGGTTAGTCGAGCCGCTTAATGTGGAGCCATTAAAACGCATAGCCACCTTCGATAGAGAAACCTACGGTACCCGTATAGCTGTAGTAGAAGGCAAGGTGGTAGAAAATAAAACTCGCCGTATGGAATTTACAGCAGACAAAGTCGGTACGCTGATATTTGGCCCGCTAACAGGCGTTGCTAACAATGAAGATGTGCAATCAAATTCAATTTCCATAGGTGTATCGGAGGCAGCCAACGAGCAATGGAGTCCATCTGATCAAGACTTAGCATTTGAATTCACCCTCAATGATCATTCGCCATATATACACCAGCAGATTGTGGCCAATCTGGTATTGAAACACCGCTTCCCTGTAGCGGACGAAGCTATCATCCTCCCTGACTTTGCTCAGTTTGATGTCGTGCCCGTGTATGAACAACGAAGAACCTTAGATTCCTCCGCACAGAGCTGGCGTCTTATCAGCTGGCGATGGCTTTTATACCCAAAGGCATCCGGACAACTCACACTCAATGGCCCTGAGTGGGCTGGCTTAATGGTGAAGTCACGCACTCAACGTGGGAATTTCAAGCTGCCATCAGAAACGATAAACTTGGCAGTACAAGCTGCCATTAACCCAAACGAATGGTGGCTACCAGCCTCTAGCGTAAAATTAGATGATAGCTGGTCAAGCCCCGCAACCGAACTCTCTGCAGGCGATGAAATAACGCGCACAGTAACCGTCACTGCAACGGGTGTGTTGAGCCAGCAGATCCCCGATATCCAACCGCTCGCAAGCCGCGCAATTAGCTCTGTGTTAATTAACAAGCAACGAGAGCAAACGTTGATCGATGAAACGATTACCAGCAAAGCCGAATTTACATTCAGATTAACAGCGCAAAGCCCTATTCCTGTTTTCTTGGATACGATTAGGGTGCCTTGGTACAACACAATCAAAAACGAAATGAGCGAGGCAATCATCCCGGCAAGGCGCATTAACGTTGGTTTACCAGAGCGTGCTGATGTATTAGCCAATCTTGCGTTAAAGCGCAACCCTTGGGAACGTTTAAAACTGTTTGTCAGAAGTATGGATGTGAACTGGACATTACCTGCAATGCTGCTTGCACTATTAACAGCTACTTATTTATTCATCAATAAATCTCTCTTTACTAAACAGTTTGCTGGGCGCGCGCGTCAACAACGACGTATCCGGCAAGTTAACCGCGCGGTAAAGAATCAACAGTGGTTAAAGGCTTGGTCTTTGCTCGATACAATGCCTGCCGCTATACATGACGATGCAGATTTTCACACTATACGTGCGCACTGTGAGCAGCAACTATTTGGCCAGAATAAATCAGGCAAAACGGCTAATAAAACACTACCTACTCTACGTTTAGTCGATACCAAAAATGAAGTGGAACACCTACCACCTCTAAGTATCTAATTGAAGCCGTTGATGTTCGTCAACCGTAAAAAACGGCTCCGCAGCGGTTAACGGGCACGTAAATCGTAATGACACCGATTGTAATTGCAAATCCCTTCCGCCATAGCCTCCATCAGCCTTAACATCGCCATAAAGCCTATCGCCCACTATGGGATATCCCAAGCCACTTAAGTGCTGGCGAATCTGATGCTTACGGCCCGTCAGCAACTTAACATCAATTAATGAACAATCACCGTTCGTAGCAACACAAGAAAATACACTCTGTGCCGGCTTGCCATCCTCGTTTTTTATTGGGTTCATCAGGGGCCTCTCCCCTTCTGCGCTGCGCGCCGCAGGTTTTTGTGAAAAACTGCCGCTCACAATTTTTTGATCGACTAAATAATTTTGTGGAAAGGATGAAAAATCGCCCTGTACTATCGCTTGATACCGCTTATCCACACGACCTTCTTGAAACATGGCACTAAACAGGCGAGCGGCGGATTTACTATGGCATAACAACATCAAACCCGTTGTTGCACGATCAAGCCGATGCACTAGATGGACCGGGCGCTCCGAGCAATTAGCTATTTTGGGAAGATTGATTTCTACCCAGCGATTGATGCTGGCAAAATCACCCCAGCGACTCCCTTGACAGTGCAGCCCGTAAGGCTTAAACCAAATACTGTAAGCTTGGGCATCGTGAATCAGCAGTGGTTCCGGCACGGGCTGATTGAGCAGCTCTGCATTATAGTTAAGCTCCAGCTTGTCGCCCACAAGTAGTGGCTTGCTGGCACGTCGTAGCCGTTTTTTATCATTGCCTCGCATCAACCATACCGCACCTTTTCGCATGGCATCTTTAATCTTTGCTTGGGAGAGATCAGTATGACTGGCCAACAGTTGGCTTGCTTTAAGCTCGCTACCGTTAACATCTACGCTAACACAGGTTTCAATAATATCCTTCAACGCTATTGAGGTATCGAAGCTGCAGGCAGTATGGCTAAACCCCAAGGAAACCGACCAACCTTGATTGTTTTTATAGGCTTTAGTTTTTCGACATCCACCATCGTTACATCACCCGATACCCCATTACTGGTATACAAGCGAGTTTCATCCGGCGTTAGGGCTAAATGCCAAACACGGCGGCCAACTAAAATATAATCGATTACTTCAAAATTACTACGATCAACAACCGCGACATGATTAGCAGGGCCTAAGGCAATAAACGCTAGCTTGCCATCGGATGTTAGCTCCATGCCTACTGGTTGTATGCGATTGGCAGAAATGCCGGGGATTTCAAATGTCAGTATGTGCTTTATTTGTTGAGTTGCTGTATCCATGATTGAAACCGTACCGCCAATCTCAGACGACACCCACAGCTCTGTGTCATCCGCATTAAATTCAGCATCACGTGGGCGTTGATCTACCAACGTATTGGCCACAATCTCATTTTTACTGGTATCTATCCAATGAGCCATATTGGATGTTTCTGAGGTTACTATCGCCCACTTACCATTATGGCTAACCGCCATCCCTTCTGGTTCAACACCAACGTCAATTTGGGCTACCACTGTACGGCTTTCGATATTCACTACCGTAGCTACGGCATCATCTTCGTTAGCAATGTAGAGATGCTTGTTATCAGGATGTAGAGCAAATTGCTCTGGGTCTTCACCGCTAGGTAACTCGTGTAGTATTTTATTGGTTGCGATATCCATCACTTGAACCGTATCTGAATCAGAAGCGCAAATAAAAAGAAACTTGTAATCCTGACTAAGCGTGACACCTCTGGGCCGCTCTCCTACTTCAAGCGTTTTAATAACCTCATTGGTGGTGGTATCAATTATGCTGATTGTGTCGTCTTTTTCGTTGGAGACATACACCCAATCCGCTATTGCCTGAACGCTAAATGCTTGTATGCACAACGCTACTATTGATAACCAAACTGTACGTGTTAGTGGTGAAAAACATCGATTCATAATATTAAAATTGCTCACAATCTGTTTCGGATAGGGCAAGCCCTAATGTATCAAGCTCATTACTCTCGTGCAGGAAGCCCGCTATAGGTGCATTTGCAACAACGGCTTCTGGATGTACCAATGGGATAGGTTGACGGAGTTGACCGTTCCACTTGCGGTAACTTAGCGCAGTGCCTTTAAAACCGGCCAGTTCAAATTCGTCAGATAACAAGTACTCACGAACTACGCTAGCATCGGTAGATTTTGTACGCGTTACTGCCTCACCAATTGATCGCACTGCTACCCAATTGGCGTAGTCAACACTTGTCATTCCTCTATCAGCTAGTTTAGAGAATCGTGTTTGCAACTGTACCGCCCCCCATTGCTCAACCACTGAAGACCAAACAGCAGGCTTTAGCCCAGCGGATCCACCCATTGGTCGAGGTAACCAGGTGTTGTACAAGAGATACGGCGCGAAATCTCGTTGCTCATCTGCGACTATCAGGGCATCGTATTTTCGCCCTTGTGTAAACAAGGGGACTTCCTGTGCGGCGGTGCGACGTATATCAGCGTTAGCTAACCACTTTTTATCGTATTGAATCTTTAAACCGAATTTTTTAGCCGAGCGTCGAAAAGCATCTGCGTATTCTTTATCACCGTCGTGCGTGCCCTCAATTAAAAAAAGCTTGCGCCATTTACGCAAATTGTAAAACTGCATCAATGCATCGCTTAACATTGCGCGCGATGCCATGGTATGCAAAACATTGGCACGACAATCTGCAGATCGCATTGAATTAGCTTGTTCTCTTGCATTAAAGAACAAAACGTTTTGAGCCTCTGGCAGTGCTGCAATACGTAATAGTGTGCTTTTGGGTACGTTCGCGATGACCAAACCTGGGGATCCTGCCAGTGCCTTTATCAATGGCTCAGCCAAAGGTTCGCCTTCAGGCACAATCAGCGATTGCAACTGATAGTCTTGGTTTAAAAATTTACCCGTTGTGTTGTTATCGTCAACGCCAAGCTGCGCGCCCAGCAACCCTTCATCTTCTGGCCAAACAACCAATCGAGACAACACAGGCGGCCGCGAGACTTTTTCTTCAAGGTATAAAATGGATACCGATAAAGAATCATCGGCATAACTTGGAAGCGGCAGTAAAACGAAAGAGATTACAACCGCGACGAGTGTACGAACAAAGCTCACGCTACCCGCCTATAAATGACATCTCTACCTTAGGCCGCAACACGCTCACCTGCGTGCGGGTTTCGGAGTATTTGTCTTGTCGTGGCGTCCAGATATCTTTTAGTGCTTGCGTAACTGAACGAGTATCGTCGCCACGTAAAACAGCGCGAAGGTCGTGCCCACTTGATGCAAACAAGCAGGTGTAAATACTGCCGGTTGCCGACAGCCTAGCGCGGCTGCAATCACCACAAAACGGCGCTGACACCGACGAGATAATGCCTATTTCGCCACCACCATCGTTGTAACACCAACGTTTGGCTACTTCACCTTTATAGTTGGCTTCTGCAGGCGTGATCGGCAACGCTTTATCAATAATGTCGGCTATTTCTTGACTGGTCACGACATTGGCTAGGTTCCAAGCATTGCTGTTACCCACATCCATAAACTCAATAAAACGCAATATTTGCCCAGTACCATGGAAGAATTTGGCCATAGGCAAAATGCTGTGATCATTCAAGCCTTTCTTAACGACCATATTGACTTTGACCGATTCAAAACCAACCTTAGATGCGTTCTCGATACCATCTAGTACAGTCTGAACACTAACACCAACGTCGTTAACCTCCATAAAGGTTTTATCATCGAGCGCATCTAGGCTAACGTTCAATCGTTGAAGGCCTGCATCTTTTAAACTCTGCGCTCGCTTGAGGGTTAATAACGAGGCGTT
>CALJAA010000144.1 GCA_938028465.1 uncultured Granulosicoccaceae bacterium | reverse complement strand
GAGAGATCTTTATTAACAACTCGAACCTGGAAACGACGACCGGGTGAAGTTGGTTTTGATTTAACGAGTGCCATGATTAACTTCCAATGCTCATGAAGTCGATGTCCTGGCCTTCAGCCAAACGAACAGTCGCTTTTTTCCAGTCTGACCGCTTCCCCATTGAGGAACCGAATCGCTTAGTCTTACCTTTAACGTTGACGATCTGAACGCTCTTGACGTCAACTTTGAATAATTGCTCTACTGCTTTGCGTACTTCAAGTTTGCTAGCATCGATTGCAACTTTAAATGTATGGCGGCCTTGCATCTCAGATGCTAGTGCTGTTTTTTCCGAGATATGCGGTGCCAGCAGCACAGCGTATAGACGTTGGTCGTTCATGCTAATCGCTCCTCTAACTGCTTGATAGCAGCAGTAGTAGTGACGATGTGTGGGTAACGCACTAAGCTAACTGGATCTACGCCGTCGACATCAATAACTTGAAGGTTAGGAAGATTGCGGCTAGACAAATAAACAGACTCGGATACGTTGTCTAGTAACAATAATGTTTTGCCGACTTCTAGCTCTTTAAGCTTGGCTTGCATTAAACGAGTTTTAGGCTCAGCAACATCGAATGAATCAAGGATAACCAAACGACCATCAGATGCCGCCTGAGACAAGATAGAACGTAGCGCTGCGCGGTACATCTTCTTGTTTACTTTTTGTGTGTAGTCACGAGGCTTAGCAGCGAAAGTAACACCACCACCTGCCCAAATCGGGCTACGTGAAGTACCGGCACGAGCACGGCCTGTACCTTTTTGTTTCCAAGGCTTTGCGCCGCCGCCACGAACTTCAGAGCGAGTCTTTTGTGCAGCATTACCAGAACGACCACCTGCCAAATAAGCAGTGACGATCTGATGAACGAGGCCTTCATTATATGTGGCGCCAAATACAGTGTCAGAAACTGACATTGTGCCGCCGCTATGTGTTTTTAGGTCCATGACGCTTAGCCCTTCTTATTCTTGAATTTAACAGCAGGCTTGATCACAACATCACTACCCGGCGCGCCAGCTACAGCTCCACGAACCAAGATAACGTTGCGCTCTTCGTCAATACGAACCACTGTTAGATTTTGCATTGTGCGTTTACGGGCACCCATGTGGCCAGCCATTCGCTTGCCTTTGAATACACGCCCAGGTGTTTGGTTTTGACCAATCGAACCAGGAGCACGGTGAGATAGTGAGTTACCGTGTGTAGCGTCTTGCATTTGGAAGTTGTGACGCTTAACGCCACCTTGAAAACCTTTACCGATACTCGTACCGGTAACGTCAACCTTTTGGCCAGCTTCGAACATATCGATACCGACTTCGCTACCGACTTCTAGGTCTGCACCCTCTTCGCCTTCTAGACGGAATTCCCACAAGCCTCGGCCTGCAGCAACGTTAGCTTTAGCAAAGTGCCCAGCTTCCGCTTTTGACAAATGGCTAGTTTTCTTTTCACCTGCCGTAACCTGCACTGAGTCATAACCATCTACTTCGGTGGTCATGCGTGCTGTTACGCGGTTTTTAGGCGCTTCTATGACGGTCACTGGCAACGATGCACCAGATTCGTCAAATATGCGTGTCATGCCGATTTTGCGGCCAACTACACCAAGAGTCATTATTCTTCTCTCTTAAAAAACTACGCTTTAACAGCGCAGACACCGGCTCTCCGTTTTGACGTTAGCCAACAAACTACGTAGCAACTCGTCGTAACAGCCCGGTGTTCAAAGGATTTTTACGTCACACAAAATCAAAGCCCGCCGCAAATACTTCACGCCGGGTCTAGGTAGCCCGCAAGTATAACAACTAAATCTGGCAGAATCCACAGGGATAGGCAGGTTTTTTTCCAGCGGCAAACGTCTGAATCGTCAGCGCTTTTTTCATCGCCAATATTTCACGCCTGAGTCAATTCTGTGACAATAGTATCCACAGCTGAAGAGTGAAATTTGGCATGAAATTATCGCCCTTCATAACGCTCAACTCCGGTTTTACATTCCGCAACAAAGGCAAATTAACCCATTGTTATTCAAACAGTTAGCTTCTAAATCGCGAAGACAAGCATAGCGTTTTCTGGCACGAGAGCCGAGCTAAGAGCAGGTCGAATTGCATTGAAACTGCTCAAAGCGGAAAAGCCACTTGCTTATGTTTTACATGCACAAGTGTTTTTCACATCGACTGAGTAGCATCAAAATAAATTCGATCTAACTATGACCAATAACTGACGTATCACGTTCTAATTTACATCAAACAACTCAATGGTCAGTTAGGCCGCTTGATGATCATGTCCAAATACCCCATCAAAAATGCCGAAAAAACAAAGGTCATATGAATAATCACGTACCACTTCAGCTGTTCGCTCTCTAGATTGGGGACATTCATAAAGGCTTTAAGCAAATGAATACTGGATATCGCCACAATGCTTGCCGCTATCTTCGCCTTTAGCGACGCCGCATCCATGGTTCCAAGCCAGCCTAGCTTTTCTTCGTTCTCGCCCACATCAAGCTGAGATACGAAGTTTTCGTATCCACTCATCATCACCATGACGATCAGGCCGCCCACCATCGCCATATCAATAAGTGAGAGCACGACCAGCACCATGTCAGCTTCTTTCATCGAAAGCAGATGCAACATTAAATGAATGCATTCCTGAAAGAATTTTATACCTAAGGCCAGCAGTGCTATCGACAAACCCAGATAGATAGGTGCCAACAACCAACGAGACCGATACATCGTTTTCTCGATTAGCACCTCTACGTTATCCATCTTCATGTTTGGTTGATCCGATTACACTTTTATATGAATATGAGTCTAGGAGAGAAATTATGAAAACACACAGCTGGCCGGAGAATCACTGGGGTTGGCCGGTAGCGCTTTCTCATTATCATGGCGTTCGTCGCGGTGGTTTAATCTTCACTGGCGGCCAAGCGGACCTAGACACCCAAGGCCAAGTGGTGACGCCAGATGATTTAGCCACGCAAACCGATAACGTATTGACACACGTTGAGTCGATTTTGCTCGACCTAGGCGCTGAACTAAATGATGTGGTGAAGTTTGTAATCTACTTCACTGGCGATGACAAAGACGAAGCACAAATTTTGGCCCTGATTGCCAAGCGGTTGAGTACTGACACTCGCCCGGTCGTCTCCACTATCTGCCTACCTGAATTGTGTTACCCAGGAATGCGCATAGAACTGGAAGCTGTAGCGATTGATCCCGAATTTCGAACCGGCACCAATCCACACTATATCCGCAGCGACAAACTGCCCGCCTTGCCTAATCAGTATTCGCATGTTGTGCGATGCAATGATTTAGTTTTCACTAGTGATATGTCGGCAATTGCTGCCAATGGAAACCTAAACGCCAGTGGCGATGTGATCGAGCAAACTCGCCTAATGATGAAAAACCTCGAGCTGGCATTACAGATCGCCGACTGCAAGCCAAGCGACGTGCTCAAGCTCAACGTGTTTTATCAAGGCGACGGCAGTGCTGAGGATTGGGAAAAGCCAGCTGCGATGCGAGCGGAGTTTTTCCCTGAGCCTGGGCCTGCGGCTACGGGGATTTCTGTTACTGGCTTTGCACGTGAAGGCTTGATGACAAAAATCGCGGTTACCGCCGTAGCTGGCGCTGTAGCAAATACACCGCCCGTTCGCTATTCATGGCCTGAAGGGCATTGGGATTGGACAACACACCTGCCCTACAAGCACGGCAATCGTTTTGGCAACTTGATTCACTTAGGTGGGCAAGTGGCTTTAGATGCCAATGCAGAGGTGTTGCACCCAGACGATATCGTAGAACAAACAAAAATTGCGCTCACCAATATCATCAGCATACTTGCCGACTTAGGTGCAACGATGGACGACGTTGTTAAGGTCACGACGTTTTATCAAGGCAATGCATCCGCAGACGCCCTGCATCAAAATCTGAACATACGATCCGACGCTTTCCAAAAGCCAGGGCCTGCTACATCCGGCATTCCAGTTCCGTATTTGGTGTACGAAAAAATGGTAATCGAGATTGAGGTGATTGCCGTTGCGCGCGCCCATTAAATGGGCTTGAAATGGGCGTGACATGGGCACGCCACTATTTCAAGTGCTCTAGTAATTCATCGAGCCATGGCCAACCTGAATGAGCGGCCGTATTGGCAATTAAAAAGACCTGACAGGTAAACGTGGGTGAACCTGCAATTTCAAATAATTCACCACTGTTGATGTAAGGCGCAGCCATAGCCTTGGGCAAAAATGCCGAGCCGCCACAATCAAGCAGGTAGTCGAGCGTCCAGGCGGCGGAATCAAACGTATGCTTCGCAACACCCGCATCAGCATAAATCATTGTGTGAGCCTTACCAAAATCAACGCCTGCATCGTAGTAGACATAGCCCGGATCTCCCCGCTCTGGGCTATTCTTATCTGTCGATACCAATGCCAATTGCTCAGCGGCCAACGGAATCGATGCAGCGGTTTCAACGGTTGATCTACGATGAGATAAGGCAGCATCGATTAATCCGATGCCAAGCCATTGCTCAATTTGATCCATAGATGACTGCCTAACTGTTAGCGCCGTGGTAGGCGAATGTTCCTTAACCCACTTAGCCAACTGCCTACCCACCGTAGGCCAAAGATCCGCTTCACAACCCAGGTTACACACCGACTCCATGCCTTCAGGCAAAGACGTTTCAACTAACGCTTGACGCCACATGCTGCGCATCGACTGAGCGTACCGCTGAAATTTCAGCCCGGTTGCCGTTAACACCACGCCTGACTTCTGCCGATGCAACAGAGGCTGGCCGATTTCATCTTCGAGCGATTTGAGCCGAGCGGTGACGGTGGATTGCGTAACGTTTAAATAGCGTGATGCCTTAACCAGGCTACCGGTTTCGACTATGGCGATAAACGTCTCTATTTGGCTTAAAACCATAGTGCTAGATAATTCGACATTTTTGCATTAAGTATGCAGAATATATCAATTTACAGTATTCGATGCATCTGGCAAGGTCTCAAAACAGAAACGCGCTCAACCACCAATAAGAACGCGGCGAATCGACCCTTTAGCGAGCCTTATCTATGTCCGATCTCAAATCCTATCAGATGCTTATCAATGGCAAATGGGTTGATGCCTCGGACGGCAATACTTTCGATAGCGTAAACCCTGCTACCAACACACCCTGGTGCACTGTGCCCGAAGCCACCGAGGCGGATGTTAATTCAGCGGTGGAAGCTGCACATACTGCTCTTGAGCAAGGGCCATGGAAAACCTTGTCACCTACCCAACGTGGCCACTGCCTTCGCCGCCTGGCTGATCTATTGAAAGAACAGTCAGAACATCTTGGCAAAATCGAAAGTATCGATACCGGCAAGATGTTTAAAGAAACGAAATGGCAGGCTCAATATATTTCTGAGTACTTTCATTTTTATGCAGGTTGCGCCGACAAAATTCTCGGCGACACACTGCCTATCGATAAGCCCGATTTGTTCGTGTTTACTAAGCGCGAACCCCTTGGTGTTATTGCTGCGATCGTTCCGTGGAACTCGCAACTGTTTTTAAGTGCAGTGAAGATCGGCCCCGCACTCGCTGCTGGTAATACCATTGTATTAAAAGTCTCAGAGCATGCATCGGCAGCATTGCTTGAATTCGGCAAGCTCATCAAAGAAGCCGGCATACCCGATGGCGTAGTTAATATCGTTACTGGCCACGGTGACCCTTGTGGCAAAGTACTGACCTCCCATCCACTCGTTGCTCGCGTGTCATTTACGGGCGGGCCAAATGCAGCGCGCGAAGTGATACACAACTCGGCAAATAACTTTGCTGAAGTATCACTGGAGCTTGGAGGCAAATCACCGATCATCGTATTTGATGATGCTGATATTGAAAGCGCTGTTAACGGAGCCGTGGGTGGCATCTTCGCCGCTTCTGGCCAAAGCTGTGTAGCAGGCTCACGCTTGTACTTGCACGATGACATCGCAGATGACTTTTTAAAGCGCATGAGTACCATCGCAGCAAACGTGAATATCGGCGACCCAATGCTAGATGAAACGGAAATGGGCCCCCTCTGCACAGAGGCCCAACTCGCCCATATCAAAACACAGCTTGCGTTAGCCCAAGAACAAGGCGGCAACGTAATCTGTGGGGGCAAGCAACCAACAGGCATCAGTGGCAACTACTTTGAACCCACCATTATTGAATGCCCCAATCAAAACCTTGACATCGTAGATACCGAGCTATTTGGGCCGGTGGTGGCCGCCATCCGATTCAAGACTGAAGAAGAAGCCGTCGCATTAGCAAACACATCAGAACACGGCTTAGCTGCTGGCATCTTTACTAAAGATAGCGCCCGTTCATTACGCGTGGCAGATGCAGTTAAGGCCGGCATTGTTTGGGTTAACACCTACCGCGTTATTTCGCCTATCGCTGAGTTTGGTGGCATGAAGAGTTCAGGCTACGGGCGCGAAAGTGGATTTCAAGCAGTAATGGATTACACCCGGCCAAAAGCGGTTTGGATGAACACGTCGGACACACCCTTAGCCAGCCAATTTGTTTCACGATAAAACCACGACTGAGTATAAAGACAACCAAGAGACGCCCATGAAATTTCATCTTTCTATTAACCTTGAACGCACAGACGCTGCCACTTGCATGAGCGAAGTGCAGCGCCATACCTTAGAGATGGTGCAGCTTGCTGACACGAACGGGTTTGAAACGGTCTGGGCAGCTGAGCATCATGCGATAGAGATGACCATTGCACCCAACCCGTTTCAGTTACTCACTTGGTGGGGCTGCAATACCAACAACATACGCTTGGGTTGCGGTGTGGCAAACGCAGCTTACTGGCACCCTATCAATCTTGCCGGCGAAGCCGCCTTGTTGGATTTGATTAGCGGCGGGCGATTGGAGCTTGGGTTGGGTTCCGGTGCATACCAACGTGAGTTTGATCGCATGCGGCCTGGTTTAAAGCAAACCGACTCATGGGAATACATGCAAGAGATGCTGCCCTTAGTGCGCGGCCTATGGGCTGGCGACGTTGAACACAATGGTAAGCACTGGCAATTTCCAAAAGCAACCTCTTGCCCTAAGCCTGTACAAAAAGACGTGCCCACTTGGGTGGCGGCGCGCTCACCGATCACATTTGATTATGCTGTTGCCAACCGATGTAATGTGATGACGTGGCCTCTCACTAAAGACATGACCGAAGCCGAACTTTATAAGCAACGCCTTGACGATGCCATTGCCAAAGCAGAACATGATTTCATACCCACACTGGCGATGATGCGCCACACCAGCGTATACGCCAGCGAGCCAGATCGTGAGGCGGCATTGAAAGCAGTAAGATACAACTTAAGCCAGTTTGGTAACTTGATGATGAAGGCTGGCGATGTACAAAATGGATTTCCTGATCCCGTGCCATTGGAGAAACTCGACGGCAATGCCTTTGTTGATCCAAAAATGTTAGAGGAAAACCTGCTATTTGGTACACCTGAAAATGTGATTGCTAAACTTAAGCGATACCAATCACTCGGTGTTGATTCATTTATCTACTACGCCAGCATGGGTTTAAATCGCGAACAACAAAAACGCTCTATACAATTGTTTATAGATGAAGTCATGCCCGAGTTCGCTTAACAGCTATGCGTTACACTTAAAAAATTAAAACGAACGAATCTCAACAAACAAAAATTCGATGCCCAATATTATGTCTAACTACATTCGCCGTTCCCTTATCCAAGTTCAAGACACGTTTATCGAAGGTGGTAAAAGCGTACCCGAGCCTACCAAACTTGTCGCCGCCATGGCCGTCATTGCCAACCCTTGGTTTGGTCGCGGCTTTGTTGAAGATCTATCACCAGAAGTGCGTGAGATAGGCCCAGTGGTGGGCAAACTCTTAACCGATATGATTTTAGAAATAACCGGCGACAAAATTGAAGGCTATGGCAAGGCATCTGTTGTGGGTAGTGGCGGCGAAATTGAACATGCACAAGCGCTGACCCACACGCTCTGGTTTGGTAACCAGTATCGCGACGCCGTGAAGGCAAAATCGTATCTTGCTTTTGCAAACCTGCGTGGCAACATGGGTACACCCATCATCATCCCACTCATGGATAA
Organism: uncultured Granulosicoccaceae bacterium; assembly: GCA_938028465.1. Lineage (GTDB taxonomy): Bacteria > Pseudomonadota > Gammaproteobacteria > Granulosicoccales > Granulosicoccaceae > Granulosicoccus. The sequence goes on along the minus strand of CALJAA010000144.1, from coordinate 2,117 downwards.
ACACGATGCTGGCCGGCGTTCACACTATCAAACTATTCACGCCTGCATACCAGATGCACCAGCTGCGGATGAGCTTGTGATTGCATTAGGCGCATCAATTGGTGGCCACCCACTACACCGAATTGGTGATCGCTATCAAGACTTAAAAGAAATGGGCCACGACGTGGATAACCCAGCCGGCGTATAAGCCCAATTGGTGACTAGCGACTATCTGCATTAAGAGACCAAGCGCATGAAAAACATGACCGGCGGCCAAGCCGCAGTTGAGGCCCTAAAAGCTGAAAACACCAAGCACGTGTTTGGGTTGATCGGCTCAGCCACAATGGAACTCTTCGATGCATTGTACGATGCCGACAGCATTAAGCTCATTGGTGTCCATGACGAACGCACTGGTACTCACATGGCCGATGGCTATGCACGTGTTTCAGGGCGACCCGGCGTGATACTCGCTGGCCAAAATGGGCCAGGTACAACTAATTTAACCACTGGCCTTGCACAAGCTAAGGCTGCGTTCTCACCCGTCGTGTCAATCTCAGGGGCTTTGTCGTCTGCTCACGTTTATCGTGATGCGTTTCAAGAGGTCGATCAGCAAGCGCTGTTTACGCCGATTACAAAAAAAACGTGGACAGCCACTAGCGCGGATCGCGTGCCCGAAATGTTTAGAGAAGCGTTTCGTGTAGCCATGACACCTCGCCGTGGGCCAGTGCAACTGAACTTGCCACGCGATGTGTTATCCACCACTGCCGGTTACGAACCACAGCAAACGCCGCGTAGTTATCGAGCGCATTCGCTCCCTGCTGCTAACAGCGAACAGATCGTCGAGGCGGCAGCACTGCTAGGCAATGCGACTCAGCCGGTGATCATTGCTGGTGGTGGCATTAAAAACACGGCTAGCCATACGCAAGCGTGCGATTTGGCAGCAGCGCTTAACTGCCCTATTGTCACATCGCCAGGTCATGGCGATGCAATACCGTTTTCCCATCCATTAAATGCAGGCCAGATGGGACCACGTGGTAATCCGGTTGCATCACGATTAGTAAAAGAAGCCGACGTGATACTGGCACTGGGTACGCGCTTGGGTTTTAATTCAACGTTTTATACCTACGACAATATTAATCGTGATGCAAAGATTATCCATGTTGAACTTGAGCCAACGGCGATAGGCCGTTACTTTCCAGTTGAGCTTGGTATATGGGCAGATGCACCGACCGCTGCCGCACAATTAACGGCTGAGCTCACCAAGCAACAACTACGCAATACAGCGGATGCTTGGTCACAAGGCTTTATGGATGAACGTAAAACTTATCTACAAACACGAGACGACAATGCAGACGTTGAAGCGATTCCCATTCAACCACATGGCCTGTTCAAAACGTTTCGGCAAGTCCTACCAAAGAATGCCGCCATTACATTGGATGCCGGCACACTGTGCTTACAAGCGACCGACGCACTGAATTATTGGGAGCCAAAGACTTTGTATACTCCTTTGGACTTTGGCTTAGTTGGGTTTTCATTTGCTTGTGGCTTAGGTATCAAGCTTGCGCAACCTGAACGTCCTGTTGTGTCGTTGATGGGCGATGGCGGTTTTGGCATGACAGTGTCGGAATTATCGACTGCTGTGGATCACGGTATCAACACAGTAACGGTTGTAATGAACAACCAATGCTGGGGCGCGGAAAAAGCCTATCAAAGAGATTTTTTTGGGGAGCGATATATTGGTGCTGATGTATCCAGCCCGCGTTTCGATAAGTTAGCCGAGCTATATGGAGCCGCGGGTTTCCGAGCGGAGACGAATGCACAAGTTGCTGATGCTATAGAAGCAGCACTTGCTTGTGGCAAACCTGCAGTGGTCGATGTGGCGGTTGATCCTAACGCCTTATATTCTTTTAGGCGTGATAGTTTTAAGCATCGGGGTGGTTAGTTTTCCTCTTTCATCCCCGCAATTTAGTCACCCCCGCGAGCATGACTAGCCTCAGTTTTGTATGCCGTCAAAAATGGCAATCCGATGTGTGATGCAGTTCATGTATCAACATCAATCATTGATCCCAACTACCCAAAGCATCGAACACCATTAATTTGATAGCAGTCGCGTCCGATAGCTGTGTATGACATGTCTA
>CALJAA010000143.1 GCA_938028465.1 uncultured Granulosicoccaceae bacterium | reverse complement strand
CCCCACGAAACGTGTCGCCAATCGATATCGCCTTCGACAAAGAGTTTGTCCCAAGCGGGCTCAACTAACAGAAAAATATTGCGTTTGTAATGTAAGTAGTTGGGTGGAGCAGGTATGTTCCATGCCATTAAGCTATCAGTTGTTTCTCTCCAGTAGTCCTTGCGTTCACTGAAATCAAGGTTCAGCAGTTTGCTGGTTGACTTCGCTAGTAGTTGGGTTAAAGGGAAGGAGGATGATATTCGCATCATGTCACTCACTACCCACGCAAGCCTTGGGTCTTTAGAAGCTGAGATTGTTTCTATTGCCTTCGACTGTTCTTCACCCCAAGTTAGTGTTTCCAAGTTTTTGCCAAATGCGGTTTCTAGTGCGTTGATGATGTCATCGCTAAGAGGGCCGGTTGGTGTTTCGGGTGGCTGACCGAATATATCGATGACGTATTGAGGCAGTGGTTGTGCTGTTGCATTCTTAATCTTGCTTACGTCCTGTGCTACTGCGCTGCTAAAAAAGCTTAGGCCAACAATTAGCAGGGCAGCGATACTGCCGAAGCTCAATAGGTTTTTATTTTGGCTTTGGTACATGGGTGTTCGTTGTGGCATTTTGAAGCCTTGCAGTTGTGTATTGAAGATAGAGAGTGTCCGTTGGGTCGATAAGTTCGATTCTGGGGCTAAGCAATTGAATCGAGCACCGTTATAGCGTCAAATCGGGTAAATTACAGGCCTACTTTATTTTCAGGTTTACACCGATGGCAATCACTATCCTAGATGGCGGCATGGGCCAAGAGTTAGTAGCTCGATCAGGCAAGCCCACGGCGTTATGGTCGGTACAGGCATTGCTCGATAATCCGCAATGGGTACGTGATGTGCACGATGCATACTTTAACGCGGGCGCACAGGTCGCCACGACCAACACCTATTCAGTATTGCCTGACCGTCTTGAAAGCCACGACCTGTCTGACCGCCTAGAAGAGTTGCAGCGTACTGCATGTCAACTCGCTGTCGATGCTCGCGATAGCCATGGGAGTGGCAAGGTTGCGGGTTCGCTAGGGCCGCAAGGTTTCTCATACCAGCCGGATAAGGCACCACTGGCTGAACAAGCCGCTGAGGCTTATCGAAATATCTGCGCAATACAACAGGACTACGTCGATATTTTTATTGCCGAAACCATGTCATCTGTTGATCAAGCGCGCGGTGCACTAATGGCGATGTCTCAGTTTGATAAACAAGTTTGGGTGGCGCTATCGGTTGATGACAGTGATGGTTCTAAATTGCGTTCGGGCGAGCCAGTGGTTGAAGCGTTGCCATTACTAAAAGAATACGGCGCGGATGCGGTGTTGATTAATTGCTCCGTACCAGAGGCAGTAAGTGTCGCAATACCATTGATAGCTAAGTCAGGCATTCCAGTTGGTGCTTATGCAAATGGTTTTACGGGTATTCACGCGAACTTCAATAAGATCGGTGCCACTGTTGATTTGTTAAAAGCACGTACTGATCTCGACCCAGATGCCTATGCAATGTTTGCAAAGCAATGGGCTGCCGATGGTGCAACCATTATTGGTGGCTGTTGTGAGGTTGGGCCTGCGCATATTGAATTGCTTGCAGAAAGGTTAGGTTAGTATCGTCATCCCCGCCTACGCGGGGATGACAGAATGCGGGAATGACACTACGCGGGAATGACCGCGTCAAACGCTCAACGACTTCCCATTATCACTCTCACTCAACCCTAAGAAAAAAGGTGCAGCCGCTTCGGCCCATTGCTCTGCGGTTTGTGCATCATCGGCAGAATCGCCAAAACACGATTGCAGCATGTCTGTATTAATCACACCTGGATTGACTGGTACCGCTGCGAGACCAGGCGGTACGTCCTCCGCTAGTGCTTTTGTCATTCCTTCAATCGCCCATTTGCTGGTGCAGTAAGACGCCACATCAGCAGATACCGAACGGCCCCAGCCACTGCTTAAATTAGCAATGACTCCGTGTTGTTGCTCTATAAGGTGGGGCATGACGTGCCTTATCACTGAAAACACGCCGTTGATATTGATATTAATTAGATGGGTAAAGTCGGAATACGGCACTTCCCATAGGGGCATGTTCTCGTTAATGATGGCTGCATTATTGATGACAAGATCGGGTGTGCCCCAACGCGTAACAAGCTGATTGATCCATTCGCCTGTTTCGGTATCGGAGGACAAATCAACCGCGGTAAAATCGCAGTTAGCCGGAAATGCAGATTGCATTGATTTGATATCACTGGCGTTACGTGCGCAACCAGCAACAGCGTGACCTTGCGCAGTGAAAGCCTCGCTCAGCGCACGCCCGAGGCCGCGGCTAACGCCAGTGAGTAGAATCTTTCTAGGGGTCTGGTTTGTCATTGTTGGTTTTCGCTTTGCCCAATGTAGATTCAATGGTATAACGATCCCTCGGCCAGTTTGGGGTGTTTTTATGCCATTAAGGCAGCAGATACGAAAAGTTAGCGCAGATCTTGATGCACAGGGCTTATTGCGTTACCTGATTACAGAAAAATTCCCTGATGACATCGTCATCACTGCATCGCTGCGGGCGTCCAGTATTGTCGTGTTGAAAATGGTGGCAGATATTGATCCAGCCACACCGGTCATTTTTTGCCAACGGCCGCCCGTTTTTGAAGAAAGCGCTCAGTACAGGCAGCAGATTATCGATCTTCTAGGGCTGACAAACACCAGTATGAATGACGGCCATGAGCCCCAAACTCGTGCAGATGACCGGGATCACTGTGAAGACATGTGGGTGAGCTACCTAAACCGGCCCGGCCAAAGCTATGAGATATTGCACCTGAATGATTGCTTGGCACCTTACAAATGTTGGGTCAGTGGGGTGTATCATGTGCCACCGGTGAGCTCGATTGTGGAGCGTGTTGATACAGATGGTCAGAAGATAAAGATCGACCCTTTGGCACGATGGACGAAAGAACGAGTACATCGATTTATGAAAGAGCACAATTTGCCCTATCACAAAATGGCAAAACGAACATTTGAATACGAAGACCGGGGTGATACCGATATCGCTCCAACTTATCCATTTTAAAACTGCGTTAAGCGGAGAACAGTTGCACGCATGGTAAATCTTATTAAGCCTCACGGAGCTGATCAGCTCAATCCGTTATTTGTAAGTGATGATAGTGAGCGCGCTCGCTTAGTTAAAGAATCCTCCTCTTTACCTTCAGTCACGATTAGTTCAGCTGCTGCGGGTAATGCGGTGATGTTAGGTGGTGGTTACTTTACGCCGCTTACGGGTTACATGGATAAAGCGAATGCATTGTCTGTAGCCAATTCAATGAAAACAACAAGTGGTTTGTTTTGGCCAACGCCGGTTCTCAATTTGCTTCAAAACAAGCCAGATGCAAAAGTGGGTGACACCATCGCACTGCATGATCCAAACGTTGCGGGTAATCCTGTTATCGCAATACAAAAGATCGAAGCCATTGAAGAATTCACAGATGCTGAAATAGAGCTACTCGCACAAAAAGTATTTGGTACCACTGATTCCGCTCATCCTGGGGTAGCCGAATTTTTAGCACAAGGCAAGGTGTCGGTATCGGGATCTATCCAAGTACTAAACTACAGTTACTTCGAAGTTGATTTTCCGGGCACATTTCAAACAGCAGTTGAGATACGTAAGCACATTGAGGCGATGGGATGGAAGCGTATCGTTGCTTTTCAAACTCGCAACCCAATGCATCGGGCACACGAGGAGTTATGTACTCTAGCTATGGATCGCTTAGGGGCAGATGGTTTGGTTATCCATATGTTGTTGGGTAAGCTTAAAGCAGGGGATATTCCGGCTAATGTGCGTGAAGCGGCTATCAGCACGATGGTTGAGCATTATTTTCCTAAAAATACCGTTCTAATTTCTGGTTATGGTTTTGACATGCTGTATGCAGGCCCACGTGAAGCATTGCTTCATGCCTTGTTTCGTCAAAACATGGGTGCAACTCATTTTATTATCGGTCGTGACCATGCGGGTGTGGGTGATTACTACGAACCATTCGAAGCACAAGAAATCTTTGATCAGATCCCAGAGGGTGCGTTGGAGATCGAGCTGTTCAAAGCTGATCACACTGCCTATTCTAAAAAGCTCAATCAAGTCGTGATGATGAGGGAAGCGCCTGATCACACAAAGGATGACTTTGTATTGCTATCGGGTACTGCCGTACGCGAGATGTTGGGTAAGGGTATTGCACCGCCAGCTGAATTTTCTCGCCCTGAGGTGGCTAAAATCTTAATGGATCATTATAAGAACGAAGCGTAGAGCGAGTTAGTACGAACTCGCTATAGCTCGGTGTACTTAGTCGAAGTGCCACGTGATTTTTCAACCGGATACTTTGCATTATTGGCAGCCAATTTTTGTTCGGCTGCCTGTTGAAGATCAATGCCGGCGCGCTCTGCTATCAATAACAAATAAAGCAGCACATCGGCGCATTCTTCTTTGAGCCGGTGCTGCATTTTTTCGTCGTTCAGTGCTTCATCTTCAAACTGTTTTTCGGGCTTCCATTGTGAGAGTTCGAGTAGCTCGCTGGCTTCTAAGCTCAATGACAGAATGAGATCCTTTAGCGAATGAAACTGACGCCAATCACGCGCGTCACGAAATTCGATTAACTGCTGGGTTAAATCATCCAGTGAGGGTCGACTATCATTCATGGTAGATCTTGATCCTAAAATTAGCTAAACGGGCAACTACGTTGGTGAGTTGCTCGCAATGGACATCACAATGCGCATCGTACATATTTCTGACAGCCACATCTCTGTGGATCATCCGCAACGTACAGCAGACTTGCAAGCGTGTGTCGAGGCGATCAATGCAGCCGCCGAACAGCCTGATGTTGTTATGCATACGGGCGATATTACGCATAATGGCGTTGCAGAGGAATATAACACTGCCAAGCTTGCACTGGATGAACTTAAGATGCCGTATTTTGTGATGCCAGGTAATAAGGACAAGCGGCCTGCGCTGATTGATGCCTTCGCTGACGAGAAAACGATTTGTCAGGGCGATGAGTTTATTCAATATTCTGTTGATCATTTCCCTGTTCGCTTGATTGTGTTGGATACCTTGAGTGATAACAGCAATAAGGGGTTGTTGGGAGAGGCCAAGTTTAAGCAGATTAAGACTATGTTAGAAGCCGATTCATCGAAGCCCACTGCTGTGTTTATGCATCACACGCCGTTTGAGGTTGGGGCGATACCTGATCCATTTCAGTTTGAAGACTGGCAGGAGGTAGCGAAGCTGCGCGCCTTGCTAAGCTCTCACCAGCAAGTTAATGGGATTTACTGTGGGCATATACATCGCAGCATTGATGGCAGATTAGGTGACTTAAACGTTAGCGCTATTTCTTGCATGGCTACTGATTTGCGCAAGGGCGAGCTCACTGCTGAGCAGCGCACGATGCCAATCCTGCGCTTCCATGAGCTATAAGCCCACCGTAAATTAGGGTTCGTTTTATGAACCGGTGCTCATTTATTCGACTACCTGATGATCCCTCTGTTCTAAACGCGCAGCACCACCACTCTTGCGCTTCAGGTGGCCTCGCTGCTGCCGTTTTTAGTACTGGAAGCTTAACTGTTAAGCATATAGGTGTATTTTGTCTGGGTCGGATACTAGCGAGCAAGAGCGACAGCAATCCGTATGGGAGTACGGTGTGTATGTATCGCGCCTGCCATTAATAGCCAGTTCGCTTTATCCTAATGCCTCCGCGTTCAGACGGCTTAAAAAGTCTGCTGTATTTTGTATCAACGGCATTCGACAAAAGCGTGAGCTACAAACGATTCAAAAAACGTTTGATTGCTCTGAACTGGCTGAAGTTTTAGAGTTGTTCCCTGCAATATTAGATAAACCGTTTGATCCTTATGTTTGCGTTGATTGGGCTGTTAATGAGCGCACTGAACAGATTAAAAAACATTTTCAGTACCTAAAATCCACATTTGGTAGAAATGCCGCGCTGTTCTACAGGGCTGAAGGTGTTCGATTGTTTGATTTTTCTACCAAAGACGACGAACAGTTTTTTGTGGAACTCTTTCCAGGTTATCAATGTGAAGGGTCGCTGGGCATACGCCTGTGTGATAGTGAAGCTCGCGAGGTTTATACGGTGTCGTTTCATTTATCTTTGGACCCCAGCCCAGTTTGCTATATCGGCGCGCTACAGGGGCCAAATGACCTGGTTCCAGATCGTCAAAAAACGATTGTCAGCTTAACGCGAAGTTTGCATGGCTTGCGGCCAAAAGCTTTGATGGTTGAAAGTTTGTATATGGTAATGCGCGCACTCGAAATTGATGTGATCTACGGCGTATCCAACACAGGTCATATTTATCAGGCTGATCAATACAGTGATGAGAAACGCGCTAAGGTTGAATTTGATTTTGATCAGCTGTGGAACGAATTCAATGCTGAGCCGTTTTCCGCTTCGCTTTACCAGCTTCGTAATGAGCCACAACGAAAAGACGCCAACGACATCAAGCCTAAAAAGCGTTCACTTTATCGCAAGCGGTATGAGTGGTTAGATCAAAAAGCTGATCTCGTTTTTGAGGTTGTAGATCAACTGAGGCTTAAACCATTACATTGTACTGTTGTGCCCGACGTTAAAAAAAAAGCGGCTTAACTAGTTAGGACTACATTCGTATTTCTGTTGCCAACTCTCGGTAATAGGTTAAAATCATCCACTTAGCTCGTTAAAAATATTGGAGTCATCCATCGTGGCTGAATACGCGATTCAAGCGCCGCCTATTGTGGCCTTGCCCGTAGCAGGTATAGAAAAACAGTTTCCTGTTCGTCGGGTCTATTGTATTGGGCGTAACTATGCCGCACACGCTATTGAAATGGGCCATGATCCCGACCGTGAGCCGCCATTTTTCTTTCAAAAAAACGCAAACAATCTCGATATCTCTGGTGAGTTCCTCTATCCGCCGAAGTCGTCCGATGTTCACCACGAGATTGAAATGGCAGTAATGTTAAAATCGGGTGGCAAAAACATCGCTCAAGCCCAAGCGCTTGAGCATGTGTTTGGTTATGCGCTCTGCCTAGATATGACACGGCGTGATCTGCAAGGTGTGGCGAAAAAATCTGGCCGGCCCTGGGAAATCGGTAAAGCGTTTGAGCGGTCGGCTCCAGTCGGCGTTATCCATACTGTTGACGAAGTTGGACATGTGGATCAGGGAAGAGTCGAACTAAAAGTTAATGGTGAGATCAAACAAGAAGGTGATCTCAACCAAATGATCTGGAAAGTGCCCGAGATGATTGCCTATCTATCTGAATACTTTGAGCTTGACGCTGGAGACGTAATCCTCTCTGGCACGCCAGCTGGTGTTGGCCCGATTGTCAAAGGGGATACAATGGCGGTCTCGATAGAAGGTTTGGGGGCTATGACGGTGCCAGTAGTCTGATAGTGCACTAGTTGACAGGGTCAATGACGGCTGGGCAATAGCCTTACAACAGTTGTGAATAGCGCAGTACAGGCGCAGGTAGTGTCTATACTGATAAAATAATCGATTAACCAAACAGGTGGGGATATAGCAATAATGTCTGACAACAAGCAGAAGATCATATACACCCTTACCGACGAAGCCCCTCTGCTGGCCACTGCGTCATTGCTTCCAATCATTCGCACCTTTACCGCTGCTGCAGGTATTGATGTCGAGCTGCGTGATATCTCAGTGGCAGCACGAGTGCTGGCCGAGTTTCCTGATTACCTCAACGATGAGCAAAAAGTACCTAACAATCTGGCAGAGCTTGGCGAACTAACTCAAGATCCAAGTGCCAACATTATTAAATTGCCCAATATCAGTGCATCCGTCCAACAGCTGAAATTGTGCATCGCCGAACTACAAGAAAAAGGCTTTGCCATACCTGACTTCCCAGAAGATCCACAAACCGAAGAAGAGATTGAACTTCGTCGTCGTTACGGTAAAACACTCGGTAGCGCCGTAAACCCAGTGCTACGTGAAGGTAACTCTGATCGTCGCGCACCAAAGGCTGTTAAAAATTACGCTAAAAATAATCCACACTCGATGGGTGAGTGGAAGCAGTGGTCGCGTACTCATGTATCACATATGCACAGTGGTGATTTTTATCATGGTGAAAAATCCATGACCTTAGATAAGGCACGCACTGTAAAGATGGAGTTGGTCGGTAGTTCTGGTAAGAGCGTTGATCTCAAAACAGGTATTGAGCTTCTAGATAAAGAAATAATCGATCTCATGTTTATGAGTAAAAAAGCGCTTTGTGAGTTCTATGAGCGTGAGATGGAAGATTGCCGTGAGTCTGGCATCTTGTTTTCATTGCACGTTAAAGCCACGATGATGAAAGTGTCGCATCCGATTGTGTTTGGCCACGCGATTAAAACTTACTATAAAGAAGCGTTCGATAAGCACGGTGCTTACTTTGATGAACTCGGCATTAACGTGAATAACGGTATGGCCGATCTCTATGAAAAAATAGAAGGGCTACCGTCATCAAGGCGTGAAGAAATTGAACGTGATTTGCAAGCCTGCAGAGTGCGTCGCCCACGTCTGGCTATGGTTGATTCCTCAAAAGGCATTACTAATTTTCATTCGCCTAGTGATGTGATTGTTGATGCATCGATGCCTGCCATGATCCGTACCGGTGGGCAGATGTGGGGTGGTGATGACACGCTCTATGATTGCAAGGCGGTTATTCCGGAGTCTACATTTGCTCGAATCTATCAAGAGATCATTAATTTTTGTAAGTGGCACGGTAACTTTGATCCAGCCACGATGGGCACTGTGCCTAATGTTGGCTTGATGGCACAAAAGGCTGAAGAGTATGGCTCTCACGATAAAACATTTGAGGCAGCAGAAGATGGCGTGGTACGTATTACTGATGAAGCTACTGGTGAGGTGCTGCTAGAGCAAAATGTTGAAGAAGGCGACATCATGCGTATGTGCCAAGTTAAAGATGCACCGATACAAGATTGGGTTAAGTTAGCCGTAAGGCGTGCGCGTGAATCGGATACACCTGTTGTTTTCTGGCTTGATCGATATCGTCCACACGAAAGTGAGCTAATCGATAAAGTTGAGCTCTACTTACAAGATCACGATACTACGGGGCTTGATATTCAAATCATGTCTCAGGTGCGTGCCATGCGTTATACGCTCGAGCGAGTTGCACGTGGTACCGATACCATTTCAGCTACGGGTAACATTCTGCGTGATTACCTAACAGATTTGTTTCCAATCCTTGAACTCGGCACCAGTGCCAAAATGCTATCGATCGTACCCCTGATGGCTGGTGGCGGTTTGTTCGAAACGGGTGCGGGTGGTTCTGCGCCTAAGCACGTTCAACAGCTATTGGAAGAAAACCATTTACGTTGGGATTCGCTCGGCGAGTTTCTAGCTCTGGCAGTATCGATAGAAGATCTGGGTATCAAGAACGATAACAATCAAGCCAAAGTACTCGCTACTGCATTGGATGCGGCTACGGGTCGATTGCTAGAAAACAATAAATCTCCACAGCGTAAAGTCGGTCAGCTAGATAACCGGGGCAGTCATTTTTATCTGTGCCTTTATTGGGCTGAAGAAGTGGCAAATCAAACGGACGATACGGCACTTGCTGAGCAATTCAAACCGCTGTTTGAGCAACTGAGCAAGCAAGAGAAAACCATTGTTGACGAGCTAAATGCGGTGCAAGGGAGTCCTGTTGATACTGGCGGATACTTTTTTGCGGATCCGGAGTTGTGCAAGCAAGTGATGCGCCCAAGCCAAACGTTTAACGACATATTAACAGCAGCCAAAACGCGTTAGTAGACAAAAAAGGCAATGCGGAAGAGAAGGGAGTCTCAAACAGCGGATTGTTTTGCTATTGTCGTATTTGCAATCGTTGTATATGAGTGCGACTGCTCGATGAATGTGTGTAGATCGACGGGAGCGCCAAATTGATATCCTTGCATTAGCCGGATCCCGTGTTTGTTCATGGCAATCGCTTGCCCTTGATTCTCTATATTCTTTGCTACCACATCAGTGCCTATCGATCTAAAGAATTTTATAAGATTCAAAAAATGTTTGGCGGTTAGGCCGTCTGAGGATTGAGATGCTTTGGAGATATTGGCCCAATTAATTTTTACGAGATCGGGTTGCAGGCTTTTCAATTGGCTGAAACTAAAATTCTGTATGCCAACATCGTCAATAGCAAACCTAACGCCCATTGAGTTATAAAGCATTAGGTTGTCTAGCTGTGCGTTTATGGATGTTGGTGAAACCTCAAAAATGAGCGATTGTATGTCAAAAGCATTTTGAGCTGATTCAACGGCTATATGCTCCATCATGTTCATATTGTTGAGGGACCGACGAGTTAGATTGATCGATATACTGAAATCTTTGATAGAACGACTCAAATCATTCCATGTCGCCGCTGATTTTGTCACCAGCGATACAACGGTTTTATCCAGGTTTGATCCTGCCGAGTGATCTTGAATATGCGGCATAAATTCCTCAGCTAAATGAATTTCGCCTGATTCGCTACGGATACGAACTATCGCTTCTGCGCCGATTAAGATGAGAGTGCTATCGTCTGCTATCTCAACTACTGGTTGGTACCAGACTTCTATACGATTTTCTTTTATCGCAGTCTCCACAAATAGTGCGGATCCCAAGGACGCGTTAGACATTTCGCTATCGTTGTTTTTCTGGAGAGTGAGTTCCTCGAAGGCTTGTCGGAATAGGTCGTCAGTATTGTTCGTAGAGCTAGCTGAAGCAGAACCATATCGCAAAGTAAGCCTAGTCGATCCCTTGATCTTGGTTTGTGTTTGTTGCCATTTACCGATGTTTTGTTTTAGTGTTGTTATGGCGTCTGTGGTTGCATCGGGTAGTAGTACCATGATTGTACTGTTGTTCCATAGGGCTGCATGCACGCTATTAGGTGCGAGCTCTTCCAGCATTTTGCAAAAATTGGTTAGCGTTACATATTCGTCTACATTCCCCTGTTGATTCTCATGACTTAAATTGAATCCAAAATCAATGGCCAATGCATTGATGGCGTGATCGCTAGAGGCTGGTTTCAGCTCCGATAGTATTTGCATCAGCGAGTGTCGATTGAGTAAGCCAGTGGTTTCATCATGAGTGTCTCGGTAGTGTATTTGCTCATGCACAGCGGCTTGCAAGTTAGTTTTTGACGCTAGCTCTGCTGCTATGTTATCAATATGAAATGCCAAGACCCCGATTTCATCTTTCTTCTCGTCATTGATATAGAATTTAAATTTTCGATTCGAGAAATTATCTGAAGCAGTTGCAATATTTTTTATTCTTCCCATTAGCGGGCGAATAACAATTAAAATGACGATTAACGTGATTAACAGAGTAGCGGCTACGGCAAGTACCAGCATTACGCGAATCATGTTGGTTGGCGCGATCACTTCGCTTTTGTCAATGCTGAACAACAAGATCCAGTTGGTTTCTGCGATAGCGCCTATAGCTGTGATGGTTTGTATGCCTTGAAGTTTTTCGGTGTTGACAATTTCGCTTGTTTGCAAACCCGGTGATTGCTCTATTCCTGAGGCATATTGCGCTGGCAGGGATGCCATGATTTCATCAGCGGGCGCTAAACCTTGTGAGCTTAGTATCGATGTTTGTGTGCCATTGCGAATAATTAAAAATGCTTCCGCAGAATCGCCGAGTTCTGTGTAAGCGTCGAGTGGCTTGAGTATGCTATCGATTGCAAATTCGGCCCTCAAATAACCAAGGATGCGATTGCTCTGATAGAAGATTGGAGCGGTGATGCCAACAATCATACTGCCATTAGTGGTTTTCCATACCTGGCTAATCTGAGACAGTTTGCCTAGCTCGTTTGGTATTTGTGCTTTTTGGATGCTTGTAGGCCAAGTAGTGTCACCCGTTTGGCCAAGCACATCGCCAACTTTTCCTATTATTGTTATTGAAGTTAGATTCGGAGCGTTGGATAGGGTTTGCTCCATTAGGTGATTGGTTAGGCCTTGTAGTGGTTGTTGAGCGTTGAGTTCAACCACGCCCAGAGTTTTGCCTGCTGGGAAAGACTGGGGTGCCTTTACAGATAGCGATGCTAAAAAATGAGCATCAACCAATGACTGCAGTATCGGTGTGGCAGCTAGTTTGTTTACACTATCGAGCGCTGTATGCAGCGTAGATTGAACTCGAGCCAATTCGGTTTTGTGCAGAAACTGAAGGTTCTTCGCTGCGTTATCGGTTAGTTGCGAGCGAAATGTGGCATAGGAGATTGCACAAGCTACCACAGCTGGGATGGCGATTAGCGCAGTCCAAATAACGAGTGTTCTACTGATACCAAATAGCATACCGCTGTTGTCGACTCCGATAGAGCGCGATTTAGTTTTTTTTAATAAAAAATTCGACGTAACCCATCCGCTTGTGTCCGATTTATCAAAATGAAGCGGAATCTTTTCAGGTAGTTAAAAACGACATACTAGTGTATCCAGTCATCTTTCAGTTAAATGACTGTTTTTTTGCATTATTAGCCTTGATGTATCAATATTGAACGTTCTATTCTAGGTCGATCCAACTGAACTATGGCTTACGATAATCGCATTCTGTCACCCATTAGCGTGGAGGAATTTTTTGCTGAATACTGGGAGCAACAGCCCCTTCATATTAGTCGGGCGTCATCAACTCGTTACACAGACGTTATCACCCAACAAGCGCTGCTTGACGCGCTTTCCGGCCACCAGCTCTATTTTCCTGATTTGCAGTTAACTCAAGCGGGTCGATCCTTAAACCCTGAATCTTATACAGACAGCAAAAATAAAATATTGCCAAACATTGCGGCGCAACTCCATGCGGAAGGAGCGACCATTGTTTGGTCACAAGCGCATAACTATTTTTCGCAAGTGCATGCCCTGTGCAGAGAGTTGCAATCAGTAATAAAGCTACCATGCTTAGCAAACGTTTACCTCTCGCCTGCTACTCAGCAAGGCTTCAATGCGCACTACGATGCACACGATGTAATAATATCGCAGGTGTCCGGTTGCAAAACATTCCGGTTTTATACCAACGGGGTAGTCCTGCCGTTTGGCAGTGAGAGGTTTGATTCCTCTGTAAATAAGGCAGGCGAATTAACTGAAGAAATAAGGTTGGAGCCTGGAGATACCTTGTACATTCCAAGAGGAATGATGCACGATGCAGTGGCTGCAGGCGAAGAAGCCTCTTTACATGTCACTATTGGTATTTACACGGCCACTTATAAAGAACTGCTACAGCAACAGCTTGAGCTGATGTCGTCTAGTCATACAGGGTTACGCCGTACAGTTGAGTCGTTAACTGGAGGCAGCGACGCATTCTCTGCGATGCCAGCTGACATTCCACTACCGACAGTTATTGACAATAATCTTGCAGCTGCAGCGTTTGAGCAGCTGCAAGATAACTTAGCATTAGACTCACTTGCTGATCCCACATTACAAACGATTACTGAATCAGCGAGTGATCAGCTAACTGATATAAGCTTGCTGTCAGTTAATCATCAAAACGTCATGAACCTGTCGCGCAGCGATGACACGGTAAAGCTGCGTTTGTTTGGTAAAATTCTGCACTTCACTGATCCATTAGGCGCTGCGATGCAGTGGATATTGGCACAAAAAAGCGATAACTTTGAATGTCAGGCAATCCCGTCGCTTAGCCAAGAACAACGTATGGCGTTGTGTAAGCAATTGATATTAGAAAATGCGCTAGTTTTGGTAGGATAAAGTTTGGTAAGGTGATTTTGCTAAATTAAAGCTGGGTTGATCTCAACTCAGCTATGCGAATTATAACTGAGTAGATTCAAAGCTCGTCGATAACCGTGTTGCGTAAGGAGATCTAATGGTTAAGAAAACAGAAGATAAAATCGTTGTACAAAATCGCGAAGGTCGCCGCACAATACTACGCGATGGCGCGGCGCTAATACTGGCCGGTACCACCACATCGTTTGCAAGCACTGTG
>CALJAA010000142.1 GCA_938028465.1 uncultured Granulosicoccaceae bacterium | reverse complement strand
AACAAATGCGCCCTAAAATCAGCTTCTGAATAACTTTCATTGGTGTGGCCGCCACCGGTATACCAAGACCGGCCACCGTCGTATTCGTGATACCAAGCGCTCGGGTGATCGTCGCCCATGGTTCCGCCTGTGTATGAGCTTTCGTCTAAGCTAAGTAATACGTTAACTTCTGCACGAGGGTTGCTGCTGTAGTCATACCATTCATCAAAGCGTGTCCAGCTTGTGCCTAGGTGAGCCGTTGATGAATGAGATTGGTTTTCCACAATTTGAGTGGCTATTTGTTGGTCGGGGTGGCTTGCGAAATAAGCCCCAACAAGCGCGCCATACCAAGGCCATTGGTATTCTGTAAAACTGGCTGCATGGATGCCAGCGTAGCCACCACCTGATCGAATGTATTGTTCAAATGCAGCTTGCTCGCTTGCGTTCAATACATCACCTGATGTTTGAACCCAAACGACGGCATCGTAGTTGGCAAGGTTAGCGGTAGTAAACACGCCTGCTGAATCATTAGCACGATCAGTTTGAAAGCCGGTTGATGCCGCAATCTCTTCAAGTGCTGTTACTGCAACCTCGGTTGAATCGTGGCGGAAGTCTTGAGTTTCACTAAAGAGCAATACGCGAGTGCCTTCAGATGCGTAGGTTCCTGCGATTAACTCGCTAAGGTTGCTGGTGCCATCGCCGTCGGTATCCCACTTATCGGTGTCGAACTGATCAGCAGTAATGCCAACCGCTTCAGATGCATTAATACCGGTTTTAAATACTTGCTCAACAGTCCCGACGGTAATAGCGCCATTCTCATCGTTAAATGACACGACTAAGTTGTTTTCAGTATTAGTGGGGAAGTCGTCAGTGGCCGACCAAAATTCATCACCTACCCATCCAGCATTGATATCTTTGTCGCCCCATACAATTCGAACCTGAAGCGCATTAGATTGATAAGCAGGGACTTGGATATTAAAACTTACGCGCGTAGTATTTTGAGTTAATGGATCAGTCACGACTGGGTCGTCTGATGAGCCCGTTGTCATATCACCTGAATTATTATCATTGCCAGCAATTGGAGACATCTCCATACCATCTGCAGTGCCATCTGAACCAGTAACTTCATTACCCGTGGTTGATGGGGTGCTGCTAGAGCTGGAACAACCGACAACAAACAGCGAGCTCATCAGCAGCGCAGTTGCGATTTGAATGGGTGTGGAGATTGAAGAAGTCATGGTGTGTCCTAAAGCGGCTCACACTAGTATAAGAGGAAAGAGGAGCAGTATTTAGGCAGCAGATAAACAATTGTGGCGGTAGTAATACCATCGGCACGATTACGGCAAACCGGGTTCACATTTAAGCAAAGCTGAAGTGGTTCTTGGTTCAGCATGAGGGAGGCTTTGGCTGATGTGAAGTTTTCACCCATTTGTCTCCTTATTTCTGGCATCGTGTTTACCAAGCGTTTGCACGTAGAGCGAGCAGCTGGTCAACTTGTTAATAATGATACGCCAATGTAACGACTCACGCAGCTTTGTTTACCGTTGCAAGCAGGCTCACTTTAAAAGGAATATTAATGATGTGTGCAGCGACAACTAAGTCAAAGGCCAGTGTTGGAGACGCCAAGTTGGCTCAAGCTATATTGGAGGAATTCCCTGATGGTGTATGTAAGGCACTTAAACAGCTTCGAACCCTAATATTAGCAACGCATAAAAAAACTGAAAAAGCTGGAGAGTTATCTGAAGTACTGCGATGGGGGCAGCTGAGTTATTTGACGCCAACCGGTTCGATGATTCGTTTAGGCATGAGTAAAGCGGGTAAGCCTGCGATGTTTTTTCATTGCGGTACGTCGTTGGTCGAAACCTATCGAGCGCAGTACTCGCATGAGTTTGAATTTGAAGGTAACAGGGCGGTGGTATTAACTAGTTCGGTGAGTTCGACTAAAGCGGCGCTTGCACATTGTATTGAACAGGCAATGACGTATAAATTATAAAAAACTAGCCACGCCTCAGTCAGGCTAAAGTACATAAGCTAAAGCGCAGCTAATGTTAGTGTTTTTTATCGCTCCGTTTTAATGACTACTGTTCCAGCTATTTTATCGTGCAAGCTTTGCTTACGCTTATCAAAGGCTGTCCATAAAAAACCAATACCCAAGGTTAACAAAACTGGAATATAGGCTAAGAATCTGACGATACTTCGTCCAATTCCCATCTTGCCGCCATCTGATGCGCGAACTATTTTTAATCCGAGTAACATTTTTGCAGGAGTAGCGCCGTAAAAAATCCAGAAGGCGATAACAATCAATGCTGGTAGCAGATTTTGATAGAGCAGCAATGAAAGATCTACTGTAAAAGGGTTTTCAGCTTTAAGCGCTTCGACAAAGGCATCGCCAAATATCAGGTAACCAAGGCCGCCAAATATCACAATCTGCCATGCAAAATCGATAATTGTTGCGAAGACTCGCAGCCCAAATCCCGCGTACTCGGTGTTGTCTGTTTGCGTATTGTCGTCCATTTTTTTGCCTTCATTTTGACCAATTGCCCTGAATTGATAATAGCTTGGATCAATCCTTGTGGCGATCTATGTCAAAATTGAATCATTGCTAAGGGGCTAACTGCGAAAGGGCGATTGCATGTCTTCCAAAAAACACTTTCTGCTCATCACTGCTGATCAGTGGCGTGGTGATTGTTTATCCGCAGCTGGCCATCCAGTGGTAAAAACGCCGCATCTTGATTCGCTGGCTGCAGAGGGTGTGCGCTTTAATCAACACTATGCCGGTGCCACTCCATGCTCGCCCGCAAGGGCGTGTATGTATACCGGTTTGTATCAAATGAACAATCGCGTGTGTGTAAATGGCTCACCACTAGATAAGCGGCACGACACGCTGGCCTTGGCGTTTCGGCGATTGGGTTATGACCCAACGATGTTTGGTTACACCGATCAAGCGCCTGACCCTCGCGGTCTACCCTCGCTCGATCCGGTGCTAACGACATACGAAGGCTTGCTACCAGGTTTTAATTGGCGAGCCAGCTTGCCGGATCATCAGCGCCCCTGGTTGTCATGGCTAGAACAACAGGGTTATGAGGGTGCGCTGGCTAATAAGAGTATGCACACGCCTTTATCAGGAGTGGACGATCCGCCAAAATCTGCTGTGCCGCAATACCGTGCCGAGCATACAGAAACAGCCTATATGGTCAATGAGTTTGATCGTTGGTTAAGCGAACAAACTCATGCAATGGCAAACGATGACGATCATCGTTGGTTTGCACACGTCAGCTTTGTGAGGCCGCATCCGCCGTTCACGGTGCCTGAACCCTATAACACCCTGTTCTCGCCGGCGGATGTGCCTGCCTTTGCAGGTGGTGGTGATTGGAAAAAAACGAGCGAAAGCCATCCTTATCTGAAGTATGCCTTCTCTGTATTGCCCAAAACGCAGTTTATCCCTGGTACGCAGGGCATGATTTCAGATTGGAACACGGAAGACTTACGCAATATTGCAGCTTGTTACTACGGGATGATTGCGGAGGTGGATGCACAGCTTGGACGATTGTTTGAGGGTCTAAAGCGGCGAGGGTTTTGGGATAACACCGTTGTTGTGTTTACATCCGATCATGGTGAAATGCTAGGTGACCATGGATTGTTAGGCAAGCAAGGGTTTTACGACCAAAGCTATCATGTACCGTTAATCATTAAAGCACCAAATCAAAAGCGGCGCGGCACCGTGGTAGACAACTTAACTGAAAGTGTCGATTTGATGCCCACGCTACTCAATTTGGCAGATTCAACGTTACCGCCACATCTTGATGGGCATTCTGTTGTACCGTTTTTGCAAGGTGATGCCCCGCACGATTGGCGGACCGCTGCACACTGGGAGTTCGATTTTCGCAATATCGACACTCGCCTCGCTGAACAATCGTTGGCTCTAAGCAGTTCGCAATGCAATCTTTGCGTATATCGAACCGACGCTTATAAGTATGTGCACTTTGGTGGGCTGCCCAATATGTTGTTTGATCTCAATTCCGACCCGACAGAATGCGAAAATGTGATCGATCATCCTGACTACCAGTCCGTAAGGGTGACGTGCGCGGAAGGAATGCTGAGCTGGCGAGCAGAGCATTTAGACCAATCGCTGAGCTTCAGCACAATTACTGATCGTGGTGTAGTGCATCTATAGCCACGTTGGACGTTAGTTGGATACTGTCCGGGTGTCAGTTGGCTGGCGGTTACCAGGGTGAATGAATGACAGGCTACTCAGCGTAACCGGGCTGCATTGGCTATGATTAAGCCATGAGATTTATCGCTAACGATTCAAAGCCACAGGAACACCTGTGCGCGTAGCAACCTATAGCCAACCGGCGGCACAGGCCAGAGGGTCATTGATCGCTATCGCCTTGCTCGCGCTAACTATTCTGCTAGGGTCTAGCGCTCTGCATTCGACGATGTCGCACTTCGTTCCGCAATTAAACACCGTAGTGACACTAATTTGGGTGGCAGCCTATCTGGGCGCTTTTGTGGGTCTAATGTTCTCCCACGGAATCAATTGGATATCCTGGGTCGCGCGTTACCGGATTCTGTTAGTCATTTTATTGTTAGGCAGCATTCTTTCTGTCAGCTGGTCTCCAATAGCAATGGTGTCAGCTGAGCGCGTGGTGCATCTATTCGGTTGTTCAATACTCGCCATCTATATCGGTTTTATGGTGCCGCTACTCACCATCTTGCGCGTATTTGCGGTCGTGCTCGGTGGGATCATGTTGACGAGTGTGGTCGCGGCTTTTGGGTTGCCTGAGCTGGGAATTGAAGCCTATGAGGGTACGCAAGTTTGGAAAGGCATTCTTAATTCCAAAAATGCATTAGGTTTTTGGGCGGCAGTCGGAGTGTTGCTGTACATCACTTTGTTTCCCTCTACTCAAACTGCATTTTATAAATTGTGTTGTTTATTAATGGCCGCGGTTAGTTTGGTCGTGCTTTACTTTAGTCATTCTGCAACATCACTTTTGGCTCTGCTTATTTCGGGTGCGGTGTGTTTGTATATGTACATTGCGATTCGATTCAAGCTTGGTTTCTTCCGCATGGCGATACTGGCCATTTTGTTTGTGGGATTAGTGGCGATGGTCGCTGCCAATATTGATACCGCTGAACTGGTTGGCCGTACCGATGATCTAACCGGACGGGGTGAGGTTTGGGCACAAACGTGGAAGCTCATTATGAGCAAACCGCTCACAGGTTTTGGTTACGGAGCTTTGTGGTTCCCTACCGATGCAACTATTTGGGTGCAGCAATCGTTAACTGATTTCACTTGGGTTGTGTTCCATGCGCACAATGGCCTTTTGCAGGTGGCGTCTGAAATTGGTTTACCACTGGCATGCGTTGCCTTGCTAATGGTGGCGCAACAATTAATTGAAATATTTTACTGCCAGTACGAAAAACAGCAGGTGGGTGTGTTATTCGTGTTGGGATTTGTAATAGCCTATTTAGTGAGTAATTTTTCAGAAGCTCGCTTCTTGGTGAATCGCGAATTGTATTGGATCTTCTTTCTAGCGCTACCGATCAGTATGTTGCGGCAGATCAATGTTGTATCCAACGATGACATGCTGGGTGGAGATAGTGTGGATGGTATGGTGCATTCAGTCCCCGGTAAACCATGGCTTGATCGACGAGAAGCGCCGTCTGGCCCGGCCATGGCAACAGAACGGCGCGCGGTGGCCAGTTTGGCCCTAGATAGCGCTGATATCGATTTGGGTCACGGCGGAGATGATGAGTTCACTGATTCAAATGATATTGATGGCGGCGATTTGAACTCGTACGATCCTGGCCTTGCTGGAGGTACCTTAGATACGACCAATGACCACGGCGTGCTAGTGGATTACGAGCTAGGTGATGCGGGTGATCATCCAGACTTCGCTGACGAATATGACACAGTGGATGAGCACGATTTAGATCGTTACGAAAAACACTTTGCTGGTGATGCGCAGGATATCCATGATGTTACGGGTGATTTGACTGGTGATATTGCTGGCGACAAAACTAATGATCTTGACGACACCCTCGAGCAACGATAAACGACTACACGATTTTTATTTCACCTCGGTGCAATAGCAGTTGCAGTTTTAGCAGCGATGCCATTGCTAAGCCATCAGTTATCTCACCATCCATCACCATCTCGATAGCTTGCTGAACTGGCAAGCGCTTAAGCCGAATTAATTCGGTGTCATCAGGTTGCGTATCACCCATTGTTAGGCCCTGTGCAATATAAGAAATGGCAGATTCGTCAGTCACTGAATTAGAGGTATGCAACTGTAAAAGCTGGGTCCAATTGGTAGCAGTTATGCCCGTTTCTTCTCGCAACTCTCGCTGGGCTGCAATCAGTGGATCTTCATCTGATGCACTACCACCTTCTGGAATCTCCCAAGAGTAACTATCGAGAGTGTAGCGCTGCTGGCCGACCAGCCAGGTGTATCCTTCAGCATCTATGGGGATCATGCCAACAGCGATGGATTTAAAATGTACCAAACCGTAGATAGCTGCATTGCCCGTTGGTGCAGTTACTTCTCGATGGCTAACCGTTATCCAGTTGTTGTCGTAGACAGTCTCCACAGAGTGAGTTTGCCAAGGCTTGTTTTTGTTTGACATGGGGTAGGGCTATGAGGCTACGAATGCAGCCCCATAGTCGAGGAGATAGTGCTAAGTGTCAATACGGCTTATCAATACTATTTGTCAGTATTGAGAACATTCCCTTTTTGCAGCGCTTTTTCAACTTGGCCCTGCACTTCACCAGCCACTTCTTTAGCGACTTTGCCGGCAGAATCCAGTGCAACACCAGCCGCTGCGCCGGCTTCTGCGGCCAGCTCTTGTGATTTTGCTACGGTGTTTTTGTAGGTGCCAGAGAGCAACTCTTTAGAGGCTTTAACACCAGCTGACATTAATAAGTTGTTTGGCACGGCCTGGCCATTGAGCGTTACCTTGTGAGGGCTTGTATCTGTGGTTCCGTTTTTCTTTTTGTACGCGCAGTCAAGGTTGCCGGATTGGCCTGTGTTAGTCGTGAAAGCAACCTTCGTTGTAACTGAGCGGTCAGAGTCGCTTTGACTGGTGTTGCCCCATTCTGAAATGGTGTTTGATGTGAGCTGCTTGGCTACGGCTTGGCACATCGACAATTGCGGATTGTCGGAATTGGTGCAGCCAACAGTTAGAAGTGTTACCAACGATACTGTTGCAAGCGATAGAGTGTGAGTAGGTTTCAAAGTAGTACGTCCCTTAAGTTTGATAGGCAGCACTATAGTGATCGTGTGTTCACCTGTCTATCGTAAAACAGGTAGCTGTTACGAAGCTTAACTGAATGTAAATGTTATGAGCACAACAAGAAAAAGTGATAACCCCATCATCACGTTTATTCGACGCTGCCAAATATTGGACAACTGCAAATTTTTAATCGATACGCCGAGTATCAGCCAGAGGATATGGATTGGAATCCAGATGGCATTGATCGCGATGAACTTCCACACTATTTGTTGAGCTGTGCCGAAGTGGCTCAACGGAAAGCCTGCAAAAAGGGCTGTGTTAACGACGTAGGCTTTGGGATTGATCAGCTGCAATGCTATGCCATTAACAATACCGGGTGCTTCAGCTTTTTTAATAAAATCTATAGTGGTGCCAGCAAAGGCAATGCGAAAGGCAAGATAGGCCAAGT
Source organism: uncultured Granulosicoccaceae bacterium (assembly GCA_938028465.1). Classification (GTDB taxonomy): domain Bacteria; phylum Pseudomonadota; class Gammaproteobacteria; order Granulosicoccales; family Granulosicoccaceae; genus Granulosicoccus. The sequence continues at coordinate 11,282 of CALJAA010000142.1, read as the reverse complement.
AAGCCAGTGAGCAATACAGCAGTGTGTACTTAATTAACGGGTACTGGGTGAAAAAGGCGGTAATACCGGCGACTACGGCTAAGGCAACTAAATTTGTGCCCACTAGTAAGCCAATAAAATACCGTTGAGCGCTACGGCTGCCAAAGGCCGCCCCTACGCCTGCTAGTGACAACACACCCGGACCAGGTGTGATGAGCATAAAAAATACAGTGGCTGCAAATGCAATCATTCATGCATTGTACGCATGAGCCCAGTGCAGTGGGCAGTTGGTTTTAGCGCAATGGTGCGCCTAGTACATTCGTCCAGTAACGTTGGTAATCAGTGTTATCGTCCGCGACGCAAGCGACGGCTATTTGTGTGTAGTATGAGTTCATCAAGTTACGGCAATGGCCATCACTGCTTAGCCATCCTTCCACTACTTCTTGTGCTGTATTTTGCCCAGCAGCAATATTTTCACCAATCGCACTCCATTCGTACTGCTGCGCATCTGCTCGGGAAGACACGCTACTGCCATCACTTCCTGTGTGGCTGAAAAAATTATAGGTGGTCATATCAACAGAATGCAGCTCGGCAGCAGTTTGTAGTTTAGTGCTCCAGGTAACGCTCGGTACTGCTGGAAAATTAGTGCTTCCGCACACCTGTGGTTCAGCACGGACTGCATTGATTCGGGCAAGCATGACTTCTTCGAAACGTTTTTTGTCTGTGTCACACAATACGGGCGTTGATAAGTCAACGGCGACTTGCTCGCCAATCGCTTCAGCTGGCTTTTCGTCAATTGGCTTGTCCGTTGTGTTGTTGTCGGTGCTCGATCCAGAGCCGTCAGTCGACGCCGTTTCCGGCTCATTGGTCGTCTGTGCTTCAGGCGGAGTGGATGCACCACCACCGCATGCCGTAATCGCTGCAGTAAGTCCAAGCATAGCTAGGTACTGAGCGGATCTTGAATTAACTAGGATTGGCATAAATGTTGGCCCGGGCAAATAACGTGCGTATACGGGGGCAAGTATCGCGCCGTAGAACGGCGAAATAGATGTCAATATTGGCAGATAACCCTGTGTTCTCGTTAAAACGCCACAGACGTGCCAACTTTGGCAACCTGGGCCCCAGCTATCAAGTGGCTACTGGATATGGTTTTATCAGGCTCTGGGCTGGCGATATGCGGGTGAATTTCGTATAAAATAAGCCCGATCAGTTCATTAATTATCGAGGTTAGCCATGAATCGTGTCCTCATCCTGGTGTTCTCAGCCCTATTGGGCTCTTGTGCGGGTAACGACTATCCCGAGGCACGGCCAATCACCCCTACCCCAGTATCGCCTATTGACGGCATTGATATTCCAGTTGGCACTGAAATGGAGTTTGTGTGGACCGCCACGCCACGTGCGAGTGGCTACCAATTTCATCTATTTAACCGAAACAACGGCGACATCGACCAATACGGTATGCGAAATTTAAGATCGTCACAGGTGTGCGCAGCGGAACGCTGCAGTGTTGTTGTGAAGGTTGAGCTTCCAATCAATTTTCATCATGCTTGGCGGGTTCGAGCGATGAATGCGCAAGGCTTCTCGGGTTGGACGCGTCGCGTGTTTGATGTGGTTGAGCAGTAGCTACGGCAAACAGTTGAGGCAATAGGGAGTAGCCTCTAGAGCGTTCTTAGTGCAGCCATTCCTATAGTGATGGTAATTACGCTAAAGGCAGTTGTCATGGCAATTATTTCTGCCGCCAGCTCACCGCTGTTAGTCATCTCTCGTGCCATTACGTAACTAGCAGATGCGGTTGGTGCCGCCGCCATAAAAAACAGTACCACCAGTAAATCACCACGCACGCCAAATAGCCAACCGATCGAAACAATCAACGCCGGCGAAAGAACCAATTTGGCCAGTGTGGCGATACTTACCAAGGTGCTATTAGTTTTAAGGCTACTGAGCTTAAGGTTTGCACCAACGCAAATGAGTGCAATCGGTAATGTCATTGCAGATATATAAGCGCCGGTGTTTATAGCAACAGCAGGTAATTGAATGTTGGCAAGAGAGGCCAAAGCGCCCAAAAGGATGCCGATGATAATGGGGTTGGTTACGATGCGTTTCAGCGCGCCTTTGGAATTAAGCACCCAAACTGCTATCACGTTGTAGATGGTGGTAATCACCGCTAGATACACGCCGACAACGGGGAGCATGGTTTCACCGAACGCAGCCACTGACAGGGCAACGGCAACGATGGCCTTATTGCCCCGATACGCGCCTTGAATAAAAACACCTCTTTGCTGTTCAGGTACATGCTTTTTACTAAAGGCTAGTAATAACAACACAAGCAATAAGGTGCCAACCGTGCCGCTTGCGACAAATGGTAAGTCAAATGATTCAGTGATGTCTTTAGATGAGATGGCGAAAAACAACAGTACGGGCAGGGCGATATTAAAAATAAGCCCGTTGGCCTGTTTAACAAATGTGTCGTCTATCGTATTGCTTCGTTTTAGACCATAGCCCAATAACAACAGAAACAGGATTGGCCCAGTAACACCAAACGCAAATTGGAGTTCTTGTAGCACTAGTTGCTTGCGGTGCTGCGTAAGGCTTGTTCGCGTTTATAAGCGATGCCAATTAACTGGGTTGCGAATATGGATAACAGGCAGTAGATCAAAAAATAATAGAAGCCTGTGCCTAACTTAGCATCGAATGCGACTAGGCCTTTTTCTTCTTGAATGCCATTTGCGGCTAGGTAAGCGACGAAAATCCCGACCACAAATACATCAGCCATTGACCACTTGCTCAAGGCATTGCCCACCATCATAAAGTGATCTTTTAGTTTGTTTGAAACTGGCATTAAGGTGCCAGCGGCGAGAAGTCCTTTGATTACTGGTACCACTACACTAAATAGTAGAATCAAAACGGCGACCAACACATGGTTGCTGCTGTAGAGCTCTTGTGCCGTACCAATAATACTTCGAGTTTTGTCAAATGCTGAAATGGTGCCAGAGACATCTAAATTGACGATTAACATGTCAGCAAGATCTGCAATAAAGCCTGAAGTTTGCTGGTTGTCTTTGAGGATCTGCCGACCTTCGTCCACCAGTTGAGATCGCTCAACAGTGCCCTTTACCGACAACATAGGATGGGTCAGGCCTGGGATCAACGACATGTAGGCGAATACTAAGAGCAGGAAACTGACGATTTTTAACATGGACTATTGAACGACGCGCAAAAGCTGCAGTCCAGAAGTATAGCAACAGAGCGATAAAACAAGGGTTGCCTGAATATTGCTAGATCAGCAAGTCACCACTTTATCGAGAGCCGAATGATGAGATCTGTATTAAGCCTATTATTGATAATAACGCTTGTGGCCTGCGGCGGAGGGCATGAGCTTACCCGGCTTAGCGATGAGTCCACAGTGTTGGCGTTTGGCGATAGCTTGACGGCTGGAAAGGGCGTTTCGAGGGATGATGCTTATCCTGCAAAGTTAGCGCAGATGACTGGCGTAACCGTTGTTAATTCCGGTATCTCTGGTGAAACAACTGAGGAAGGCTTACAGCGCCTACCGTTGGCGTTAGAAGAGCATTCGCCTGATTTAGTAATTTTGTTTGAAGGTGGGAACGATATTTTGCGTAACTACAATCTCACGCAAACCAAACAAAATTTAAACGCAATGATTAATCTGATTAAAAAAAGTGGGGCTGAAGTTGTATTGGTGGCAGTGCCTCGCAAGTCGCTCTTTTCAGGTGCTGCAGAATTTTATGAAGAGCTTGCTGAAGAGCATCAGATCCCATTGCAAAAAAGCATCGTGGCAAGCTTGCTTAAAAAATCTGGTATGAAATCAGATTCAGTACACTTTAATCAGGCGGGTTATCAGGCTGTGGCTACTGCGATAAAAGAGTTGTTAGAAAAACACGGCGCAGTTTAATTGCACCTTATGCTTCTTAATATTAATCGGATTTTACACTACGTAGCTTTGTTAAAAGCTGCGACGTCAGGGGCTTGGTAGTTTCGTCGTTTGATGCAAAAGGAAATTGTTGTGCGGCTTCCATTTTTAGGCACGCTGCACGAATCATTTCATCAGTGATGGGTTGTTCTGCTGCGGCGCGATCAAGTAAGGCCGCATAGGTGAGATCTGCTTGATTACTTTTTAGGTTGTCGATCTCTTTTGGGTAGTCTGCTGGTGGTAACACGCGACGTCTCCTATCGGCTCAATAATTCGTTAAAACTATAAGAGCATTTTGAGAAGGCGCTGTCACGCCGCAACGTGGGAAGTGGTTCTCACTTCAAGAAACCGGTAGGTAAATTATTTTATCAAGGCGTGGTTACGACGGCTTTGATGCCGAAAATTGCTTCAGCTTTTCCCACAAGCTGGCTGCCCCCGCCTTTCCCAAAATTTTCACAAAATGCTTCGGATGCACATAGGCCAAGTCATGCAGGGAGCGGGCATGGTAGGTTGTTTCAAAGGTGCCAATGTTATCCTCAGGTACCACCTTGCTTAACGTCTCGCTGAGATAGCTCGGGTGCCAGCCAACACGATTGTAGAATGCCAAGGTACCTTCACACCGGGCGATGGCGATGCCTTGTAGCGGTGGCGATAAGCTGGAAAAAAACTCCCCGGACATCACATCGGAGTCAAAATCGACGTTTTCTGTGGTATCGGGTTTGATTCTGGCGATGCTGTTGAATATGTCGCGTTTAAGGCGGGTTTCAAGCTCAACAGGGTTATCGCCGCAAATGAGTTCGGCTGTGCGTCTAACGGGGTCGATGAGTGTGGTCATAACGGGTATTCTGCAGCAGCAATGTCAAAATCCAAGTACCTATTAGCATACACCCCCTTGCAACGACGTTTGCATTGGTGGGTGGCTGGCCTAGTGGCCATGCAATATGCCATGCAATACTGGCTTGTTGACGCTATGGCGCGGGTTCGGGGCGGTGAAAATATCAGTTTTGCCGACTTCGTGCTCACCAACGCACATATGCTGATTGGGGCTGCTGTTGCCTATTGGGTGGTGGTGCGGCTGCGATTGCGGTGGCAACTGGCCAAGTCTGCTCCGAAACAGGTGTTTTCGCCGGTACAGCACCTGGCTCTGTGGGTGCATCGCCTCATGTACGCGGTTTTGCTCGGCATGGCGGCCAGCGGTGCACTACATTATTATGCTGGTTGGCCATTTGCAGGCCAATTGCATGGATGGGGTAAGTGGCTGCTCGGAATATTGATTGCCACGCACCTAGCTGGAGCGGCATTGCATTATTGGCGACAGCGAACATGATCCTGTGAGCGTAAATTGCCCGTAAGCGGGCGGTGCGCTGATACAATACCGAATTAACTTATTACTGTACGTGGCGCCCCCAGGCGCTCGGAGATATCTATGACTGCGAATGCCACCGACTCCGGCATGGTTCGAATGATGATTATGGTAATGGGAGCCTTGGTTCTCTTTACGTTGTTGTGCGTGGCGATGGCCCGATTTCTTGGCATCGCTGATGGTGACGGCGGTGACCCGTTGATGCGTGCAGCCCTAGTTGAGCGCATCCAGCCCGTAGGGGCGGTTCGTACAGTATTAGAGGAACCTGCAGAAGGTGAAGTTATGGCGGTTGCGGCAGTTGAACAGTCGCCTGAAGAGTTATTTAATGGCGCTTGCGCTGCTTGTCACGGCGAGCCAGGTATACCAACAGCTCCTAAGGTTGGCGACGATGTTTGGGCATCGCGTGAAGGTGGTGATATTGCAGCCTTAACTGCAAGTGCGATCGCTGGTAAGGGCGGCATGCCTGCACGTGGTGCAAGTACCTACACCGATGAGCAGATTCGTGAAGTTGTCGAATACCTTGTTGGCAAGTAGGCAGCATATTCCATGGGTCAATTAATAGAGTTCATCGGCAATCATCCGGTGCCGGTCTTGGCTTTTATGGCCACCTTGGGTTTGCTGTCTTTTTTGGAATACCAACGCTTGTTTTCAGGCACTAAGGCTCTAGGGCCTTTTGTGGCTACACAAATGTTAAATAGCGGTGAAGCCATTCTTGTGGATGTGCGCTCTGACGGCGAGTACAAAAATGGGCATATCATTAATGCCCGCAGTATGCCGGTGAATAATCTAGACAAGCACATTCACGAGCTCGAAAAATACAAAGAAAAAGACATCGTCCTTTACTGCGATACCGGCATGCGAGCATCAAAAGCGGCTGGCAAACTTAAAAAGAATGGTTTTACCCGCCTCAACACTATAGCGGGCGGCTTATCGGCTTGGGAAAAGGCTAGTTTGCCAGTAGTGTCTAAGTAAACTGTTTAATAACGCACCAATCAAAAGAAGAATATGAGCGCAAAAATCGTCATGTACGAATCCATGTTATGTGGATATTGCCGTGCAGCCAAGCGTTTGCTAGCTAGCAAAGGATGGGAGTACGAATCCATTGGTGTTGATGGCAAGCCAGCCAACCGCAAAGAGATGCAAGAAAAGAGCGGCAAAACATCGGTGCCACAAATCTGGTTTGGTGATCATCATGTTGGCGGTTACGACGACTTGGCAGCACTAGAAGAAGCTGGCAAGCTCGATGCATTATTCAGTGATAAGTAAAGAATTTAAGCGTAAACCCTAGCTGATTGCTAACAAACAACCGAGGCACTACCCATGGCTGAAGAGACTGGATCGCAAGATCAGGCAGCGGCGGCAACCACAGAGGAAGGTGGTCAGCAGTTCAAGATACATCGTATCTACCTAAAGGATGTCTCTTACGAGTCACCACACACGCCTCAGGTGTTTGTTGAAAATACGACTTGGCAGCCCAACGTATCACTGCATATCAACACTGAAAGCGCCAAGCTTGATAACGATATGTTTGAAAGCGTACTCACTGTTACAGCTACTGTTAAGCTCGGTGAGGAAACGGCATATCTGACAGAGGTTAAACAGGCCGGTTTGTTCCAGATTACGGGTTTTACTGAAGAGCGTTTAGGGCCAATGTTAGGCAGTTTCTGCCCTAATTTATTATTCCCATTTGCTCGTGAGGCGATTGCTTCACTGGTTCAAAAAGGCGGCTTTCCACAGTTGTTGCTTGACCCCGTTAATTTCGATGCCCTGTACGCCCAGCACGTGCAGCAGGCGATGCAAAATGCCCCGGCGCCTGATACTGAGCAATAACCGCTAAAGCGCTTCCAATCATTCCCGAAAAGCTGGTCAACCTCGATAGCTCGTCATCCGCGCGAGTAGCACGTCATCTCGCGACTACTATTCGCGGGGTGACAGTCCTTCGCGGGGATGACAATCAACGAAATTTAAGTAGGCCGTTGAGCCGTTAGTGCCCAAGCACCGGCAATCGTTAGTAGCGACCCGCCTCCAAGATTAAATCGACGTTGTGCAGCAGGTGACGACAGCAGCTTTCTCGCGGCTGATGCAAACACCGCGTATAGGCTCGCGTTTAATGAGGCCAATGCTACGAAGGTAATCGATAATAACCACAATTGCGGGGCTACTGCCGTTGTGTGATCAATGAACTGCGGCAAGAAGGCGACAAAAAATATAATACCTTTTGGGTTTAGGGCAGTAACTAACCAAGTGTTGGCAAAGAGTTTCCAGCTTGATTCTAACGGAGTAGTTTCATTTTCTGCATCGATGTCAAAGGCTGATGTATTGGCCATCAGTAATTTGATACCCATATAGATCAGGTATAAGCCACCGATTATTTTAACGACGTTAAACAACCAGGCAGATGTCGCAAGCACGGCTCCAAGCCCGGCCAATGAGAGTAACAAGGCCGTTGAGTCTCCAATGGCTACCGCCGCAATCAATGGAATATTGGCACGCTTGCCGTGCGCGATCGAATAGCTGATGACGGTGAGTATGGTTGGTCCAGGAATGACAAGCAATACACAGCTTGCTAATACGAATGCTAACCAGAGTTCAATTGGCATATTTAGATAACCGCCATACCCGTTTTGTTATCCCTTTAAAAGACATGTCATACCGCAAGGGGCTTTTCATTCAGCAAGTAGTTTGTCATTGCCGTAAGTAGTTCGTCATTACCGTAAATAATTTGTCATTCCCGCGCAGGCGGGAATCCACTATCAATCAAACAGAATCAGTTAAACAAAGTTGATCCCTTTTGACCAAAGTAGTCAAGCCCTTATCAAAAAACGCATAATATTTAAATGTAACAGTAAAAAATAAAGCATGTTTTGCATTATGTAAGCGAAATCAAACACGTAATATTTTAAAAAAAACTGTTTACATTTTGTTCTTTAGCATTATGCAGGTAGATAAACGCAAACGGTATAGGCTCCATGCGGGTTGCGAGCCACCCTAAGCAGATACAGTGCCAATTGCGATGAAAATAATTAAGAAAAACACTTGCAGTTGGTCGCAAGGCAATGATAAAACTATAGGCACTGAAACACGCAGCGATCTGCAGGAGGTTAACGACCAAACAAAATTTCAACAGTTTTAGCGGGCTATCTACCACAACAGTTAGCCGCTTTATGTAGAGGGTTTAGCGTTCAGCGTTGTGGCTGAACAGATCTACAAAACTGGGGCGAGGAGGGTGACTGTTACCTTTGCCCAAGCGTTTACCGGATATCAAAGTAACACATAGGTGCATGCTAAATGCATACATAAAACAAACCTTAGGAGCTAGGAGACTAAAATTCTATTCGCTACAGCTGCAAGGTTTAGGGTTAAGTAGTTCAAGATTAAAACGCCAAAAAACAGACCATGATAATGCTCGGCGGCGCTACTAAATTGAAGCGCGTCAGCAGGACATGAGACACCACGTCGGAGCCGGCCGACAGTGGTGCTTACTTTTACACATCTCCAGCCACATCCATTACAGCTCAGCCTGCATACCAAAGTCGTTTTGCCGCCATGCCTCAAACGCAATGATCGCCGTAGCGTTTGAAAGATTAAGGCTTCGACTATTCAACTGCATTGGAATCCTGATTATGTGATCCACCGCGTCACTTTGCATTAATTCTGCCGGTAAGCCTTTAGTCTCCGAACCCATCAATAAAACATCGCCCGGTTTGTAAGAAGGGTCGGCATAGCTCATCGTACCTTTTGTTGAACATGCGTAAACTTTTTCACCGTTGCTTGCCACTATGTTTAAACACACAGCAATATCTTTGTGTACTTGCACCCGGGCAGCTTCTCGATAATCTAATCCTGCTCGGCGTACTGCCTTTTCATCAAGTGAAAACCCGAGTGGTTCGACTAGGTGCAATTCAAACCCAGTGTTTGCGCATAATCTGATCAGGTTGCCAGTATTGGGTGGGATCTGTGGGGTGTGGAGAACAACTTTGAACACGACGGGCCTTTGGAAATGAAAAAACGATACGACAAGGGTAACCAACTACAGCGCAAATAGGCGAGCGATAACGGCTCGTGAAGGCTGTTTGAGCAATCCCGTAAACATTTGATCAATTACTAGCCAAGAAAAGGTACGCAAGTTGCGTAACTATATGCTACGCCTAGTTTTTATTGGCTGTTAACTTGCGTTACGGCAATAGCAAACTATGTTTAGAACTGGGCTGAAAATCATTTCTCAGATTTAATGTTTGTTGGTTTAAAAGTATGAGTCTCGAACACCAAAGTACTAGCGTTGAAAAACGTCAATACTATTCATCTTCGCAAGGGCCGTTTCATAGCGCCAATAACATTTACATGTTTTTTGGTGGAGGTGAGCGCGGTCAAATTGTTGAATCCATTCTTGATGAAATTCGTCGAGGTGATCAACTGATTACTGTGCATGGAGAGCTTGGTAGCGGCAAGACGATTATGGCATTGGTCTTAGCTGATCGTATGAAGCACCGATACAACACGATCCACTATGAACTGCAAACGCTATCGATTGGCATGCTACTTCGGCATCTTTTGATTGAAATTTGCCCACGCCAAATTGAACTGCTTAGTTCAGACATGGCGGCAACGGGTGCAGATGAAGCAACCATTGAACAGGCAACGGAACAATTATTTAACGCCCTTGCTAATCCATCGTCGGGGAATAAGCCTTACGTACTGTTGATTGATTCGGGTGCATCAGTTGATGCCGAATCAATGAAATTGATCAGGCGTTTATCGCAATACAAAAAGAATGGCCATGCGGCGATCCGTGTTGTGTTGTTTCGTCGTATCGATGCCGATGCCGCGAGAATGGTCGCTGGACAAAACGTTGTTAATCAACCACGGCATCATTATTGGTTGCGCCGTTTAACGCTGACTGAAATCAATGAATATCTGCGTCACCACATGATGCTGTTCGATTTTAATCAACGCGACATGTTTACATCCGACATGGCCTACTTCATTGCTGATCGTTCTGAAGGCGTGTTTCATTCAATCAATGGTTTGGCTAAAAATGCTTTTAACTTAGCAAGCCTTGAAGATTCTGAAAAAATATCAATTACGCACTTAATGTCGGCCGAAGTGCCAGAGCCTGCGGAAAGGGTGCCGACTAGTTTTATGCGTCGGCATCGTCAAACGGCTGTGTTGGTTGTTGGTTTTTGTTTGCTGATTTCACTTGCAGCCGCATTAACTTTGCTATAGATTAGTAAGCGAAGCAGCGGAGGCTTCGCGATTAGCAAGGATGGCTAGAAAAACAGAATTAGCCGCTCGGCTATCTACTCTGGTTTTACACCTTCACCGCGTTTTCTTCCGTTTTTATAGTTAATCACCATCGCTCAGTTATTGCTGGGTGTTGACAAAAGGAATTGTCGAGTGGTTTGTTGGTTTAATCCCAAATTGTGGTGCGTGCGCTGGTGCGTGGTATTTTTAGTTCTGCCGTTGTTATCATCTTGTGAGCATATGGCGCCTAATCATCAGCATGCTGACCTGTCACAAGTTGTAAATGATCAATGGTCAGATTGGCAAGATGATCCTGAGCAATCCACAATAGCTAAACAACAGCGTGTCCTTGTTAACCAAGACAACACGCCAGACCCTTTAACTCTGCAGCTGGATGTTAATGCGGTTCAAGCGCCTATTGAATCCCTATTGTTTGCACTAGCTGCTGATGTTGGGGTTGAGCTGCAAATCAAGCAAGCATTATCTGGTAGCGTCACCTTACGGGCTAAGGGGCAAACTCTTAACACGGTATTGGATATGCTTTCCCAGCAAGTCACCATGCACTGGCAGCTTAAGGCAGGCAGGCTCGATGTATGGGGGAGCGAACCTTTTATGCATAACTACGCTGTGGACTATCTTAATTTGGACCGCACCACCTTGAGTAGTGTCGGTTTGGCTACACAAGTAGGCAGCATCAATGCGAATCTCAGCGAAGGTTCTACAGCGGTGACCAACAGTTCCGAAACGCTCATCAGAAACCAAGCGTTG
>CALJAA010000141.1 GCA_938028465.1 uncultured Granulosicoccaceae bacterium | reverse complement strand
GGTTGATGTTCTGCCCACGATTCTGGCTGCAACGGATTGCAGTTATGTGACCGAGATGGGTGGGCATGCAATACAACCGTTACAAGGTGAGAGCTTTCTTGATTTGATTCGCGGCAATGACTGGGAAAGAGAGCAGCCCATATATTTTGAACATGAAGGTAATAGTGCAATCCGATTAGCTAACTTTAAGCTTGTTAGGCAGCACGGGCAGGCATGGGAACTATATGACATGGAATCAGATCGTACTGAGCTTAACAACATTGCGGGGCGAAAGGCACCGCTGGAGCAAGACATGCTGAATCGATATAACGATTGGGCTAGTAAGGCAGGCGTGCTAGATTGGGAGGTCGCATTACCCAAATTGCTTGAGGATTGGAAGCTTGACAGTGTTGATGGTTAAATTTTGCCTTTGTCGAACACGCCATGCGTGCTGATAACTTACCCTTAGCTGTTAGTGTAATTATCTTTACAGTGTTTGCGCTATCCCTAGGGGATGCACTCATTAAGTTAAGCAGCAATAATTTTGTTCTTTGGCAAATATTTATTGTTCGTTCGGCCATTGCGATACCGTGTCTTGTAATCTACATGGCGTTTTCTTCGCCAGCCTCTTTCCGTATGCCCGCGTCCTTGCTGTGGACGATCGTGAGAAGTCTATTATTGGTCACTATGTGGATTAGCTACTACATCGCATTGCCACATATTCAGTTGTCTGCAGCAGCCGCTGCTTATTATACGTTACCGATTTTTATCACGCTGTTTTCTGCTGTGCTGACTGGTGATAACGTTAAGCGTTTGGGGTGGGTCGCTGTTGCCCTGGGTTTTGTGGGCGTGCTGTTAATCTTAAAGCCTAATTCTGATGACTTTAATTGGTATGCGCTACTCCCCTTATTAGCAGCCGTGCTCTATGCCTTGGCGATGATCCTCACCCGAACAAAATGCCGCGAAGAGCCGCCTCTAGTATTGGCGCTAGCGTTGAATATCGCTTTTATTGTAGTGGGAGTCATTGCTGCTGTTTTTATCATGAGTCTGGTAGATGAAACGCGGCAGGGTTTTGTCTTGGGTTTTTGGCCGCAGATGGGTTTACAACAATGGCTGTCGATGTCACTACTTGCTATAGCTGTGCTCATTGGTAGTGTTGGTACTGTCATCGCCTATCAAAATGCACCGTCGTCAGTGATTGGGATATTCGATTTTGCGTACGTTGGTTTTGCCGTGTTGTGGAGCATTGTGTTTTTTGCAGAATTTCCCGATGCACTATCTGTAATAGGTATAGCGCTCATTGTGTTGTCGGGTATTCTGTCGCTACGGCAATAACAACTTAAGTTTATTTGGTGGGGCTGCGCGTAGCGAAGCTTGCAACATCTGCATGATTTTGATTTAGGAAACGCTCTGTTGATGCTGGATTCTTTTCAAGGTGCGTTGCCGGTCGAATAGGGCGTTTGACTTGTTCGCCGCCACAGTTTGGGCAAAGGTTTTTGAAGTGAGCCGCCAAACAATCTTTGCAAAACGTACATTCAAAACTGCAGATGCGAGCATCAGTGCTATCTGCTGGTAAATCGACGTCACAACACTCGCAATTGGGTTTTAGCTTAAGCACAGTAGACTCCGCATGATTGGGTGAGGGGATGATTAATTATTAGTTTAAGGCATTATCTCTACTGTTATTTGCCCGGTATCGGATAAATAGCGAGTACAGCTAGGAATGAATGATTGCGACTAAATGCGGCATTGGACCAACAGATTGAGTGCGGGAGACGGCCTTAGCTCACATTATCGAAAAGAGTTGTTGACTTAAACCATGGTTTAAGTAGTACAGTCCATTACAACAACAGAGCAGGCCACTAACATCATGTAAAAGGCCTACACAATTTGCTACAGGGTTTCGCTTTAAGAACAACGACGAAGTTCTACGGTGTTAGCCGAAAGAGGACAAATTAATGAGTGATGATATTCAAAATAGCCCAGATAAGCGATCGAAAAAGATCGGCGCCAAGGGCGCTGCATTGATAGGGCTATGTGTAGTGGCGTGCAAGGCGCCACTTCTGTTTGTACTGCTAGGGTTTGGGGGAGCGGGCGCTTCTGCATCTTTATTGGATCTTCCCCCTATTGTGCAAACACTGGGAATAATCGTAGCCATTATTAGTGTTACGTCAGTAGTGGGTTATCTTGGCTACCGCGTGTACGCAAAGAGAAATGCATGAGAATCGGCGAGGTAGCAAAGAAGCTAGATATTCCATCATCCACCATTCGCTACTACGAAAAACGTGGTTTGTTACCACCGCCTGATCGAGTATCGGGTGTGCGTGAATTCTCTAGTAGCGCCTTAGCCACGTTGCGCTTTATTCAATTAGGCCAAACAGCGGGTTTTACAATCAATGAGCTACAGAGTTTGTTGGAGCGTTACTTAAAAGGCCCTAATAAAGAGGGCATGTGGCAACCACAAGTGGCAGCCAAACGAAAAGAGATTAGAGAAAAAATTAAAGAGCTTAAGCAAGCGGATGAAGTGCTGGGTAGGCTAATGACCTGTCAGTGTGAAACCATTGAGCAATGCATTACCCCAGCCGCCAAATAGGCGTTAAAACCGAGCCTAGCGCTTGTCATAGCACTTATGCCATAACCGGATGACACTGTCATTAAATTGTGGCATTGTCGAAGGCGTAAAGATCAATGCTCGAGAAGGCTATGTTTGTACCACCACCCATGAAAGAAGACCGTTTGGATGTGCTTCATGCCTTAATAAAGCAACATTCATTCGGCGCTATAGTGACATGTAGCGAAGATGGCCCTGTAGCTGATCACATTCCGCTTTTACTGCATGGTGAGCTCTCAACTAATGGCACATTGCGTGGCCACGTAGCGATCCAAAACCCACTCGTAAAAGCTGCGAGTGTTGAACCAAGCGCACTGGTTATTTTTCAAGGGGCGCACAGCTATATTTCACCATCTTGGTATGCATCAAAAGCTGAGCATGGAAAGGTTGTGCCTACTTGGAATTACGCCCTCGTTCATGCTTACGGCAAACTCACCATCACGCACGATGAGGCTTGGTTAAGAAGCCATCTTGCATCGTTAACGCTGTCGCATGAAGCCAATATGCCAGAGCCGTGGAAACCGGATGATGCGCCGGCTAAGTTTCTTAGTCAGCAGATAAAAGGTATTGTAGGAATTGAGATTGAGATTGATCGATTTCAAGGAAAGTGGAAAATTAGCCAGAATAAAAATGCCACTGATAAGAGTGGAGTAGTAGAAGGCTTGCAAGAAGTGGCAACGGAAGATGCCATTGCGATGGCTGATCTGGTAAAACAGCTTTAATACGATTTTATTCGTACGCTGATTAAACGCGCGAATTATAATTAACGCAGTTAAAAACGGAAATCATCATGGCAACAATGCTGTCTGTTAACCTCAATGCAGTTGCGCAACTCCGCAACCGACGTGATCTACCGTGGCCTAGCGTTGTTGAGATGGGCCGTATAGCCCTTTCCTCGGGTGCGCATGGCTTAACCATTCACCCAAGGCCAGATGAGCGCCATATACGGTTTTCTGATATACCTGATCTACAAAAGCTGATTAAAGAGGAATTCCCTACAGCTGAATTTAATATCGAAGGTTACCCCACAGAGCAATTTTTAGACATAGCCGAAACCTTTAAGCCTGATCAAATAACCCTTGTGCCTGATGATCCTTCGCAAGCCACATCTGATCATGGTTGGGATTTTCAGGCCAACCATAATTTGCTATCCACTACGATTGATCGTTTATCTAAATTAGGTATGCGCACGGCCTTGTTTGCAGATCCAGATGCTACTGGCATACCTTGGGCGGTAAAAACGGGTTGTGATCGATTGGAGTTTTATACTGGCCCTTATGGCGGTACTTACGATGACCCGGTGGCTGCTAGTGAAGAGCTAGAAAAGCTGGGCGCTGCGGCGAGGGCCGCAATTGATGCTGGTCTGGGCGTTAATGCCGGTCATGATCTTACCGTCAATAATTTACCTGCTTTAATAAACCAAATCCCAGAGCTTGCAGAAGTCTCTATCGGGCATGGCCTCACAGCTGATGCATTAATTTATGGCATGGAGCAAACTACTAAGCGTTTCTTGCGAGCCTGTGGGCACGATGCTTAACATCCGCGAGCGCACTATGGAGCTAAGCCGATGAGCCTAGACTACTATGCAATCAATAGCCGAGCTGTTGATCTTTTGCTATCGGTCAAGAAGCATACATCGTCGATAAACCCAGCGCTGAAATCGCTCGTCGAGCTGCGCGTGTCTCAAATCAATGGTTGTGCTTACTGTGTAAGCCTGCATTCGAATGAAGCAAGACAGGCGGGTGTAGAGCAACAAACCTTAGATTGTTTGCCCGCATGGGGTGAGAGTGGTTTGTTTGCCGAAAAAGAAATGGTTGCGCTTGGTTGGGCCGAGGCGGTCACTACTATTGCTCAGCAGTCTGATATGGATGGGCAACTGAGTAAACTCCTCACGCAATTCAGTGAAGCCGAGGCGGTTGATTTGACTGTGATTATTTCATTGATGAACTGCATGAACAGGATAGCAATTAGTTTTGGCGATAAGCCAGATATAAGTCATTAGTTGCGCTGTTACTTAAGTGTAAAAGTCTGCACTTGTGGTGACAGGCAGTGTGCGACTACATCTTAATCTGTACTTTCGCTTAGTCACCACTCCAGTCATCCCCGCCCGCGCGAGGATGACAATAAGCCTCAGCCAGTACCAATACATGCTATATGTCCGATCAGTTCTGACACCATTGGTAAGGCCATATCCAACTTTCTACAACTTAAGATAGCGTGGCGATACGTGCCGATTCCTTTTTTATAACTCTGTTACTCGGGCTAGCAAGGTGCTTGGCTAAACGCTTGCCCAAGCCAAGTATCATCAGTGAGGGTGGTAGCCCAAGTGCTTCAGGGTAGACTGAGCAATCACACACGTATAAGCCGTCAAAGCGAGTTTTCAAGTTTTCATCGACGTGCTCACCAATTTTGACTGATGCTCCGGGGTGTGCGCCTACTATTTGGCTTGAATAAGTTTTTTTAGCACCAGCTTGTTTCAAAACAGCCTGTGCGATCTTTTCGCCTTTGCTAAGTTTGGCTTTATCAGCAGCTGAAATATCTTTTTTCAGTAGCCCGTCATTATGGATCCTGCCTGAGAGCTCGTCTCTTACCTTCACCATGATAGGGATAACGTCGGCAAATTCGCCTACCTTGGTTACGTTAAGCGCGTGTAAATCGAAAAACTGCTTGAGTAACTTTGGCACATGTAGATCAGCGATCATGATGCCTTCTTCCTTTAGGTGGAAACCCGTCATCATTGGTACTGCGCGGCCACTGCCTTGAAGGCCCTTGATTTTTCCAAACACCGCCAGTATTGGGTCCATGCACACATTTTCGCCAACACCGGTAAAGCCGCTGTTGCGCAAGATGAGCGGGGATCCAATACCACCAGCTGCAATTACGATAGTGCTAGCGTTAGCTGTTAACGTTTTGGTTCCACGTTTATATTCTACGCCTATTGCTCGATCATCTTTAGTGATGACTCGCTTAACTTTTGCGTTGTTGATGATTGTTGCGCCTTTTAATACGGCTTCATCGACTAAAAAACGTGAATTCCATTTAGCGTCGTGTGGGCACCCTTTAATGCAGCTATCGCAGTCGCGTAAGCACTTATCTTGATAGATAAACTTATCCAGTTTTTGGCAATCGTAGCCAAGCTCTTGCGCGCTTCGCATAAACAGTATTGCAGCGGGGCTCATGAGCTCATCGCGAATGGGTGCAATAGGTAGTTCGTCTCGTATTTCAGCAATCTCAGTTCTGATGTTAACCCCGTATTTTTCGAGTAGTTCAAACGGGGGTTGGGCGGCGGTTGCGGTGTAAAGCATGCTGGTACCACCGGTGGTGATGCCGCGTACTACCGGTTTAAGCTGTGTAGTCACGGGCATTTGCGTACCAGGGATCCACCCCCGTGAGATCATCTGAGCAAGGGTCCCACGGGTGGGGGCATAGTCACCGCGTTCAATGATGAGAACCGTTTTCCCCTGTTTTGTTAGATCACGTGCAACGATGCCACCACCGGGGCCTGTGCCTACAATGATGGCGTCGTAATGCTCGGTATTATTATCCATAGCGCAATCGTTCGAACGTGTACGGCGAGATGCTTATATTACGCGTGACGAACGTTGCTTTCAAATCGATCTAATGGTGCAAGAAGGGCTTACATGCCTCTAGTTACAATCCCTACGTTATCCATACCAATAGGGTAATGGCTATTGCTGTCATACAAACATGCGTAAATCGATAGTGGGTAAACCTATTGTGACGAGAAGTAATAGGCACTATTTTGTGACTTTTGCCTTTTGGTTGCATAAACGGTTCGTGTCGCAAGTCGGGATGTAATTCCATCAATGCGCGGCAACCACTCGATGTGCTGAAGTAAGGTCCGGTCATACGTTGCTCCTTTTGCCATCCAATATGTAAATCGCGTACAGTAAGATCACTGCTGCGATGGGCTTACTATCGGCTTGTATCGCGCTGACGAACAGATCCACCAACGCAACTCGACTTTCACAGATGAAACGAGCATGAACTGGCAAGACTTAAAACTATTTGCAGCTATCGCGCGTGGCGGAGGTTTAGCACCTGCCAGTCGCGAAAGTGGTGTTAGCTCACCAACATTAGGGCGACGCATGACGGAGCTTGAAGCCACTATCGGTGATCGCTTGTTTGAACGTGGTGCACGGGGGTACTCTTTAACGCGTGCGGGGGAGCTATTGTTGGAACACGTTGGGAGAATGGAAGAAGCTGCCTCCGACATCGCGCTATTGAAAGAGACAGAACAATCTGCACAACAGGTACGAATTTCAGCAGGTGGCTGGACGATGCAACTCCTACTTGAAAATCTTTCAAGCTATTGGAGCCAGTCGGCCGTTTGGGTACCTGAGTTTATTACTGACTATTCTCGACGCAGTATTTCACGGCGCGAAATTGATATTGGAATTCGACAAGGTCGTCCAACTGAACCTTGGCTCGCAGGGCGCAAGGTTGGTATTGTTGAGTATGCTATGTATCGCTCTGCAACTACGCCGGAAGGTCTTGATGTTCCTGTATGGGTGGGTGTAGGTCAGGAGCATCCAAGCGTGGCGACTGGTGATTGGGATAGCAGTAGGCACGGTGCGGATATATCGATTAACGTTAACATGTCAGTTATGGGCCTACCACTTGTGCGGCAAGGCATTGCGCGTATGGCGATGCCATGCTTTATAGGCGATGCGGATAAAGCATTAGTACGCGAGGGCGCAGTACTAGAAGAGTTTACGCACGAGCGATGGTTGGTAGTACATCACGATCATCGTAATCGAGCGCACGTACGCGAAGCGATTGAAGCAATAGCGGGATTTTTTACAGCAAACGAGCCGCAGCGGTCTTAGTTCAAAGTATCTGATAGAGGGAGGAAGATGCTGGGCTCACCTTGTTCCATCAAGCTATAAGCTAAGTGTGATAGGGCTAGTGTTTTTTCGTGATTGTCCAGTTTCCTAAAATCTCTGTCTTCAACCAAGCTCAGCAATAGGTCACTAGCGTTTTCATATCGATCATCGTCGTACAAATCGATGCCGTCGTCCAGTGTATCGTTGACGTTGGTATAAGCTGAAACCGTGAATGATAATCCTAGGCAAGCCGCGAAGGTGGCTACAAGGAGGGTTTTTCTATTTGAATGCATAAGCCGCAGTTGTCTCACGATCCTTTCGTGGTTACTAGTTCGTGTCGGCTAAGATGAGCTGCAGATTAAATTGTAAGGGTTGCTTAAATGCTGAAATGAGTAACTGATCTCTTTTGTTTTCGTTGCTGGGTCACTGATTAATGGCCTGTTTACTACTTTTTAGAAAATCGCAAAAAACCAGCAGTGCGTGGGCCTGACTGTTGGTCGCTCGGATGGTTAACACCATCGTATACCACCACTTCTTCAAAATCGAAAGGGCTAACGCCTTCAATGCAAGCCACATTAACCCCGTATTGCTTAGGGTTGGAGCGGCGTTGATGGTGGGTATAGATACCGCAAGTGCCACAAAAGAAATGCTTGGCGGTACCACTGTTAAATTGATACTCGCTTAGCTGATTTTCGCCTTTGGTGATGGTGATGTCCGTAAGTTGGGCAGAAACCGCTACAGCACCTCGCATACTGCAATACGAGCAAGTGCAACGCCTGATGGTGTTGAACTCATCACTTAGTTTCACCGTGAATTCAACTGCGTGGCAGTGACAGCTAGCGTTGTATGTTTTTCGATTCATATTGCCATTATCAGTCATTGCTTATTCCTGGTTTTTATAGCATATCGTTTTCTTCTAATACTTTTCGTGCAACCCGAAAGCACTCCAGACTTTGCGGCACACCGCAATAGATACCGATGGCATGAATGATCGCGCGCATTTCTTCTACGTTTACGCCATTAGTGATTGCGCCTCTGCAGTGAATTTCCCACTCGTGCATTTTGCCCAAAGCGCCAAGCATCGTTAGATTCATCATTGATCGCGTTTTGGCATCTATTGCATCATCACCCCAACCAAAACCCCAACACCATTCAGTCATGGCCTCTTGAAAAGGGCGGGTGAAGTCGTCAGCTGCGGCGAGGTTTTTTTCGACATATTCAGCACCTAAGGTCGCTTTACGTTGTGCTAAACCGAGTTCGAATCGTTCTTTATCCATGGGGGTCTCTGAAACTGTAGTTGATACACGCGAGGGTATCCGCTAAGCGAATGGTTTGCAACAGATCCTCTATCCATTGGCTAAGGTGCACTGTGATTGCACCCATCAGGTGATTGATTGCCGCGGCTGCGTGATAGAATTATTGCACTTTAAACCCTATACGATAACGTACATGAGCAACCTCGCTGAAGCATTGATGGAACACCTCGTAAAGAGAGGCGTGGATGTTGTTTTTGGTATTCCAGGTGTTCATACGCTTGAACTCTATCGCGGAATACAAAGTAGTGGAGTCAGGCACGTTACGCCAAGGCACGAACAAGGCGCTGCCTTTATGGCTGATGGATACGCGCGAGTTACTGGTAAGCCAGGTGTTGCTTTAGTGATTACCGGCCCGGGTATGACTAACGCGCTTACCGCCATGGCGCAGGCGCGCGCTGATAGTGTTCCTATGTTAGTGATCTCCAGCGTTAACGCAAAAGCCAGCTTGGGTAAGGGTTTAGGCTTTTTACATGAGTTACCTAATCAACAAGCGATGATTGCCACGCTTTGCATATCTATCCGTATTGAGTCGGAAGCCGACTTAGAGCCTGCTATGGAAACAGTGTTTAATCAGTTTGCTAGTGAGCGCCCAGGGCCTGTCCATATTGAGTTGCCGTTAGATGTGGCACTTGATGATGCCTCTGGCGTGGCAACGCCAAAACCTGCTGATTTTTTACCAACTCCCTCACGCGAGGTTATCGCAAGTGTATGTAAGATGCTTATGTCAGCAGCGAAGCCTGTAATTCTTGCAGGTGGTGGTGTAAAGCGACACAACGATCTGCTTCAAACTTTAGCCACTAAAATTGATGCTCCAGTAGTACAAACCACTAATGCGCGTGGGCTAATGCACAAACACGCGCTTGCAGTGCCGGCTAGTGCAAGCCTAGGTGCGGTGCGTAAATTGATAAATGATGCCGACGTTGTGTTGGCCATTGGCACTGAGCTGGGCCGTACCGACTACGACATGTACGATCTTGGCCATATGCCCGTCATGAATAATCTGATCAGGGTCGATATTAGTGCTGATCAACTGGCGCGGCAGGATACCGTGGTAAGCATTCATGCCGATGCAGCTGATGCGTTGGTAGCGTTAAATGAAACACTCGATAGCACTGCACAACAAAACAAACACGGAGCCGAACGGGCACGCACCACTAATGATGCAGCTTTTGAAGAGATCGGTACAACCTATCAAGAGCAATCCAAGTTAGTTAGTGTCATGCGTGATACCGCGCCAAAATCGATCATGGTTGGTGACTCAACGCAGCTGATGTATGCCTGCAACCTCTATTATGACCATGATAGGCCCGGCGGTTGGTTTAATGCAGCCACAGGTTATGGTGCACTTGGCTTTGGGATACCCGCAGCGATAGGTGCCGCAATCGCGGATCCACAATCGCATGTGATTTGTATTACAGGTGATGGTGGCGCGCAATTTAGCTTGCCTGAAGTTATGGCTGCTGTTGATGAAAAACTAGCTATCGTTTTTATAGTTTGGAATAACAGTGGCTATCTTGAAATCGAAAACTTCTTAAAAAGTGTTGATGTAGAGCCTGTCGGCTGTGATCCAACACCGCCAGATTTTAAATTGATCGCAGCTGCGTGCAAGATGCCTTATTTTGTTTGCGATGATAGCCAAAGCAACGTGGCTGCAACGCTTAAGCAGGCACTAGCGGTGGCGGGGCCGACGTTCTTGGAGATTGATGTTGTTGGGCGTTAGTAGGGTTTGGGTGTGTAGGGTTGTCATCCCCGCCTTCGCGTGGATGACAACATTTGCGGGATGACTTTCAATTTACCCCTCAAGCTCAAGCGTCATAAACACACTAAACGGATCTTCTACATAATCACCAAATGGCTCGCATTCATTAAAGCCAAACTTCTTATACAAAGAGTGCGCAGGTTTAAACGCGTCCATTGATCCTGTTTCTAGGCTTAGGCGACCAAGCTTGCGTGTATCGGCTTCTTTAATGATGTGAGTCAGCAAGGTTGCAGCTACACCTTTGCCCTGATGAGCGTTGGCGGTTCGCATGGATTTTATCTCAGCATGTTTGCCATTGAGTTCTTTCAATGCGCCGCAGCCCAGCAATTCAGAATCTTCCCATACTGTCCAGAAGGTCACATCCGTGGATTTAAGTGCAGACAAATCCAGAGCGTGCACACTTTCAGGTGGAGAGTGCTTCGCCATGTCGGCTAGGTGCTCTTCTAATAAGCCAATAACGGCGGCACTTTGTAGATTGTCGACGATGATGTTCATAGCAGGCTTTGTTGTTTGTCGTTTATCTGAAATAGTAAACAAGGAGGGTTAGGCTATAAATTGTATCAACCACAAAGCAGGGCACTACGTACCAAGAAAAGAAGGGTATACCTGCACAGGCATTGTGTTTTGCCAAGTCCCAACAACCATGTGCAAATATGGCGGCGATAATCAATAGTGGTGAAAGTAACTGCCCTAAAAGGGATGCGCCTATAAGCGTTGCACTTACGATTACCTCAGCGGTTACTGACTTTTTAAGCGATAGTGCTTCGGTCAG
>CALJAA010000140.1 GCA_938028465.1 uncultured Granulosicoccaceae bacterium | reverse complement strand
GTTTAGCAGCCAAGGCGCGTTGACTTGGTCGATCGTATCAGCGCAGTTCATGATCATTGCCGTGGGTGCTTGCTTGCTGATGATTGCTGGAGAATTTGATTTATCGGTAGGGTCACTGATTGGCTTTGCCGGGATGATGATTGCGATATTCTCTACCACATTGGATTGGCCGGTATGGATGGCGATTCTTACTACGTTCGTTCTGTGTATTTCCATAGGTGCCTTAAATGGGTTCATTGTGGTTAAAACCGGGCTCCCTAGTTTTATCGTCACGTTGGCATTTCTGTTTATTCTGCGTGGTTTTACGATTTACTTCCCACAAACGATCGAACGTAAAACCATCATTGGTGGAGTTAAAGAAGCCGCAGAAGGCGATTGGCTAGCGCCAATATTTGGCGGCAAAATATTTACCGGTTTGTTTGAATGGATGGGGGATGCGGGTTGGATCAGCGTATTTGAACGCGGCTCTCGCAAAGGCCAACCGGTGGTGGATGGTATCCCCATGTTGATTGTTTGGGCGATCGTGTTGGTGATCATCGGCCATATCATTTTAACGAGAACCCGTTTTGGCAACTGGATATTTGCAGCCGGTGGTGATCAACAAGCCGCACGGTATGTGGGTGTGCCGGTTAATCGCGTAAAAATATTAATGTTTATGACAACGGCTTTTTGTGCAACTGTCTTTGCCACCTGCCAAGTCATGGAGTTTGGTTCTGCAGGTGCTGATCGAGGCTTGTTAAAAGAGTTTGAAGCGATCATCGCTGTGGTTATAGGGGGTGCGCTGTTAACCGGCGGTTACGGCTCGGTTATTGGTGCGGCCTTAGGTGCATTGATTTTTGGCGTGGTGCAACAGGGTTTATTTTTTGCAGGTGTTGAGAGTTCGTTGTTTAGAGTGTTTCTGGGTTTGATCCTACTCATGGCCGTTATCCTTAACACCTACATTCGTCGCATGATAACGGGGGAGCGCTAATGAGCGATCAACCTATCATCCGTATGGAAAACATCGAAAAACACTTTGGCTCAGTGATAGCGTTGGCGGGCGTATCACTCGATATACAAGCAGGTGAGTGCCATTGTTTGTTAGGCGATAACGGTGCCGGCAAATCCACGTTTATCAAAACGATGTCAGGTGTACATAAACCAACAAGTGGCACTATTCATTTTGAAGGTAAGCCTTTGTCCTTTGCCGACCCGCGAGATGCGATTAGTGCAGGTATCGCTACGGTTTATCAAGATCTTGCTTTGATACCGCTTATGTCGGTGTCACGAAACTTCTTTATGGGCAATGAACCAACCCGTAAGCGCATGGGTATCCGTTTTTACGATCACGAACACGCTAACGAAGTCACGATGCGTGAAATGAAAAAAATGGGCATCAACTTACGTGGCCCAGATCAAGCCGTTGGTACCTTATCCGGGGGTGAACGACAAACGGTTGCTCTTGCAAGGGCTGTGCACTTTGGTGCGAAGGTGTTAATACTTGATGAGCCTACATCAGCTTTGGGTGTGAGACAAACAGCCAACGTATTGGCCACGGTAGATTCGGTGCGTAAGCAGGGCATTGCCGTGGTGTTTATTACTCACAATGTGCGTCATGCCATGGCTGTGGGTGATCGCTTTACCGTGCTCAATCGCGGTAAGACTTTGGGCACCGCAACGCGTGGGGAAGTATCACCAGAAGAGCTTCAGGACTTAATGGCCGGCGGACAAGAAATGGCTCAGCTTGAAGGTTCGTTAGGTGGCACCGTATAAGTTTGCGTAGTTAATTTGGAGGCGTAGCCTTTGCTAAGTACTTATCCAACTGATTAGCAAAGGCTTGTCGTTCACGTGGCCCCATTGCAGCCGGTCCGCCACTTTGTATACCACTACTACGCATTGTCTCCATAAAGTCGCGCATATTTAAGCGTTGCTTGATGTTTTCATCATTGTACAGCTCACCTCGTGGGTTAAGCGCAAGGGCCTTTTTTTCAATCACCTCAGCGGCCAACGGAATATCGCCCGTAATCACTAAATCACCTGGCTGTACACGCTTCACAATTTCGTCGTCCGCGACGTCAAATCCCGATCCAACCTGTACAAACGTGATCCATGGCGTACGGGGTGTTTGTTGAGCATGATTAGCAACCAAGGTTAGTGGTATCTTTGTACGCTGCGACGCTTTAAACAGGATATCCCTGATCACGCCGGGGCAGGCATCAGCATCAACCCATATCGTCATAAACTAAACTCGTCATTATGCTAAGACTCCATATAGTACGTCATGGTCAGACCGACTGGAACGCAATCCGCAAAGTTCAGGGCCAGCAAAATTCTGAACTAAACGACACTGGGCGCCAACAGGCCGCATCGGTTCGTCAGCTTCTGCGCGATATTGAATTTAAAGCCGTGTTTGCTAGCCCGCTTTTACGCACCAGAGAAACTGCAGAAATTCTTTGCCAAGAGCGTTCAAACCCGATTCAGTTTGTTGATAACTTAAAAGAAATGGGTTTGGGTGTATGGGAAACTCACATGTGGGAGGACATACCAAACACATGGCCGGATGAACACGCACAATTTAAACAACAGCCAGAGCTGTTTAGCTTGTCGGGCGCGGAAACAGTTAAGCAAGTCAGTGAAAGAGGTAAGGCCGCTGTAGAGCACATTCGATCTCAAGTACCTAGCGGTGATGTATTAGTGGTCAGTCATGGCGTGTTGATCAAATCCATCATATTGAATTTTGCTTCCCAACCCCTGTCTGTGATTTGGGACGATCCTCATTTGGATAATTGCTGTCGTTCAATCCTGCAGCTTGAACACAATGGTTCAGGTAGTTGGGAGACGGTCGCTGATGTGGCTATCGAAGACGTTGAATGGGCCATTAGCTGACATTCTTAGTTGTTGGATCAAAAAAGATTGCTATTCGGTATTTCAATGGTGCTCCGCCGCTGCCGATAGATGCAAAGTAGCGTAGAAGCTCCAAAATTGATCTTTTAGGGACAATTAGGATTACTTCACCATGATGGGATATAAATCCCATAGCGCTTCTCGGCATCATTGACTAGAGTTATTCACACCCAGTGAATACAGGAGCGTAGGCATGGTAGCAAGCCCGATAAAGTCGCGACTGACAGCGCCAGAAAAGGTATGGACTAGGCCATTCATCGTAACCGCTGTAGTGACACTAGTGGCATCAATGGCTGCCTGTTCGGGTGGAGGATCAGGCGACAATAGCGGCACCAACGACACTAGCGTGGATGCTGGGCCAACCATCATTGGCGCACTTCAACCAGGCGCTCTGAGCTTCAACATTCCACCCGCTACCCCTGAAAATGCATCGCAGCTATTGGCGCGAGCAACATTCGGCCCCACCCATGATTCCATTGACGAGGTTGTTCGCGATGGTATTGAACAATGGGTTGAAAAGCAGTTCACGCTCAAAGGGCCAGCTCATTTAGATTACGTTCGTACCCACTCAAACGGAAGTTTCCGGTCTCCACGTCACAATTATTGGTGGGTGCAAACGACATTAGGTGAAGATCAGCTTCGTCAACGTATGGCCTTTGCATTGAGTGAAATCATGGTGATTTCGGACATTGGTTATTCCTTGAGTAACTCTCAGTATGGTGTCACTCGCTACTACGATAAGTTACTCGAAAATGCCTTCGGTAATTACCGTGAATTACTTGAAGAAGTCACGCTCAGCCCAGTGATGGGTTTGTATTTGAGTATGTTGCAAAATGCACGAGGTGATCCGGCCACGAATACTCGAGCTGATGAAAACTTTGCGCGTGAAGTGATGCAGCTTTTTTCGATTGGGTCGCATGAGCTTGAAATTGACGGAACCTTCAAAACACTAAATGGCAAACCCATACCTGCTTACACTCAACGGGATATCGAAAATTATGCGCGAGTTTTTACAGGTTGGACTTATCGAAATCCGCGTAACTGGAGTCAGCCGTTATTCACCGGTGGTGATCTAATTTCAAATATGGAACCGGTCGAGGAATATCATGACGTGGGGCCGAAAACACTAATCAATGGCCAAACAACGCCCGCTGGAGCACCGGCTAATGATGATTTAAAAGCGGCATTGGATAGTTTGTTTAATCATCCAAACGTTGGGCCATTCATTGGTAAGCAATTAATTCAAAAGTTTGTAACCAGCAACCCAACGCCTGCGTATGTTGGTCGTGTTGCCACAGCATTTAATGACAACGGCGAGGGTGTGCGAGGTGATCTCAAGGCGGTGTTGCGCGCGATACTGTTTGATGAGGAAGCATTTAACGGTGCAACGAGCCAACCTAACTTTGGGAAGTTGCGCGAGCCGATAATGCGATTAACTCATCTATGGCGGGCATTTAATATTCGCCCTGGTACAGATGCCGTAGACGGTGCATTCAATACGGGTTCGCCTGCGCTGGTTGGTATTGATGGGGTAATCGGACAGGCGCCTCTTTTAGCGACATCTGTGTTTAACTTTTTTCGTCCAGATTTTTCACCGCAAGGGCCTGCGTACCAAGCGGGATTGCTGATACCTGAGGCTGAGATCTACACAGACAACAACATACTAGCCACTACGTCCCGTGTGAACTCCCAAATCCAACGCTTTTTTTTGCAAAACCCAGACACCTCACAGCAACGATGGTCTCATCTTGATCTGTCACGTGAGATTGCATTAGTAGACAAGCCTGAAGAGTTATTGGACGAATTGAATATTTTACTACTGTCCGGAAACATGAGTGCGCCTCTGCGAGCTGTATTGCTTGATCACATTGCGTTGTTTGATGATACGGACGAAGGGCGGTCACAAGCAGCGCGCGACGTCATTTCACTAATCATGGCCTCGCCTGATTACCTGGTTCAAATGTGAGACAGCCATGAAAAATACCAATCAAAACCGACGTCGGTTTTTAAAACAAGCAGCCAAAGCCTCCTTACTGGGTAGTGGCATGGGCGCGATGGGTGGCAAGCTCAACATTATGAGCTCGGCTTTAGCTGCTTCTGGTGATTACGCAGGACTTAACGATTACAAAGCACTGGTCTGTATATTTTTGTATGGCGGTAGTGATTCCTACAATATGTTTATTCCGTACGATGCCGGTGGCCATCAAGAATATGCGCAATCGCGTGGTGATTTAAGTTTGGCACGAGACACCTTGCTGCCCACTGCCGATTCAGTCGTTGGTTTTAATCCCAATATGCCTGGGCTACGTGATTTATATGACAATGGTCGGCTTTCGCTCGTGGCGAATGTCGGCAATTTGATCGTACCCGTGACTCGATCAAGTTTTCAAGCCGAGAGTATTGCTGTACCGTCAGATCTATTTGCTCACAATCATCAACAAGAGCAGTGGCAAAAAGGGTTGTCTAGCCAACCAACATCGATTGTCGGATCAGGTTGGGGTGGTCGTATGGCTGATTTATTGATGGAAGCTAATGGCGGGAGTGATCTGCCAGCCACATTTTCGGTTAATGGTAGTAACGCTTTTCTACCCGGTAATATCGGCACGCCTATATCAATTAACCCCCAGTCAGGCCCAAGTCTAATGGCCTATTTGGACAACAGTGATGGGCAAAGTCGAAACAATGCGCGTGCGGAAAGTATCTCTCGCATCATGGCGATTCAAGATGAGCACCTGATAAAACAGTTTGTTGCAAATTCGTTTTTGCGCGCAAGGGATAGTTCTCAATTGATTAGTGAGGTATTACGAAATTCCCCGACATTTGCTACGCCTTTTGATGATACCAGCCGAGTGGCAACACAGCTACGAATGGTTGCGCGAATGATCGCTGGGCGCGAAGCCCTAGGCATGAAGCGGCAAGTGTTTTTTGTTGGCATGGGTGGTTGGGATACACACGACTACCAAACACCGCGATTGATTGAGCTTACGCAAGAGTTAGATGCTGCTTTAACAGGTTTTCAACAAACGTTGGGCGAGCTTAATATTGAAGATAGCGTCACGTCTTTCACTGCATCCGATTTTGGACGCACGCTAACGGTTAACGGTAATGGCTCCGATCACGGATGGAGTGGTCATTACATGGTGATGGGGGGAGCCGTAAACGGTGGTCAAATGATTGGTGATTGGCCGGATTTTTCAATCGGCGGCAGTGAAGATATCGGTAGTAACGGGCGCTTAATCCCGCGCATGTCGATAAACGAATACGGTGCTGCTTTGGGCACTTGGATGGGCCTATCGCCAAGCGATATGGCTGATGTGTTCCCCGATCTGCAAAACTTCTCAAGTGATTGGCAAAATAGCTACGGCTTGTTTCGTAATTAGCGAAAGGGTGGCCTAAACGCGGTAATATTCCCGGTGACTATGCGCTCTTGAGCTGCTATGCAGCCCTGTAAGTCAGTCTGGCCAATCACGGGGTACAATACGCACATGAAATTCAAACTACATTGTTTTGCGCAATCAGGAAACGCTTACAAATCGGCGCTAATGCTAAATCTGTGTAGCGCTGATTGGGAGCCTGTTTTTGTTGATTTTTTCAACGGTGAACATCTCGAACCTCGCTATTTAAAGCTCAATGAGTTTGGCGAAGTGCCCATATTGGAAGCTGGCGAACTAGTGCTGAGTCAAAGTGGCGTTATCTTGGATTACTTAGCCGAAAGTTTCGAAAGTTTTGACGGGCAGAGTGTGCCCGAGCATCGTGAAATTATGAGATGGTTATTTTTTGATAACCATAAGTTCACTAGTTACATCGCTTCATTACGGTTCCTTACGCATTTTGCTAAAACTGGCGAAACAGAGGTAACGGAATTTTTACACAAGCGCGCTGTCAGTGCTCTTAAGATTGTTGAAAGGCGCGTAAGCCAATCTGCATTTGTCATTGGTGATGAACCAACCATTGCGGATATCTCCTTGTGTGGCTATTTGTTCTTTGAAGACGAAACCCCAATCGACTTCTCAGCGTTTCCAGCCGTTAATGAATGGCTGAGTCGAATCAAGGCTTTGCCGGGTTGGATGCACCCCTATGATCTAATGCCCGGGGATCCACGTAAAGAATCATGACTTGTGTGTTGTAGTTGGCACAAAAAGACGCCGCTTGCAGCCTAAATAGGGCGCTGACCTGCGATGATTGGTCAGCGAGATACACGCAAAGCCGATCAAAAAGCTGATCAGGGTACGCAGTTAAACGGAGCCACGACAACCATGTTGTACAAAATGAAGCAAAGGATGGCCGACAGCGCTGGGTATGTAGTGTTGTCGTTTATATGCTCAATACTCTGCCTGCAACCCGTATTAGCTGATGATCTAACCAATGGCGCTTTAGATGATTCGACCGTCGGAATCATTGACACGACTACCCGAATTATCGGTGGTAGCCCTACCTCTCATCGTGATTTTCCTTTTGTGGTGACGATGGTGCGTAGTGGTGCAGGCCCATTAACGAGTCGCCATTTTTGCGGTGCGACAATCATTAACGAAAAATGGCTGCTTACGGCTGCTCATTGTATGTTCAATTTTTTTGGTTTCCGCATTGAGCCTGAGTCGTTTAGAGTAGCAGTTGGGGTCACGAATTTACGCACTCAATCCCCAGAAGAACTTGTCGTTGCCAATTACTATATACACCCTGAATACGTCGCTGATGTCCAACTTTTAGAAAATGACATCGCCTTGATTGAGTTGGCAAATGTTATCCCTGGTGCAAGAACGATCAGCTTGTATGATGAATCAGCTGAAGGGTTGGTTGGCGTTAACTCTACGATTATTGGTTACGGTGCAAAGCAGTACATCAGCTCGGAAGAAGTCGTGAGGTCTGAAGTTCTTCGTAGCGCCAATATTCCGATTGTGTCAAAGGAGGTTTGTAATTCACCTATCTCCTATGCAGGCACGGTAAACGACTCACACATCTGCGCAGGTTTCGCTCAAGGCGGTGTCGATTCCTGTAGCGGTGATAGCGGCGGCCCGTTGATTGCGGTACTGGATGGTGTTCCAACCCAGCTGGGTGTAGTCAGTTCTGGCAATGGTTGTGCGTTACCACAGTTTTATGGCTTGTACACGGACGTTGGCCGGTATACGGATTGGATAAAACAGTTCACTCAAATCGAAACCACGAGCAGGCCTGAAAACGTCGAGCGTGGTGGTTCAGCCGGCAGTAGCTCTGGCTCGGGTGCTACTTGGGTTTTACTCTGGCTGATGGTTGGCGTGTTTATAAAACGCCGCGTTAGCCGTCGTAGTTAAAAATTTTGATTTAAGCGATTAGTCCGAGCGACTTACTCAAGCTTCTCATCTGAGCTTCACACAAATCTAAGCTAAACTTAAGGTATATGAATACCGTGCGCAAACAACACACTTATTGTCTGTTTTTTGGTTTACTACTAGGAGCGACTGCTTGCATGTCTACAACTCAAGTGCCGGTGCCATCTAAGGTTGAACTAACCAGTGTTAATGAGCGTTTCGGTTTAACCGATGTTCAGCTTGGTGACAACGAAGCCACCGCTAGCAAAATAGTCTCTCAGCAATACAATATTGAACCACGTTGCGAAACGCGCGGTGTCAGTTTAGCTAATACTAGAAAGGCGTTTAACTTATCGATTTGCGAATACAAGCCAGAAGCGGTTCTTCTCAACGATGCACGCATTGTGCGAGTGGTGACGTACTTCTTAGATGAAACATTGGTACGCCTTGATGTAGACGCTGAAGGTGATGCTGCATCGTATGCTGGCGTTCAATCGTCGCTTGAAACGAGTTGGCCTGATGCCAAACAACGCCCTTTAAATGCTACTGAGCGAACTGAAACCGTTTGGTTATCCGGTACCGACGAGCTCTCCCTGTCGCACCTCGAGTCAGCTTCTATCGTGGAGTATCGAATCCGTGACACTCGCCTAGCTGATAGCCTACCGTGGTTGTTTGAATAACGGCTTGTACCAAAATGACTCTAGTGCGTCACACTACAATGCATCCTGCCCATCCTTAAAACACAGCAATGCATTGCAATTGATAATTGCGTAGAAGAATAGAGCGAAGCATTTCACACTGCATCAAACGCTATTGCGGATGACTGCACCAGTGCCGATAGCACCTACATTGTTAGAGGTAGTCAGCTATGTTGGTCAAAGTAAAGCACCGGATGCTAAAGCGTGCGCAGTTCACGATTCTACTATCCGCCTGCGCGGCGGCCTGGGCGCTGCCATCTATGGCGGATGATTCCGGTGTAGCCATAATCGACAATACGACTCGTATTATCGGCGGAGACCAAAGCGCAGCTGGTCAGTTTCCTTATATATCAGCATTGGTTCGCAATAGCTCGGCTAGTTTGGTAAACCGACAATTTTGCGGTGCATCAGTCATCAACAATAAATGGTTAATGACGGCTGCACACTGCATGTATGACCAGTTTGGTGGCCGTATCAGCAATGATTCTTTTAAAGCTGTTGTAGGCATTACGAACTTACGTACCGAAAGCCCAACCGAATATGTTGTCAGCAACTACTTCATACACCCTGGCTATAACAACAATAGTCAAGACATTGCGAATGACATCGCTCTAATTGAACTGGCAACTAATACGTCTCAAACGCCAGTTAGCTTGTTTAGTGATAATGCCAATGTGTTAGTGGGGTACAACGCGACGGTAGCTGGTTGGGGAGCTACTGACTATAGCGACCCTACGCAGCCTTTATTTCCTGATGAACTGCGACACGCCCTTGTTCCGATTGTCTCAAGAGATGTTTGTAACGCAGCCGTGTCATACGACGGCAACATTTCGAGCAATCAAATATGCGCAGGCTTCGCCCAAGGTGGCATTGATAGTTGTGTTGGGGATAGTGGTGGCCCGTTGATAGCTAATTTTGAGGGTGTGCCAGCTCAACTGGGCATTGTTAGTTATGGCCGTGGATGCGCAGAAGCACTGTTCTACGGTGTGTATACCAATGTAGGCCAATATGTGGATTGGATTAGTCAGTACACGCAAGTCAGTACCGTGGGCACGCCTCGCACGCTTGCAGCTGAAAACGGTGCTAACGATAACATCGGTGGGTCAGCAGGTAGCAATGAAGATACGCTCCCTGGCACAGGCGCGATGTGGTTGTTGCTTTGGGTAATGGCGGGTGTTGGTTTACGCCGCTGGCACTACGTTGGCTTTGATAGAAACTCTGATTGCACCTGATCAAAGTTGATATGTCGAATATCTCGTCCTTTAACCAAATACACCACATACTCGCAGATATTCACAGAATGATCACCGATACGTTCTAGCGCTCGTGCGCACCAAGTAATTTTTAATAGTTGCGATACTTGCCTTGGGTCTTCCATCAAGTGTGTAGCGAGTAGGCGTTGCAGGGTTTGGTATTCGGCATTGATATCCTCATCGCGGGCAGCCGTTTTTATCGCTGCGTCCACATCAAGCCTTGCAAATGCATCCAGTGCATCCCGCAACATGGATTTAACAAGGTCACCAAGGCGGCGAAGTTCTTTGCGATAACTCGTGGCTGCATTCGCCTCAGCGAGGTCAACTGCAAATCGTCCCATCTTTTCAGCCTCATCACCAATTCTTTCCAGATCAGTGATGACCTTAATGACAGTAACGATCAAGCGTAAATCGCTCGCAGCGGGCTGACGACGCGCAAGAATTTGAATGCACTCTTCGTCGATTTCGACTTCCATCGCATTGACTTCGAAATCCGCGGTAGCCACCTGTTGGCCAAGTTCGCCATCCGACTCGAGCAGGGCAGTTAAGCCTTGGTCGACTTGTTGTTCTACCAGACCGCCCATTGCAAGCACCCGGTTGCGGATGTCTTCGAGTTCGTGATTGAACTGCTGTGAGATGTGCTGATCTAGATGTAATTTATCCATGATAATTATCCGGTTTGCCTAACCAAAACGACCAGTAATATAGTTTTCAGTTAATTCGTGTCGTGGGTTAGTAAAAATATTATTAGTGCTGCCTACTTCAACCAGTTTACCTAGATGAAAGTAAGCGGTGCGTTGTGATACACGTGCGGCCTGTTGCATTGAGTGGGTCACTATGGCTATCGCGTAGTTTTCACGTAGTTCATCAATTAGCTCTTCTATACGAGCTGTGGCAATTGGATCGAGTGCAGAGCAAGGCTCATCCATTAAAATAACCTCAGGGCTAACTGCAATAGTACGCGCAATGCACAGACGTTGTTGTTGCCCGCCGGAGAGGCTAGTGCCGGGTGCATCGAGACGATCTTGTACTTCTTCATGCAAGCCTGCTTTTTGTAAGCTGCTGATAACGATGTCATCTAGCTCAGCACGGTTTGAGGCTAGGCCATGAATGCGAGGCCCGTAGGCTACGTTATCGTAAATGCTTTTAGCAAACGGGTTGGGTTTTTGAAATACCATCCCAACTCGCGCTCGAAGTAGAACTGGATCAAGGCCTGCGCCATAGAGATCTTCGCCATCAAGTGACATCTCGCCAGTTACGCGGCAAGTCGGGATTGAATCATTCATGCGGTTAAGGCAACGCAAGAAAGTGGATTTGCCGCAGCCTGAGGGCCCGATCATGGCAATGACTTCATTATTGGCAATATCTAGGCTGACATCATATATGGCTTGTTTTTCACCATAGAAAACATCAACGTTGCGGGCAGACATTTTTGGATCATCAACAGTGACAACACCCACTGTTTCTTTGAGGTTGTCAAAAGCGTCGCTTGCTGCTGAAGTGTTGGATTTTGTATTCATAGTTTAGTTTTATCTGTCAGCCTCTACCATCTTCGCTCAAAATGCTTGCGTAGAAATACAGCGGCGGCGTTCATTACGATCAAAAATACCAATAGAACGAGTATCGCCGCTGATGTTTTTTCTAAAAATGCGCGCTCGGGACTATCTGCCCATAAAAACACTTGCACAGGTAGCACCGTGGCGGCGTCGGTAACCGAAGTTGGTATGTCGACAATAAATGCCACCATGCCAATCATTAGTAGTGGAGCGGTTTCCCCCAAGGCTTGCGCTAAGCCAATGATGGTCCCGGTGAGGATGCCTGGCATGGCTAAGGGTAGTACGTGATGGGTGACGACCTGCAGCTGGCTTGCACCTAGGCCTCGGCCTGCTTCTCTGATTGAAGGGGGCACGGCCTTGAGTGCTGCGCGACTGGCGATGATAATCGTGGGTAAGGTCATCAAGCTCAGCACGATACCACCGACCACGGGCGCTGATCGAGGTAATTCAAAGAAGTTGATAAACACAGCCAAGCCTAGCAAGCCAAAAACAATCGATGGAACCGCAGCTAAATTGTTGATGTTGACCTCAATCAAATCGGTCCAGCGATTTTGCGGCGCAAATTCTTCTAAATAAATTGCTGTCGCCACTGCAATCGGAAACGACAATAGAAAGGTTATCAACAGTGTTAAAATTGATCCCATTAATGCAGCTCGTATTCCGGCTTGTTCCGGCTCACGTGAATCGCCATTTTTAAAGAATGTGGTGTTGAATTTTTTCCGCAACTTGCCTTGTTCTTCAAGCGTAGAGGCCCAGGCTATTTGTTGCTCTGATAAGCGAGTGTGAGTCAGCTTCGATCGATCAGCTAATGCGCCCGTTTTATAAAAAGAGCTGAGTTCATCATCGGCTAATACCCATACTGAAATAGTTTCCCCTAGTTGGCTAGGGTTTGCCATCAATTGATCCCTAACCTTATACTCAGCACTGGTGCTGACTAATTTATACAGCTCCTTTTTGGCCTTACGTTTTTTGACTTCTGGAAACATTCCCCGCATTGATTTTTTAATTAACGAGTGGTAGTTAGCCGCTTTGAGTTGTTGTTGCGTTGCGCCTTCTTCAACGCCCAGCGTTTTACTGTCTAGCGTTACATCGATAAGCATGTGCGTCTCGACAAAAGCGGGTAAACCTTTTACCAAAATACTGCCAAGCAGCAGCACTAGGAAGGCCAGGCTCATAGCAATAGCGGCTGCACCATAAAAACGAAACCGTTTTTCAGCAGCGTAGCGTTTTGCCAATGTTTTTTTGACAATGCTGGTGCTGTCTTTGCGTGGTGCCACCTTGTTAGTACTCTCAGTAGGCTCAGTCATACTGCTCTCGGTAGCGCCTAACAACGTGCAGCGCGATTATGTTTAGCACTAGGGTTGTAAAAAACAACATTAAGCCCAGTGCAAATGCGGCTAATGTTTTTGCACTATCAAATTCTTGATCGCCCGTTAGTAGTGTCACGATTTGAACTGTTACGGTGGTAACGGCCTCTAATGGGTTTGCGGTGAGATTGGCAGCTAAGCCAGCGGCCATCACCACAATCATAGTTTCACCAATTGCGCGAGAGGCGGCGAGTAATATGCCGCTAACTACCCCGGGTAGTGCGGCAGGCAAAACCACTTTTTTGATTGTTTCTGAATGCGTCGCGCCTAATGCATAAGAACCATCACGCATCGCCTGCGGCACGGCCGTGATCACATCATCTGATAACGACGACACGAACGGGATAATCATAATGCCCATGACGACACCTGCGGCTAATGCGCTTTCGGAAGAGGGCGACAATCCGATCAGCTCACCCCATTCACGAATGGCTGGCGCGACTGTAAGTGCGGCAAAGAACCCATAGACAACGGTAGGGATACCGGCGAGTATTTCTAGCAAGGGTTTGGCGAAGGCGCGCATGCGATCACTAGCGTATTCCGCTAGGTAGATAGCCGCTAATAAGCCGATAGGCACCGCCACCACCATCGCAATGGCGGATATTAATAACGTGCCGGTAAAGAGTGGTATCGCACCGAATGAGCCTGAGGAACCGACTTGGTCTACTCGGATTGCGGTTTGCGGACTCCATTTAGTGCCGGTGACAAACTCAACAAAACTGACCTGCTGAAAAAATCGGAAGGATTCAAATAGCACTGAACACAAAATGCCAACGGTAGTGAGTATGGCAATAGACGAGCATATGATGAGAAACCAATGGACGACTCGTTCCACCATAACGCGGGCACGAGTGTCGGGAGAGATTTTTCGCAATGCGGTGGCAGCGCCAATGGCGGCTATTGCTAAAACAATCGCCAGTAATACCCAACTACTAATCGATGACAAGGCAACCCAACGATCGGCAACCACTTGCTTTTCGGGATTGCTGCTCGCCTTACCCGATTCAATGATATTGGCGATATCGTTTTTATACAATCCAATCGCTTTATCACCGCCATCCATCACTGAGGCAGGAATGACGCTATTCAACATGGAGCTAATTACAGCTGGCTCAGCGAGCTTCCAAAAGAGTACGAGTAGTAGGGCAGGCAACGCACACCAAATAGCTACCATCACACCATGCTGTGACGGCAGCGAATGCATATTACGCATACCACCATGACTTTTGGATACGACATAAGCCTTTTGGCGACCATAGAAGAAGGTCGCCAAGCCTAGGCCGAGTAAAAGCAAAACCAAATTGGTGGTGGTCATGATGGCATTCGGTCAGTTATTAACAATTATTCTGAATCGGTCATTTTTAGCGGTGCAAGTGATCTAGCCAGCTCGCCTGCGCTTTCACGGGTTTCTTCGTCCAGTGGGATCATGCCTTTGTCGGCAAGGTACCCATCTTCACCCCATGCTTGTTCGCTGGTGAATTCAGTTAGATATTCTTTAATACCTGGCACTGTGCCAATATGCTGCGCTTTGGCGTAAAAATATAACGGCCTAGAAATAGAGTAGTCGCCATCGGCAATCGTGTCGAATTCTGCCTCATACCCGTCTATTATCGAGCTTTGAACTAAATCGTCGTTTTGTTCCAAAAAGCTGAAGCCAAAAATACCCAGTGCATTGGGATTAGCGACCAACTTTTGCACAATCAAATTATCGTTTTCGCCAGCTTCAACATAAGCCCCATCTTCACGCATGGTGTGGCAAACCGCTTTGCGTTCTTGTTTTTCGAGTGCTTTGATAAATGGGATTTGCTTACAGCCGCCGTCCATAGCGAGTTCGACGAAGGCATCGCGTGTGCCTGAAGTTGGTGGAGGCCCGAGTACTTCAATTTTGTTCGCCGGTAGTTCTGGATTAATTTGCGACCAAGTGAGGTAGGGGTTTTCCACCAATGTCTCACTGCCATCAGGATTAGGCACCTGTTTGGCCAAAGCGAGATAGAGATCTTTCGTGGTTAATACATATTGATCAGATTCGATCGAGTTAGCGACTGCAATACCATCAAAGCCGATTAATACTTCAACGATGTTAGTCACGCCATTTTCTAGGCATTGCGAATATTCGCTGTATTTTATCCGGCGTGACGAGTTAGTGATGTCTGGCGTATCGACGCCCACACCAGAGCAAAACAGTTTTAAGCCGCCGCCAGAACCCGTTGCTTCTATTTTAGGTGTGTTGAAGTTAGATACTTTGCCAAATCGTTCAGCGACGACGGTTGCAAATGGGTATACCGTTGAGGACCCCACGATGCTGATGTAGTCGCGAGCGAATGCGGGTGCGCTCAAACTCAGGCTGATCAATAAGCTGCTAGCTAGGGTGATTCGTTTTGTCATGTGCGATCCTCCGATTAGTAATGTCATGTAGCAATTATCGGAACCAAATATGACAGTCAGATGACAACGAGCATAATAAACACCGATTTGGGTGAAAATTAACCAATTTTTTAACTGTTAAACGCTAAAAATTGCTGACATCGCGCAAATCGATTGATCGACTTGGTGGAAACACGATAGAAAAATGAGACCCCGTACCGGGCAGACTATCAATTAATAACTCGCCCCCGTGACGTTGTGTCGCGTGTTTGACTATTGCCAGCCCCAACCCTGTTCCGCCCGATTCGCGTGATCGATCGGTGTCAACTCGATAGAAGCGTTCGCTTAAACGTGGCAGGTGCCGTGCTTCGATACCAGCGCCTTGATCAATCACATCCAGAGTGGGCTGGCCGTGGGAGTCTT
The DNA here is from genome assembly GCA_938028465.1 of uncultured Granulosicoccaceae bacterium. GTDB lineage: Bacteria > Pseudomonadota > Gammaproteobacteria > Granulosicoccales > Granulosicoccaceae > Granulosicoccus. Next base: position 28,377 of record CALJAA010000140.1, on the reverse strand, counting down.
TCTGCCAGACTACTTTCACTCGGGTGCCGGCCGGCGTGTAGTTAACTGCATTGGTCACTAGGTTATGACAAGCGCTAACGACTTCGTTCTCGGAACCGAGTAGGGCTAGTGAATCATCCAATGTCAAATCAAAGTGATGATCTTTGCCTGTTGTGTTCTGTAAACCGCTCACCAATGATTCAATTAACTGAGCTACGGCCACTGGCTCACCTTCGTGCTCGCGCAAATGGCTACCTTCAAGCTTTGATAGCTCTAAGAGATGATCGACGATATGCTGCATCCTAGCTGAGTGCTCAGCAACTTGATCAAGTGCTTCGTGTGTTTTTTCTGGTAGCGTTTTATCACCTTGCAGAATTTCTAAGTAACCTTTGATCACGGTGAGCGGCGTACGCAATTCGTGTGATACATCTGCAACAAAGGCTTTACGCATCTCGCGAGTTTTCACGCGTTGTGTGATATCACTGGCAATCAGCACCGTCATACCTTTGCCTGAAGGGACCTTACGCAAGTACAATGTCACGTCTCGTCCAGAGGGGGCAGCCAGTTCCGTTTCGTTGGCTTCTGGAAGCGCTAAAAACTCTTGAAACTCTGGGTCACGAATTAAGTTATCAATACGCTGTGATCGATCGCGCTCTGGGTGGATATTGAGCAACAAGCGAGCGGCGTTGTTTGACCAGCGGATTTGTTTGTTTTCGTCGAGCAGAATAGTTGCATCCGGTAGCTCTGCTGCAAGGCTGTTAAATTGAGCCAAGGCCGTGCGATAGCGATTTTTTTGTTTTCGGCTGTATTTTTTCTCGCGATGAGTCAGGCTCACTATGTGATCGGTGAGGCCTAGAGTGGGAGGCGCTTTCTTAACAGCAGCTCCCTCTTCTAGCCAATCGACGATGGCCGATATTCGCACCAGCATCCACAAGCAGTAACAGGCGCAAAAGAGCAAAGGAATGAGCAAGATTTGCTCGGCAATAAGGCCGATAATAATCGCCATTAGTAAGCCGAGCACAAACCAACCGAGTTCTTGTCGTAACAGAGTGGCCATGTAAATGCCGGGCGCTGTAGGAGCGATGATAATACCGGGTTTGGCGCTACTTCGCAGGGTCGGTACGTTTACTCATAAGGCGATAGCCCACACCCCTGACGGTTTCGATTATGGAATCATGTTGTACCGGTTTTAGCGCCTTCCTCAAACGCAACACGTGCACATCTACGGTGCGTTCTTCTATGTCACTATGAGGCCCCCAGACGGCATCCAATAGCTGTGAGCGAGAGAACACTCGTTCTGGGTGCTGGATGAGATAAGCTAACAGCTTAAATTCGATTTGGCCCAGCTCAACGACGGTATCTGCCACCGACACCCGATGTTTAAGGTTATCCACAAGCAAGTCGCCCAATCGCTTGGCGCTATTATCTTGAAATTGATTGCTTCGGCGTAGCAGTGCGTTTAAGCGTGATACCAATTCTCTAGGGGAAAATGGTTTAGTGATGTAGTCATCTGCACCAGCATCCAAGCCCTGACTGATATCCGCATCATCAGTTTTGGCTGTAATCATAACGATGGGCAACATCGATGTTGCTTCATTTTTGCGCAATTGTTTGATGAGTTGGATACCGTTGGCACCTGGCAACATCCAATCAACCAAGGCCGCATCGATATGAGTGGTTTTCAGCATCTCGTGGGCGGTTACGGTTGAGTCAGCGGTGACCACTTGGAATTGCTTTTGTTCAAGGGCCAAGCGAATCATGTCACGGATACCGGGTTCATCTTCCACGATTAAAATGGTTGCTTGCACCGAATTGCCCTAGCGATATCGAAAGAATGTGTGTTTGATTATCACCGATGCTGAACAGGGCTTGTGGTTTTTTGATAAATCATCACTTTATGGTTGCGGCGATGGCTTCAACCGGAGACAATGGTCGGGTTATGGTGTTCCGTATCGGCACTCTCGCGACGACAAGCTGTGAACCCAGCCAGGCCCGGAAGGGAGCAACTGCAGCAGTGGATTCGGGCGCCGGGATGCGGCTGGTGCGGAATGCCACCCTCTTAAGTGCAAATTTAAGGTTGATTTTAAGTTTGCATGACATGACATAGTGCTTTGACATGAGCGGCCCATGAGTTACAAAGTACTCGCCCGTAAATGGCGACCCCAACAATTTGACGACATGATCGGGCAGGAGCACGTGCTTCGTGCGTTGGTCAACGCGCTCGATAACCAGCGTTTGCATCATGCTTATCTATTTACTGGCATGCGCGGCGTTGGCAAAACAACCATCGCTCGAATCTTTGCTAAGTGCCTTAATTGCGAAACCAAAGGAATTAGCGCTAACCCGTGTGGTGAGTGTGGTTCCTGCAAAGATATTGATGCTGGCCGTTTCTTCGATTTAATCGAAGTGGATGCCGCCTCGCGCACCAAAGTAGAAGAGACTCGCGAGCTACTCGAAAATGTTCCCTACGCACCGGCAAGTGGTCGATACAAAGTGTATCTGATTGACGAAGTGCACATGTTCTCTACACACAGTTTTAACGCCTTATTAAAAACGCTTGAAGAACCACCCGAGCACGTTAAGTTTTTACTGGCCACAACTGACCCTCAAAAACTGCCACTGACTGTTTTATCGCGTTGTTTGCAATTTAATCTTAAGCGTATGCCTCAATCAGGCTTGTCGGAGTATTTGCAAAAAATACTAACGGAGGAAAACATCCCGTTTCAAGTTCCCGCACTCGATGTTATCGCTCGCGCCTCTGAGGGGAGTGTTCGTGACGCACTGAGCTTGGTCGAGCAAGCTGCCGCGTTTGGCCAAGGCGAAGTAAAACAAGAGGAAGTTGAATCGATGCTAGGCCGTGTCTCTGCTGAGCGACTAATCGATTTACTCGAGCTACTTAAAGACGGGGATGCAAAACCACTTTTTGAACAGGTTGATGTGCTTGCTCAGTACGCCCCAGATTTTAGTGAGCTTCTCGCCGAGTTCGCATCGATTGTTCATCGCGTTGCAATGCTCCACGAACTCCCTGACAAAGCGAGTGAAGCAAAATCACCAACGGATCAGCGTTTGGTTGAACTCGCGAATAAAGTCGATGGCGATGAACTTCAGTTGATGTATCAAATTGCATCGCATGCTCGTCGCGATATTGCGTTTGCAGCTGATCAACGAGAAGCGTTTGATATGGCGTTGCTACGCATGCTGGCATTTGCGCCGCAGACAGCGGGTTCGCATCCCATTGCGGCACCGGCTGCGGGGCAAGCCACTAGTAAAGATGGCCCCACCGTTGCTGGTAAACGTAAGGCTGAAGTCGTTAAAACGGTTGCCGCTGCGGCTCAACCCGAGCCTGAGGTTGCCTCCCCAATTGCTGAAGCGCCAGCGGCTGAAACGCCAAAAGCCGCATCTTCGGGCCCTGCGATGATTGCCGCCGCTGCCGCTGGTTTGGCTGTAGATATTAAAGACCCTGTACCGGCCGTAGCAGCACCTGCAAACGATACTGCGGTGACTGACGTAAAAACAACTGTTGAGCCAGTTGCCGAAGCTGCGCCAGTTGAACCGATAGAGCTTAACTCTATCAACGCCGATACTTGGCATAGTGTCATTGGGAAGTTAGGCATATCGGGTATGCCGCGCCAATTAGCAGAGCACTCTGTCTTATCCAGCATCAGCGGTAATGAAATGCACTTGCAGCTCGATGCCGATGCTGATCATCTGGATAGCCCGCGTTTTATAGAGCGTTTGCAAGGTGCCTTAAGTGATAGCACAGGGGCTGCAATAAAACTTGTCGTCAGCAAAAGCACTGCAGGGGCTGCCATGGTCACGCCTGCCAAAATTGAAAAGAAGCGACAACACGATGTTATGTCTGCAGCTAAAGCTGCGATTAATGATGATCCGCTTGTGCAGCAGTTGTTAGCAGAGGTTGATGGCAAGGTTGACGAGAACAGCGTCAAGCCACTTGAAACAAACGACTAGCGTCGCCACTAACGCATAACCAACATAATAATTACTGGAGACAATCATGAAAGGCGGCTTAGGCAACATGATGAAGCAAGCGCAAAAAATGCAGGAAGACATGCAAAAAGCGCAGCAGGAAATCGCCAACATGACCATCGATGGTCAGAGTGGTGGTGGCTTGGTAAAGGTCACTATGAATGGCGCACATGAACTCGTCAAGGTTGCCATCGACGATAGCTTGATTGGCGATGATAAAGATATGCTTGAAGATCTTATCGCCGCAGCTGTGAACGACGCTGCGCAAAGACTGGCGGCCGCATCGGCGGAAAAAATGAGTGGCTTAACTAGTGGCATTGAACTGCCTGCTGGCATGAAGCTACCGTTTTAAATAGTTAAGCACTCGGTTAAAGCGAAAAGCCATGCAACATTCACTGCTCGATGATCTCATTCAAGGCTTACGTGGTTTGCCAGGAGTTGGGCCGAAGTCGGCACAACGCATGGCACTGCATTTACTGCAACGCGATAGAGCTGCGGCAACTAAACTGGGTGAGCTGTTAGTTGAAACAATGCAACGAGTACAGCATTGCACGCAATGCCGCATATTTACAGAGCACGAGCTGTGTAAGTGGTGCGCCGATGAGGAGCGAGACGGCAGTTTATTGTGTGTTGTCGAAAACCCAGCTGATGTGTTAGCCATAGAAAAATCCACTGCGTTTCGTGGTCGCTACTTTTTGTTGCTCGGGCATTTATCACCATTGGACGGAATAGGGCCAAAGGATCTTGGTTTAGATTTACTGAAAGCGCGCTTAGCCACAGGTGAAATTAAAGAGCTCACTCTCGCAACGAACCCAACATTAGAGGGGCAAGCAACAGCTAGCTTTATCACCGAACTTGCCCGAGCTGAGAACGTTAAGGTTATGCAGCTTGCTCAAGGTATCCCGATTGGTAGCGAGTTGGAATTTGCTGATGGCGGTACTTTGTCGGTGGCGTTTAGTAAGCGTAGCGAAGTTTAGGTCGCCTGCGCGGGAATGACTTAAATAGAAAAAACCGTCTTACGATAATGCTGCAATTCAGCAATGGATTCGCGTATATCATCTAATGCTAGGTGCGTGTTTTTCTTTTTAAAGCCAACATCATTCGGGTGCCATCTGCGCACTAACTCTTTAACGGTGCTGACATCAATGTTGCGGTAGTGATAAAACGCTTCTAGCTCTGGCATGGTGCGCACCATGAAGCGTCTATCTTGGCAAATACTGTTTCCGCACATCGGGGAGGTTGATGGGCTCACCCATTCAGCCATAAATGCCAATGTTTGCAGCTCGGCTTCCCGCATCGAGATATTGCTGTCTTTGATCCGAGCCACTAAGCCTGATTCATTGTGGTGTTTGACGTTCCATTCGTCCATTTTGTCTAGGTAAGATTGCTCAGTCTGGATCGCAAAGACGGGGCCTTCTGCCAGTATGTTCAGATCTGCATCGGTGCAAATGGTGGCTATCTCGATGACGGTGTCCGTATCGGGTTCAAGCCCTGTCATTTCGAGGTCTACCCACATCAAGTTGTTGTCATTTACCGGCATCGAGCGCTGTCCAAATTAATCAGTTTGTAAGTATTCAAGCACACTCTGTGCAATTGTGTATATTTGATGAAGATAAATTGCATTTTTCACAGTGCAATAACTGACCACAGCGGCGTAGTTACTAACAAGCAGTCGCATTAATTGGAAGATCTAAATCACTTGACTGAGAAAGGGCGAGTTATCGCTAATTTCCGTGCTGCAGTTGCTGTGCAGCTAGACAGTGGCGAGCTGGTTCGAGCTATGCCCTTAACCAAGTTACCGATGCTGGTGGCTGGCGATGTTGTCGACTACAACGATGATCGCATCACACGCTTATATGAGCGAACCACCGTTTTACAGCGCGGAGACGCCCGTGGTAAACCGCGCCCACTCGCTGCTAACTTAACGCATTTGGCTATTGTCTCAGCTCATCCTCCGGGTATCGACACACTGCTTATTGATCAGTTTTGTGTGGCGGCTGAAAACACGGGCATCTCTCCGATAATCATCTTAAATAAAATTGATTTGTACGAGCAAACAGAGCGTCGCAAATTAGACATGATGCTAAAGGCTTATGCACAGATGGGTTATAACTCTTTAGCCGTTAGTCGAGATAGCGCGGAAGGTATGCAAAGTTTGCTCGATTTACTTCAAGATAAAAGCGTCGCGTTTGTTGGCGCATCTGGAGTTGGCAAATCGTCGCTGATTAAGTTTCTTCTACCCGATCGCGATGTACGCGAAGGCGCGATATCCGCAGCCACCGGCTTTGGGTCTCACACTACGTCAGTAACCTACTGGTATGAGATGGGGGAGGGTTCAATTATTGATTCGCCGGGTGTAAGGCAATTTACATTTGCAGAATTAAACAGCGTGGATGTGCGCCATGGCTATATTGATATTGCTCGTGCTGGCCAGGATTGCAAATTTGCTAATTGTTCGCATCGCCATGAGCCCAACTGTGCGGTTAAGCAATCGGTTGATGACAATACCATTGCTCAATGGCGATACGATAACTATATCAAGCTAACTGATGAGCCTTAGTCAGACGGTTTATTGCCTTGCACCTTAGGAGTTGATGAATCGTTACCCCAGTTTGACCAAGCGCCATCAAGCGCAATGACCTTTTCATAACCCAAGTTTTTAAGTACGACATAGGTGACAGCGGAGCGTTGATGAGTTTGGCAATACACCACCACATCGTCGTCTTTATTCACCCCTAAGTTATCAAGTGTTTGTTGTATGTCTTCATCTGCTTGCAAGTTAAGTGACTTATCCAGCATGTCAGTCCATTCGTAGTGAACGGCGCCGGGCATGTGCCCGCCAAATTCACTTCGCACGTCACTGCCTTCGTATTCGGCGTGGCTGCGTACATCAATGATTGAAAGATTGGGTTTGTCTAAGCGTTGCACTAATTCTGGCGTGTTGATGATGTTGTCACCCTTAAAAGAGAGTGATACCTCTGTGCCGTGTATCGGTGTTGGATTGTCGTGGCTTTGATCTGCACCACTGGCCAGCCAAGCGGCGAACCCACCATCAAGCCAGCTTATTGCATCCCAGCCGTAAGCATTGAGTACCCATACCAAGCGAGCGGCGGCGGTTGAGCCACCAGCATCATATGCAACGATGTGATGATCTGCCTTTAAGCCTAAGTCGTGTGCAATCGCATTGACAGCTTCAGCATCGGGTAGCAGCCCACCCATAGGCTTGTCGGTACGGCTTAGACGACGCGCATCGAGCCAGAGAGCACCGGGTATGTGCCCATTGTCATAATCTTCTGCTGGGCGTAGGTCGACCAATAAGATGTTGGTATTAGGCTGTAGCAGCGTAGTTACAGAGGCTTTTAGGGGCAATAACATGAGAATTCCCTTATCAAATACAAAATTGTGTCGTCTAGTACACAATTTTTTGAGGATGTCGCTGAACTATACCTGCGTTAAATGTCTGATGTAAGTCTGCAAATCACCCGGTATGGGATACAACACTGTTATGATTTACCAACAAACTACTGCGTTAACCAAAACGACGTCCTGCGGAAGCTCGATCTCGCTGGCCAAGGTGGCCAACGGTTCAACAAAAAGTAGCCAGGCTGGAGCCCATGTTGGAGAAAAACGGTTGAGTGAAAAAGACATCGACATGGCGCTGGTTCAGCGTGTCCAACGCGGTGATAAATCCGCGTTTGACGTACTTGTCCTTAAGTACCAACACAAAATCGGCCACCTCGTGTCGCGTTATGTGCATGACAGCCACGAGTCGCAGGACGTCACCCAGGAAGCCTTTATCAAAGCCTACCGCGGTTTAGCTAATTTCCGTGGCGATAGTGCGTTTTACACATGGCTTTACCGTATTGCCATCAATACTGCCAAAAATCATTTGGTTACGATGAGCCGCAAAATTTCGGATACCGGCATTGATTCTGCAGATGCAGAGCAGTACGAGAGTGGCGGCGCATTGCGCGAAAATGCTACCCCAGAGCGAGAGCTCCTCACTGATGAGATCGGTCAGGTGGTGCAGCAAACTATCCAATCCTTGCCAGACGATTTGCGCACAGCTATCACGCTGCGTGAATTTGAAGGATTGTCATACGATGACATTGCATCAGCTATGGAATGTCCAATCGGAACAGTACGGTCACGCATCTTTAGAGCGCGTGAAGCAATAGATAACAATCTCGCACCCCTAATTGCCGAAAACCAAAGCGGTAAATCGCAAAAAGCTTAATGTTAAAGCTTCTTTGCTCATTAGTTGTAACGCTTAGTTGTTAGAAGAGGCGTAAAGCCGGATTTAAGTAGGAATGAAAATGAACGGTCCAGATAATAAAGAAACCTTGTCTCAGTTAATGGATGGCGAGTGGCAGAATATTGACTCGCAAGCTCGAATCTCTGATTTATGCAGCGATGAGGAGCTCAAAGCAACATGGGCGCGCTACCATTTAGCTCGTGATGTCATGAAAAATGAAGCAGTTAAAGTGGATACCGATATTGCATCGCGAGTTTGGGCGGCTCTAGAGAACGAGCCCGCTCACTCAAATGTCACGCCAATCGGTACCGACCTGGTTGGTGGCATGAACCACGAATCAACCGCAGCTAGAACGCCAGCCGCCGCCGCACCTGTCTCTGATTCTACCAATACCGTCATTGATCAGCCGGCACCGGTAAAACGACATGCTGCATTCGGCGGTTTAGCCGTTGCCGCTAGTGTGGCATTAGCGACCGTTTTTGGCCTTAATTTTATGAAGCAGGCTGATAATGGCGATCAACCACAAGCCATCGCAGCGTTGCCGGCAGCTCAAGTTTCACCAGCTCTTCCAGGGCAAGTTTTGCCACAAATCGAACTCGTGGCTAACCGTGGCACCTATTGGGTCAAATCTGCAACTGATGCGTCAGCAAATAGCCCCACTGAACGCAATGCAATGCAAGAAGAACGATTAAACATGTTTATGGCTCAGCACATTGAGCATTCACCAACGACTAGCCTTCAAGGCATGCTGCCATACTCGCGTTTGGTGGGGTATGACGGCATCAACACTAGTCAGGCATCTGGTCAATAAGCATGTTAATCCGTAGCTCACTTGTTTTAAGTTTGGCGCTTGTTAGTCCGTTTGCTTGGTGTGGCGAACTGCCAACTGCTGAGCAGTTGCTAGAGAAAATGACCACAGCGCTTAAAACCCTTAACTACAAGGGTACGTTTGTGCATATCGCTGGCGACAATGTCGAGTCGATGAGTATTGTCCATGGTTCTGATAACCGAGGTGAGCTTGAACACATGCTTTCGCTGAATGGCGAAGCACGCGAGGTTATCCGTACTCATTCCTTAGTCACATGCATTTGGCCCGATAGCCAATCTGTTGTAGTGAGTCAGTCAAAACCGCGTAACCCCTTACCAACACTTGATGCTGCAATTGCAGATAATGAGGTGTATCAGCTGGCACTAGTTGATAGCGATCGCGTTGCAGGAGTTGACACTCACGTTCTCGAAATTCAACCACGAGATGAATACCGATACGGTTATCGTTTGTGGGTAGATAAAGAAAGCAGCATGTTGTTGCGATCAATGCTGTTCGATCAAAATAATAAGGCAATTGAGCAAGTGATGTTTACATCCATTGCGTACCCACAAAAAATAGACGGGGCATTATTTAAAACCAGGGTATCTGAAAACCAAGTTAGTTGGCGCGAGCCAAAAGCGGTAGCACCAGCAGAGCAACCTGATCGTGTTCAATTTGAAAACTTGCCAATTGGCTATTCAAAAATATCCGAACAATACCGCCCGATGCCTATTAACGATGGCCCCGTTTCACATGTGATGTTATCCGACGGTATGTCATCTGTTTCAGTGTATGTGGAACACGTGATGAAAGCTGATCAAGACAAAAGCTTGATGGGGCATTCCAGCATGGGTGCAATGAACGCATTTAGCCTAAGTTTAGAAAACGGCTTCGTGACAGCTGTAGGTGAAGTGCCGATGGAAGCGGTGAAATCCATAGCGGAAGCAGCTCGACTCAAACTAAAAGAGTAAGGCTGTGATCCGCACTGGCTGTGTTGTTGGTCTCACCAATAGTTTGGCGCAAGTACAGCTCGATGATTTAAGTTGTAGTCGATGCGAAAAAGGTGAAGGCTGCGCAATTCGCCTGCTGCCACGCGAACCTGATGTGCAAGCCCCAACCTCGGTTCAGTGCGAATACACTGCCCAATTAGCGGTCGGTGATCGCGTCGAAATACTCTTGGATGTTTCAATTTTCAACAAGATGCGCGTGTATAGCGCGTATTTACTGCCGATAATGGGGTTGTTAGCGGGCGCAGTGGCGGGTGGTGCCATAGCCAGCCAATTGTCTACCGATAGCCAATTATTGCCAAGCCTCGGGGCTATTTTCGGTTTTGTAGGAGGGATATTTGCTTATCCGTCATACAATTGTGAACAACACGCCACTGGTTTAGCAGGGTTAAACCCTCGTATCAGTAGACAGCTCAACGGTGAGCAACAACCTCTGCGGATGGTTAAATGAATAAGATCTTAAAGCTTGTTTCTTCTAAAGCCATGTTGGCTTCAGCGATTGCAGTTTTTGCAATCTTTGGTTTAAGCCAACCAGCCTACGCCCTATCTGGCAACTTGCCCGATTTCACCACGCTGGTTAAGAAAAATCACGAAGCGGTTGTCAATATCAGTACGCGGCAAAGAGCGCGTACCACGGTTGATGCCAAACCATCAGAGGATGGCGAAGGTAATCCGCTTGATGATCTGATTAAACGATTCAAAGAAGACCAACCTCAGCAACAACCATTTGAAGGTGATGGGCTGGGTTCGGGCTTTATAATTTCAGCAGATGGTTATGTTTTAACGAACAACCACGTTGTAGAAAACGCTGATGAAGTCATTGTGAGTTTGCACGATCGTCGCCAATTAGTGGCAACGGTTGTGGGCACCGATCCACGTTCAGATGTGGCCGTGCTTAAGCTCAATGCAAAAGATTTACCGGTGGTTAGCATTGGTAATAGCGATGAGCTACAAGTAGGCGAATGGGTACTGGCTATTGGCTCGCCTTTTGGATTTGATTTTTCGGTAACTGCTGGCATTGTTAGCGCGACGGGCCGATCATTGCCGAGCGAAAGCTATGTCCCTTTCATTCAAACTGATGTTGCAATCAATCCTGGTAATTCTGGTGGGCCACTATTTAACCTTAACGGTGAAGTGATTGGTATCAACAGTCAAATCTATAGCCGTACTGGTAGCTTTATGGGTTTGTCGTTCGCGATTCCGATCGAACTCGCCATGGATGTTGCCAATCAATTGCGTAGGAATGGCCGAGTATCTCGCGGTTGGTTAGGTGTGATTATTCAAGAAGTGACGATGGAACTAGCCGAGTCATTTGGTATGCGCACGGCACACGGTGCATTGGTGAGCAGTATATTGCCTGACAGCCCAGCATCAAACTCATCACTAGAAGTAGGTGATGTTATTACGCATTTTGAAAATAATCGTATTGAACGTTCTTCGTCCCTACCTCCAATGGTTGGGCGCATCAGCGCTAATCAAGATGCACGTTTACGCGTGGTTCGTGATGGAAAAAGTGTGGAGTTGATCGTCAATATTGGTGAGTTACCCGGTAACAACGAAATCCGCACATCCAGCCAAGCGCCAAAAGCGACCGATAACTTATTGGCTCTAGAGGTTGATCGTCTCGATGATTCAACGCGTGAGCGCCTCAATATCGATAAAGGCGGTGTTGTGGTGTCTCAGGTGGTCGAGGGCGGCCCTGGCGATACGGCTGGGATTGTGCCTGGCGATGTGTTGCTAATGGTTGATAATAAAGCAGTGGACACGCCAAGGGAATTCAATCAAGTAGTAAAAGAGCTAAGCAGCGGTGGCTCGGTTGCCGTCCTAGTGCAGCGTGAGCAGGGCCCTGTATTCTTGGCACTCAAGCTCGATTAAATGGGGCGAGTCGCTACGCTAACGCTCTATTTTCGTGATGGCTGTCACCTGTGTGAAGAAATGCAGGAATTGCTGGGCGAGTTACTTGACCCAGCTAGCTATCAGCTGAAGCGGGTGGATATTGATGCTGACCCAGCCCTCAGGGCCGAATATAACGAGCTGGTGCCGGTACTGAAACTGGGTGAGACTGAGCTCTGTCGGTACTTTCTTGATCTCAAATCGGTGCAACAGGCCTTGGCAGGCTACAATAGCGTAGTCGAACCCTAAACCTATCCAGTCACTTTGTTCACGGGCCCAGTGGCCCAGAATTCTCACATGCAGCAGAATATTCGTAACTTTTCTATCATCGCGCATATCGATCACGGTAAGTCCACTTTGGCCGACCGGTTCATCCAAGTATGCGGTGGCTTGACTGATCGCGAGATGTCGGCGCAGGTACTCGACTCAATGGATATCGAGCAGGAGCGTGGTATCACGATAAAGGCTCAGGCCGTCTCCTTGGATTACAAAGCTCGTAATGGTGAAACGTATCATCTGAATTTTATCGATACGCCGGGCCATGTTGATTTTTCTTATGAAGTATCCCGTTCACTTTCCGCTTGTGAAGGTGCGTTGTTGGTGGTTGATGCTTCTCAAGGTGTCGAAGCACAAAGTGTGGCTAACTGTTATACCGCCATCGAGCAAGATCTCGAAGTGCTCACCGTCTTAAACAAAATCGATCTTCCCAATGCTGATCCTGAACGTGTGGTGGATGAGATAGAAGAGGTTATCGGTGTCGATGCTCATGAGGCTGTTCACATCAGTGCAAAGACGGGTGTGGGGGTGGAAGACGTACTAGAGCAGATTGTAGAAAAAATCCCTCCACCTGAAGGTGATCCTGATGCGCCGTTGCAGGCGCTCATTATCGACTCTTGGTTTGATAATTTTGTGGGTGTTATAACGCTTGTACGAGTAGTGCAAGGCACCATTAACACACGTGAAAAAATTCGCATCATGTCTACCGGGCGAGATTTTCAAGCAGACACCGTGGGCGTGTTTACCCCAAAACGCACGCCGCTGAAACATCTGCGTGCAGGCGAGGTGGGTTTTATTATCGCGGGTATCAAAGAGATCGAAGCGGCACGAGTGGGTGACACAATAACGCTAGCTAACAAGCCGGCAGCTGAAGCCTTGCCTGATTTTAAAACAGTGCAACCACGTGTATTTGCGGGTATGTACCCAATTGACAGCGACGACTACGAGAACTTTCGTGAAGCGCTGCAAAAGCTACGGTTAAATGATGCGGCCTTGCACTTTGAACCTGAAACCTCAACAGCGCTCGGCTTTGGCTTTCGCTGTGGCTTTTTGGGCATGCTGCACATGGAGATCGTCCAAGAACGACTTGAGCGAGAGTACAACCTTGACCTAATCTCAACAGCGCCAACCGTTGTGTACGAGATACTTAGCACCAGAGATGAAATTACCTATATACACAACCCATCGGGTTTGCCTGTTATCAATAACATCGCCGAGATTCGCGAACCGATTATTAGAGCAAATTTATTGCTGCCACAAGAATACGTTGGCGAAGTCATTAAGTTGTGTATCGAAAAACGTGGCGTGCAAACCAATATGCAATACCTTGGTCGGCAAGTATCGATGACCTACGAACTACCGTTAAGTGAAGTGGTACTCGACTTTTTCGACAGGCTTAAATCATGCAGCCGTGGTTATGCATCGTTCGATTATGAGTTTGTGCGTTTCCAACAGGCCAATCTAGTTAAGGTCGATATCCTCATTAATGGTGACAAGGTCGATGCCTTGGCCAGCATTATTCATAAAGATAGGTCATTAGCGCGCGGGCGTGACTTGGTTGAACGCATGAAAGATATTATCCCTAGGCAGCAGTTTGAAATTGCCGTACAGGCAGCCATTGGGTCCCATATTATTTCGCGCAGCTCGATAAAAGCCTTGCGCAAAAATGTAACCGCTAAATGTTATGGCGGTGACGTATCGCGTAAACGCAAGTTACTTGAAAAACAGAAAGCTGGTAAACGCCGAATGAAGCAGGTCGGCAGTGTTGAGATTCCGCAAGAAGCTTTTCTTGCTGTGCTTAAGGTGGAGAGAAACTAAGCATGTCCGATTTTATGTCTACTGTGAACTTTCCGCTGGTGCTAGTGATTGGCACCGCGATCAGTGGTTTGATCTGGTTTATTGATTCGGTGCTACTTGGCCGAAAGTACTCTGCTGACATGAGTCCACCTCTTCTTGTTGACTACGCTCGTTCGTTTTTTCCTGTGCTGCTCATCGTGCTGATCTTGCGATCGTTTTTGTTCGAGCCGTTCAAAATACCCAGCGGCTCAATGAAGCCCACTTTACTTGTAGGTGATTTTATCTTGGTGAGTAAGTTTAGCTACGGCGTACGCCTGCCAGTTATACACACCAAAATCCTCGATACGGGCTCGCCAGAGCGTGGTGACGTGGCTGTTTTTCGGTTTCCAGCCGATCCAAGGGTGGATTACATCAAGCGCGTAGTGGGGCTACCAGGCGACACAATCGTGTATGAGAACAAAATATTCACCATAAATGACGAAGTAATCAACATTTCACCAGAACAGCCTTATGTTCTCCCCGGAACGGACGCCATAAGTTCAGGAGTCGCGCTCCGAGAGGAGCAGCTAGGATCCGTGCTGCACGAAATCTTGCAACACGAACGCTCGAGAAGCCAATCAGGTAAATGGGTGGTGCCGGAAGGGCATTATTTTATGGTTGGCGATAACCGAGACAATAGCAACGACGGTCGCGTCTGGGGATTCGTCCCCGAGGCAAATTTGGTCGGTAAGGCTAAATATGTTTGGATGCATTGGAGTGACGGAGTCCTTTGGGACCGTCTAGGGGATAAAATTAGATGACCAAGAATTACAATGGCGGCCGTGGTGTAAAATTGGCGAACAAGCAGCAAGGACTGTCGTTTGCCTCAGTTTTAGCTATAGTGTCAGTCGTGGTGTTTATAGCATTGGCGGGTTTCAAGATTGGTCCGTACTACATGGAATACTTGACAGTTAAAAAGATCGCATCAGACCTAACTAAAAATGATGATCTAATGCGCGGTACAAAGAGTAAGGTGGTAAAACACATCGATGGAGCATTTCACACTAATAGCTTATGGGACCTAAAAGCCAAAGACACGATCGACTTGCAAAAAGATGGCAACAAGGGCTATTTGGTTACAGTCAATTACGAAAAGCGTGTCAATTTGCTTTTCAATATCGACGTGGTGACTGTGTTCAACAAAACAGTCAACGGCGACAAATAAGCACTCCAACACGATGCACTAGCCTCAATATAGCTAGTTTCAATTTAAGTGATGCGGCCCTATGAACGCGCTGCAACGACTTTGCAAACAACTGGGCCTGAACTTTACTGATCAGGCCCTTTTACGTGAGGCATTATCCCATCGCTCTTACGGCACTCCCAACTACGAACGTCTCGAATACCTAGGCGACAGCCTACTCAACTTTGTTATCGCAGATGAATTGCATCGTGCGCATAGTGATCTTGATGAAGGTGACCTGAGTCGATTGCGTGCATCACTAGTACGCGGTTCAACGCTTGCTGAGATCGCGCGCGAATACCAGTTGGGCGATTTCCTTTTAATGGGTTCAGGTGAGCTCAAAAGTGGCGGCTTTGATCGCGATTCAATCCTCGCCGATGTGGTGGAATCCATCATTGGTGCCACGCTGCGTGATGCAGGTTTTGAAGCGGCTCGCGCACTGGTGGTGCGCCTGTATAGCAAACGATTGGTCAACTTACCTTCAGCGGAAACCCTTAAAGACTCCAAAACCCGGCTGCAGGAATTCCTCCAAGGTGATGGCCATGCCTTGCCGGTATATAATGTCATCGAGAAAACCGGTCAAGATCACAACCTCAGTTTTACGGTGGAGTGCGTTGTTAAGGCCCAAAACCAGCGCACAACCGCTACCGCCACAAGCCGTCGCAAAGCGGAGCAAACCGCCGCTCAGACCATGTTAGAGCGGCTCAGTAGCTAGTTCAGGAAAATTCGAAACACGGTAGGGCGAAGTTTGAGTAGACTACTCGTTTTGCTGGCCAACATCCTTCATGACTCAATGCGGTACCGTATCCATAGCTGGGCGGCCTAATGTCGGTAAATCGACTCTGCTTAACCATTTGGTTGGGCAAAAACTCAGTATCACTGCACACAAGCCGCAAACCACGCGCCATCGTATCCACGGCATAAAAACCGAGGGCGATCTGCAAGTGGTGTATGTCGATACACCGGGTATCCACACTCAAGGTAAGCGCGCTCTTAATCAAGTGCTCAATCGTACTGCATCAACTGCGCTCTACGATGTCGACCTAGTATTGTTACTAGTTCAGGCGGGAGTCTGGAACGCAGATGATCAACGCGCCTATGATTTAGTATCTCAAACTGGCGTGCCTTTTTATTTAGTGATCAATAAGGTTGATTTGGTTAAGCAAAAGGATGAGCTACTCCCGTTTATTGAAAAACTCCCCAGGCATGACAAACTACAAGATGTGCTAATTGTGTCAGCCAAAAATGGCAGTGGCATTGATGGCTTAGAGGAGGCGGTAGCCAAACATATTCCAGAAGGAGAGTTTCATTATGACGAGGACGAACTCACCGATCGATCATCGCGTTTCTTGGCGGCAGAGTCAGTACGTGAACAACTCACGCGCCTACTTTCAGCTGAGTTACCGTATTCCCTATCAGTGGATATTGAGCAGTACGAACAATCAGCTGATCTGATTCGTATTGGTGCAGTAATCTTTGTAGAGAAGAACAGCCAAAAAGGCATCGTGATCGGTAAAGGCGGGGAAAAGTTAAAAGAGGTGGGTACTCGAGCAAGAGTCTCGCTAGAATCATTATTCGATTGCAAAGTGTTTTTGCAGTTATGGGTACGCGTAAAAGATGGTTGGGCAGATGACGAACGAGCACTGCGTAGCCTAGGGTACAACCCGCATGAGTGATCAAGCTGTCACGGCACAAGCAGCGTACCTATTGCACTATCAAGTGCATCGTGACACCAGTTTTCAAGTTGATTTTTTTACTCTGGAGCAAGGCAAGATTAATTTATTGGCTAAGGGGGCGCGTAAAGCAAAACCCAATGCCCGTGCTTTGTATCAGCCGTTTAGGCCATTGTTGATTTCATGGATCAGTAAAGACGATCCTCGCCTATTAACGGGCATTGAAGAATCAGGTGCGGAGAATGTTCTTAGTCATAACCAAATGGCCTGTGCTTATTACCTTAACGAGCTCCTAGTACGATTGTTGCCGCGCGCACAGCCTCAGCCTAGTGTGTTCGCGCATTACGCCTTGGCGCTTGCACAGCTCTCAGCTGATGAGCCTCCAGAGCCTACGTTACGCGCGTTCGAACTACAGTTACTTGAAGGTATTGGTTTAATGCCTGACCTTGCAGCCTGTGAATCAACGGGTGCGGCGCTAGATGTAAACGAGAAGTATCTTTTTTACCCAGCCAATGCCAAAGCGGTTTTACAAAAACAGGCTGAAGATCTATCAGTACTTGCTCGTCCAAAAGAGAAAGATCTGGCCGCGGCCACACAATTGCACTCTGATGGTTTTACTACTGATCATGGCATCCCAGTAAGCGGGCGAACATTGTTGGCGCTAGCCGCACAAGATGTATCTAACCCCGACATACTCAAAGAAGCTAAGCACGTTATGCGCGCGCTTATCGGGCAGCAGCTAGGTTCGCGCCCATTAAATAGCCGTTCGATGTTTGAATCGATGCAGCTACCGGTATCTACCGACAGCTAAGTTAAGTGCGATGAGCAATCACCGGTGAGTACCGATTGGTTTTATCTAAGCGAAATGGCTTTGTTGGAGCGTGACCCTGCACGTAAGACCGAGCTGACTCAGTCGTTATATGCGCAATGGCTCGACACATCCGCTAACGACCAGCAACAGCAACTGAGCGAAAATAGCCAATCACTTGTGCGCAAGCTTGATGTTGCGGGGCAACCTGATAAGCCCGAACTTATTGAAGCACGTAAGGTAGCAAGGCGAGGCATCGGTACCCTTGAAGGGCGGATTGCTTTATTGCATTCGCTGGCGCATATCGAATTCAATGCAATCAATCTTGCTCTAGATGCCGTCTATCGCTTTAGAGATATGCCGGTGCTTTACGTTACTGATTGGTTGAAGGTTGCGAACGATGAAGCAATCCATTTCAATATGGTGCGTGAACGATTGCAATCACTTGGTGCCGACTACGGGGATTTCCCGGCACATGCCGGCTTGTGGCAGATGGCACGGCGTACTGATCATGACGTGTTGGTGCGCATGGCTTTAGTGCCTCGCTTATTAGAAGCACGCGGGTTAGATGTGTCCCCACCGATGATCAAAAAGCTCGCGCATCAAAAAGATGATATTAGCGCAGCTATTTTGCAACGCATCTATACAGATGAAATCACACACGTAGAAGTCGGTAACCGATGGTTTCGGTACTTAGTTGATCAGCGCAAGCTTGATGGCCTAGCCGTGTTTCAAGATTTATTAAAGGGTGTTAATAGCGCCTACCTCCATAGCCCTTATAACGATGAAGCAAGGCTGCAAGCAGGCTTTACGGTGGATGAGATGGCGATTATCAGGGAGATGGAGAAAGAGTTTAAAGCCGCGCTTTAGTCATCCCCGCCTTCGCGGGGATGACAAAAACTGCACAACAACACAGCTCCCAAAAGCCAAAACGACCGTTTGATTTGCAATTTAATCTAATTGGGATATAATTCCCAAACGTATTTATCCATGAGGGATCAATCATGCGCGTCTTCCGACTTAGTTTTTCTACTATTGCGTTAATTGTTGCACTTAGCCCGAACATCGCCACGGCTTGCGGTGGCTTCTTTTGCGAAACCCTACCGATTGACCAGGCGGGTGAACAAATTGTTTTCAAACAAGAGGGGGACAGCATCACCGCGATGGTGAGAATTCTTTACGAAGGCGATGCGGAAAGATTTAGTTGGATTGTGCCAGTACCCAGTGCACCCGAAATATCTGTTGGCTCTGATTCCACTTTTGATCAACTCGAGTTTGCGACTCGACCGCAATTTTTTCTGGAGCGTCGCGGTAACGAATGTGCCGCTGACGACGGAACGACGGGCTCCACAACCGGTGGGGTATCGGTGGCGGACGCCTTTGTCGATGCGGAAGGCGGCGTCACTATCGAACAGACTCTCTCTGTGGGCCCATTTGAAATTCAAGTGGTAAGCAGTGAAAACCCAGACGATTTAGCCATTTGGTTAACTGACAACAACTATGATTTGTCTGATCGTGGTCGAGAGCTTATTGAGCCGTACGTGCTTGAGGGTATGCAATTTGTTGCGGTTAAATTACGCAGCGGGGAGAGCAGCGGAAGTATTCAACCACTGATCATGAAGTACAAAAGTGACCAGCCGATGATACCCATTCGTTTAACATCGATCGCAGCCCAAGACGACATGGGTGTGTTGGTATGGGTGGTGAAAGATGCTCGAGCTGTACCTGATAATTACGCTCATGTTATCCCAAACTACACACACTTAAATTGGTTTGCCGGATCACGTAATGCCTACGCTAGTTACCAATCATTGATAACGGATGCGATGAATGAAGCTGGAGGGCAGGGTTTTGCAACTGATCTAGCGGGAAGAATTGATGGTTCAATAACGGGATTTTTGTTTTCGGCAAATGAATTGGATGGCGCGTTGAATTCTATTGATGTCGATGATAACGATGCGTCGTTTATCGCTCAAGCAGCAGGGCGGTTTCAAGCACCCACTGTATTAACTGCATTGCAAAATTTATTGCCTCTTCGAGCAGGTCAAGATACTAATATTTATTTCGATCAGTTTTCGCTGCAATCTGAATTTACAGCGGAGCAATTGGCGACTGCCCGCACAGAATTACGAAGCGTTATTGTCAGTACGCAAATAGAGCCTGTTCGCGCTAGCAATGCGCTACTGACTGAAGGCAGTTATTTGACCAGACTCTACACTACCTTGTCGGCTGATGAAATGACGTTGGACCCAACTTTTACATTCAATGCCGATATGCCGGATCAACCTCTTAGTCGTAACGCTGTTTTGCAGGCAAGCTGTGGCGACAACGGCACTGAATGGAGCTTAACACTGGGTGCCGGAACTGGTCGCGATGGCGAAGTGGTGATGATTGGTAATTCTGATATTCCGATAGTTGCCCCGCCTGAAGTACTACAACAGGAATTCACTTATCGAATTGAACGTACGTCGGCTGATGCAATGCCTGAAGTAACTGTACAAGCTAATTACCAGCCAGTTCAGGTAGGTGCTACTGAAGATGATTCTAGCGATGGATTATTTGGCCTTGGTGCACAAGGCTTGGCAAGTAGTTTTGCCGTTTTGATAGCGTTGGGATTGCGTAGACGACGAAGGAATCAAGCCTAGTCATACCGCGCTACTGTCATTTGGAGATATCCTCATCCAGTGGAATTGTCATCCCCGCCTGCGCGGGGATGACACTATGGCAGGATGACACCATGACCAAAATGTTTCTAAGCCGCTTCACTTATCTCAGTTTCATCAATGCCAGCCCGGCCATTTCGCACTGCGTCACTAATCATACCGCGACGGATACCAAGGTCAGCTAACTCAACATCCGAGTAACGATTCAACTGTTCAACGTTGCGCTCTTCTGTATTTAGTATGTTCTCTAAAGTAGAAGTGTCAGGCGTAATGCTATCAATACGCCAAGGCCAAGCTTTTAGCCCTTGTGACACAAGCATAGGTGAGAAACCACAATCAATAAGCTGGCGCTCTGACATGCCTTCTAGGAAGTAAAGTGCTTCTCTTTGCTTGCTACGTTGCAAGGTGTTGATGATACGTTTAAAAAAGCTCATGTACTTGCGCCCTTTATATAATTGATAATAGATGGGTATGTTAGCGGCAGAGAGGCTGCTGGCACAAACAATCAATTCTTTATGGGGTTTAAACGAAAACTATTGTCTGGTCATCCCCGCCTACGCGGGGATGACAGTGTGAGAACTAACCCGAAAACTTCTCCAACACAAACTCAACACCATCGAAGCGCCCAACCATTGCATGATCATCATGCCAATCACCCAAAACCATTCGGCGTTGCGTGCCGGTGTGATCTTGCGGGCGATGTGTATGGCCATGAATCATCAAAGGCGTTTTATGTTTTTCAAAAGCTGAGCTAACCGCTTGCGGGTTAACGTCCATAATCTCCATAGATTTATCAGCAACCGCTTCGCGGCTTTTCTCGCGTAGTTGCGCAGCCATCTCTATTCGTTCGGGTACCG
This sequence comes from uncultured Granulosicoccaceae bacterium, assembly GCA_938028465.1. Classification (GTDB taxonomy): domain Bacteria; phylum Pseudomonadota; class Gammaproteobacteria; order Granulosicoccales; family Granulosicoccaceae; genus Granulosicoccus. Next base: position 7,152 of record CALJAA010000140.1, on the reverse strand, counting down.
TTTTAGATAAAAAGTCTTGTTGCCAAGCAGGTGCGCGAAGTAGGTTGCGCAATTGTTGATAACCGTGATCATCAGTGCAGAGTGTGTCGCCGTGCAAAAGCGTGACGGCTTGGTCATTCAGGTTAAATACAATTTCATCATCGCGAATTAAGGTCGCGCCAATCTGCGTAGCGAATTGCTCGCCCAACAAAAAGTCGCGATTGCCGTGCATTAAATACACTGCAGTGCCGGATTGACTCACTGCATGAAGCGCATCGATTGTTGATTGCATGGCGGGGTCGATGGCGTCATCGCCTAACCAGTATTCAAATAAATCGCCGATGATAAACAACGCGCTAGCACCGTGCGCATGCTTTAGGTATCGATGAGCCAACTCGATTGTGGCTGGCCGTTCAGGCGCCAGATGCAGATCGCTGATCAGCAAGATGGGCTGATCAGCAGATGCTGCAAGGTTGGCGTTTGTCATTGCGAGGGTTCGCTAATGGACGCTTGTAGTACGGCGATGCTTATTCAACAGTAATTGATTCAATTAATACCGTTTCTGTTGGTACGTCGCCGTGGCCGCCGACGTTACCCGTAGCAACTGCGGCAATCGCATTCACTGCATCCATACCTTCAACTGTTTTTCCAAATACGCAATAACCAAAACCGGCTTGCGAATCATCTTTAAAGTTGAGGAAATCGTTGTCGTTTAGGTTAATAAAAAACTGCGAGCTAGCTGAATGTGGGTCTGGCGTACGGGCCATGGCGATTGTGCCAACCGCGTTAAGCAAGCCGTTAGCCGCTTCGTTTTTAATGTTTTCACGTGTTGGCTTTTGATTCATATCAGCATCGAAACCGCCGCCCTGAATCATGAAATTAGGGATAACGCGATGGAAAATAGTGTTATCAAAATGGCCATCATCAGCGTACTGCTTGAAGTTGGCGCAAGTTAAAGGAGCCGCTGCGGTATCGAGCTCGAGCACGATTGTGCCCTTGTTTGTTTTTAGTGTGGCTTTCATTGCTGGTATCGACGCTATTAGTAAAAACGCCAGTTTACCAGCAATAGGCTTACTGGATGGCTAGTGCGCCTGATTGTTCTAAGGCTTTGCTCACAGGTTCAGCATCATCTGGATTAACCAGAGCCGGTGCAGCTGGGGCCGCATCTTCTGCTTCTTCCTCGCCTGGTTTTAACCAAATAGCGCTCTCTATGATGATTTTTGAGCGTGGCGCGTCTCGGCTAAATGGGCCGCCTGGGCCAGTGGGTGCTTGCCCAATTTGATCAACCACATCGTGGCCATCAATAACACGACCGAAAACGGTGTAACCCCAACCGCGTACAGTGGTGCCGGTGTGATCAAGGTTGTTGTTGTCTTCACTGTTGATAAAGAACTGCGCTGTAGCCGAATGAGGTGCGTTAGTGCGTGCCATAGCGATGGTGTATCGCTGATTGCGTAAGCCGTTGTTTGCTTCATTAATAATGGGTTTGCGGGTTTCCTTGCGTTGATAGTCAGCAGTAAAACCACCGCCTTGAATCATGAAGCCATCGATAACACGATGGAAGATCGTGCCATTGTAAAAACCATCTTCTACGTAGTCGAGAAAGTTAGCCACGGTGGTGGGTGCTAATTCAGGTTCGAGTTCGAGCAGCAACATACCTTCGCTGGTTTTGAGCTCGACCACAGGTGGGTCAGCAAGCACTTGGCTTGAAAGGCTCGAAGTAAGCAGTGTTGCAAGGATGAATAGAATTGGGCTGAAGCGCATGACGGCGTCCGATTTTAGTAATGCCAAGGAGTCGGGGTTAATTCTAGCGGGTATTATGCCAAACGCAGACACCGGTAACCATCGGGTAATCTGCTACAGTTCCACCTATTGATCCTAATTTGAGCCGTAACTTGGTTCAAAACTAATCACATACCCGAGTCGTAAATGCTGCACCTCCACAACACGCTAAGTAGAAAGAAAGAAGCCTTTAAGCCGTTAGTGCCCGGAAAGGTATCTATGTATGTGTGCGGCATCACAATTTATGATCTGTGCCATGTTGGCCACGCTCGCCTGTTGGTGGCGTTTGACGTGCTGTTTAGGCACCTACAGGCCAGTGATTACGACGTCACGTACGTGCGCAACATCACCGATATTGATGACAAGATCATCAATCGGGCAGCAGAAAACGGTGAATCCATTAATGATCTAACCGAACGCTATATCGAGGCCATGCACCAAGATGAGGCCAGTTTGCTCCTGCTTAGCCCTACACACGAGCCGCGCGCAACCAACACTATCGAACGCATGCATTCCCTTATAAAGACGCTTATAGATAAAGGCATGGCGTACCCAGCAGATAATGGTGATGTGTATTACGCCGTGTCCAGCTTTCCCGAATACGGCAAATTATCAGGCCGGAAGGTCGAAGATTTGCGCGCAGGCGAGCGCGTGGCTGTGGATAACAGCAAACGTGACCCATTGGATTTTGTTTTGTGGAAAGCATCTAAGGCAGATGAACCCGCCTGGGATTCCGATTGGGGGCCTGGCCGGCCCGGTTGGCATATCGAATGTTCAGCCATGGCAATGGAACTGCTTGGTGAAGAGATTGATATCCATGGCGGCGGCGCTGATTTGCAATTCCCACATCATGAAAACGAAATAGCCCAAACAGAAGCGGTAACCGGTAAGTCGTTTGCGCGATATTGGATGCATAACGGTTTAGTGCAAGTGGATGACGAGAAGATGTCTAAATCTTTGCATAACTTTTTTACCGTGCGAGAAGTGCTCAAATCATACTCCGGCGAAGAGCTGCGTTTCTTTTTGATGTCAGGGCACTATCGCAGCCCACTTAATTATTCACATTCACAGTTAGATAATGCACGTGCATCATTAAGGCGTTTATATACAGCGCTACGTGGTGTAGGTGCCGATGCTAGTCGTTCGGTATCAAGTGAGCATGTTGAGCGTTTTCAAACTGCGATGGACGATGATCTCAACACGCCGGTTGCGTTGTCCGTTTTGTTTGAACTAGCCACCGAAGTTAATCGAGAAGGTGGGGCGGAATCCAAACGCGGTTTGAAGCTAGCTAACACGCTACTGCAATTAGGTGCACGCTTAGGAATACTTCAAGCCGATGCGGACTCCGTATTGCAAGGCTCAGTTGATGAAAGCGGCCTAGATGCTGCCAAGATAGAAGCACTCATTCAAGAACGAGTAGAAGCCCGCAATAATAAAGATTGGGCGCGAAGTGACGAGATAAGGGACGAACTCACCGCAGACGGTGTCATACTCGAAGACAAAGATGGTAAAACGAGCTGGCGACGTGGATAAAGTAAGTAAAAAACAAGCCAGACGTATGGCGCGCGAACGTGCGCTACAGGCGCTGTATCAATGGGATATCACATCCGCAGATGCCACAAGCGTGCATGAAGAAATTCTTGATCGCCAAGAAATGGAACGCACCGACATTGATTACTTTACCTTGCTGTTTAAGGGGGTAAGCCACGATGTTGAGAGCGTTGACGAGATACTCGAGAAAGCACTCGATCGGCCATTACCCGAGCTTGATCCAATCGAGCGCAGCGTATTGCGTTTGTGTTGTTACGAGTTATCCGAGCAACTTGCAACGCCTGCTCGTGTAGTGATTAACGAAGGTGTTGAAATCACTAAACGCTTCGGTGCTGATCAAGGCCACAAGTACGTTAACGGCGTGCTCGATAAGCTGGCGTTACTACTACGCGCCCCAGAAATGAACGCGAAAAAATAATGGCAGTTAGCTTGAAGCAAGCCTTACTCGCTAACCCGCAAAACTTTCTTGCCTTGGGGGCGGGCTCGGGCTTAGCCCCGGTAGCGCCTGGTACCTTTGGTACACTCGCGGCAATCCCACTGTTATTTATCATGCCGAGTAACCCATGGTTGTACGGCGCCATCACTGTGTTGCTGTTTGTGGTGGGTATTTACCTATGTGATAGCTGCGCAAGCTATATGCAAACGCATGATCACCCGGCGATTGTTTGGGATGAATGGGTTGGTTTGTTAGTCGCGATGTTTTTAGTGCCGCTAAGTATTGTCACGGTCATCTTGGGCTTTGCGCTGTTTCGTTTTTTCGATATTTTAAAACCGTGGCCAATCGGTTTGGCGGATAAAAAAGTCAGTGGCGGGTTGGGCATCATGATTGATGATGTGCTGGCCGGCATCATGGCCGCCATTGTGCTGCACTTGATATTGCTGTTAACTGATCTGGGTAGTTTGGCTTTGCAGCTTTAGGGCACAGACAACCCGCACTGCCTGAGCATCCGACATAGCTTTATTAACGGTAAACCCACCAAGGCGGTTGGGTCGTCCGTGTTAACCGAATCAAATAAGCTAATCCCCAGCGATTCCACCTTAAAGCTCCCAGCACAATCCAAGGGTTGATCTGCTTCCAGGTATCGCTCAATCTCGTCGTCTCGTAACGCCCGCATCGTGGCCGTGGTGATATCCACTGCTTGATGATGGTTGCCGCTTCGGGCATCCACCACAGCTACTGCCGTATGAAAGATCACCGCTTGGCCTCTCATCCGTTTGAGTTGCTCGATTGCGTTGGTCTTCGACCCAGGTTTATGCAATAACTCGCCGCCCACAGCAGCCACCTGATCAGAACCTATAATGATGGCCTGAGGCGAGTTTGCAGCTATGGCTTCGGCCTTCTCCAGTGCCAAGCGACTGGCACGCTCAGCAGACGGCTCACCAGGTAGTTCGGGCTCGTCTATCTGCGGGTCACGGGCATCGAAGGGTAGGCCCAGCCGATTGAGCAGTTCAGCACGGTATTTGGAGGTGGATGCGAGGATCAACACTTGTCAGTTGGCTCATTTATGATAGAATCAGCGGGTTATGGGCAAGCCAATTACCAGCCAAATACAGCCGGAGCTGCTAGCCCGAGAAAATACAGTTTACTCGGTGCGAGTGCCGTTGGTTCAGTTCAAGCGATTAGCCGAGCTGCTCAACGATACACAGGGCGATTTCACCGCTGAATGTCGGTTTGCAGCCTGGGATGCCCACACCAAAGTTTACGGGCAACTGCAGGCCGAGCTCGGTTTACTTTGCCAGCGTTGCTTGCAACCAATGACGCTTAACGTTGATAAGCCGTTTTCGCTGATTTGCGTTGAATCAGAAGAAAAGGCCGAAGCGCTAAGCGACGAGTTAGATCCGGTTTTATTGGATGAAGACCGAAAGATCCAAATAGTGGATCTTTTTGAAGATGAAATCATCTTGCAATTGCCAGATGTTGCTCGCCACGAAGAAGGTGATGAGCGTTGTCAGGTTGGCAAGATGGAGTTTGGAAAATTGCCGGAAGGCATTAAAGAAGAAAAGCGTAAACCGTTTGAAGCGCTAGAAGCTTTAAAGAAAGATCTAAAACTGAAGTAAGTAATGTCATTCCCGCGAAAGCGGGAATCCACGCACTTCAAAGTACTAAAGTTAAAAACGAATTACCTAACACGTAATTCCTAAACAATAAATTACGGAAGCTAAGACAATGGCAGTACAGAAATCTCGCAAGACCCCATCACGACGTGGTATGCGACGTTCACACGACAGTTTGAAAGGCCCAACTCTTTCAACTGATCCTACAACAGGTGAAACTCACCGTCGTCATCACATCACTGCTGACGGTTTTTATCGCGGCCAGCAAGTTGTTGCTGACGTAGCCGAAGTCGAAGACGACGAAGACTAGGCCTATAGCCTAATCATCGAATTGTTGAGGTGGAAAGCACTCTGCCTCAATCTTTCGAACTCCCCTCAATCTAAATGCAAACACCCTTAACCACAGTTGCGGTTGACGCCATGAGCGGCGATCGTGGCACGGCTGTTATTGTGGATGCGGTGCGGCGTGTATTTGAGAGTCGTGATGATGTGCACCTGTTGCTTGTTGGTGATCCCGACACCATCAAAAAACACATCGGTAGTAAGCCTTTACCAGAAGGCCGTTACGCTATTGTGCCCGCCGATCAAGTGGTGACAATGGAAGATACCGCTGCTGTAGCCCTACGCAATAAAAAAACATCATCCATGCGCATCGCCATCAATATGGTGAAAGAAGGGCGCGCCTCTGCTGCAGTGAGTGCAGGCAATACCGGCGCGTTGATGGCCATCAGTCGGTTTGTGTTAAAAACAGCACCTGGTATAGATCGCCCGGCTATCTGCACAACTATCCCAGCCATTGATGGCCACACTCATATGCTTGACCTAGGCGCTAATATCGATTGTACCGCCGAGCACCTGTATCAGTTTGCTTGCATGGGGTCGATACTGGCCGAAGCGGTTGATGGTGTTAAAGCGCCTCGAGTGGGTTTACTGAATATCGGATCAGAAGATATTAAAGGCAACGAGCAAGTAAAAGATGCAGCGCAGCTCATCGGCAACAGTGCTCTTAACTATATTGGTTTTGTAGAAGGCAATGAGATCTACACTGATAGAGTGGATGTCGTGGTGTGTGATGGCTTTGTAGGCAACATTTCATTAAAGACGAGCGAAGGCGTTGCTCGAATGGTGTCGCACTACCTGAAGGAAGAATTCAAACGCAACCCACTTAATAAATTGATCGGCCTGTTTGCCATGCCGATATTAAAAGCGTTTCGTAAGCGGATCGACCCACGTCGCTATAACGGTGCAAGTTTGCTTGGTTTGCAGGGTGTCGTGATCAAAAGCCATGGCAGTGCCGATGCACTAGCATTTGCCAATGCGATCGAAATTGGGTTGTTGGCGAGCGATTCGGATCTGCCAACGATGATCTCATCACAGTTATCCACAGCTGAAACTGCGGCATAACCATTTATCTTTATTTATCTGATAGGTATGCTTGACAGCGGCCTTAAGGCATCCCACAATAGGGGCTTCGGTGCGGGAATAGCTCAGCTGGTAGAGCGCAACCTTGCCAAGGTTGAGGTCGCGAGTTCGAATCTCGTTTCCCGCTCCACTGAATTCTAAAGCCCCGTTAGTGCGGGGTTTTTACGTTGTACCGCTGGATAGTTTGGTGTAGTGGCTTTAAATCCTGCTATTCTCAGTATCTAGCAAGGAAGTAAAAGTAATAGAACAGCAGCGTGGCTCGCATAGCCCATCGCTGTATAAGGTTTGGCTGAATGGCAGAGTGGCTATGCACCGGATTGCAAATCCGTTTACCTCGGTTCGACTCCGGGTTCAGCCTCCAAA
>CALJAA010000139.1 GCA_938028465.1 uncultured Granulosicoccaceae bacterium | reverse complement strand
ACTAGCCAGGTAGAGCCTGGTCAAGTGATGGAGTTCGAATTGGTGTTCACCAACAACGGTGAAACCAATGTAAGTGGTGTTCAAGTGGTTGATCCCATTCCTGAAAACACCCTTTTCATCGGCGAGTCGCACAACTCTGATGTGCAAGCAAACTTCGAAGTAAGCATCGATGGGGGCCAGACTTTTGAAGCTGAGCCAGTCATTCGCATTGAAACCCAATTAGACGGCACTCAAAAGGAAGTTGTTATTCCAGTTGAGCAGTACACGCATGTACGTTGGTTAGCCAAAGATGCATTGCCTTCCAAAGGTGGCAAACACCGTTTCACCTATCGCGTGTCGGTTAAGTAAATCAACGATGTTATTCGATTGCGAATACAAATTTCTAACTTTGTTAAAAACAAGGATTCATAAATGAACTGGTTATACCCCCGTAATAAACTTGTTCAGGCATGTGCACTGGCGTTAACGGCCAGCGGAGTAATCTGCTATGGCCCACAACTGCTTGCTGCTACAGCTGCCGGAACTCAAATAAAGAACTTGGCAACGGTTACTTACGAAGATGCTGCAGGTAACGTTTACTCTGCACAATCTAACGAAGCGATTGTTACAGTTGCTCAAGTTTACTCAGCCACGGTTGGTGTGGATAACGACACTACAGCGGCTCCTGGTCAATTGGTGTACTTACCCTATGTGTTAACAAACACAGGTAACGGCACTGATACGTTTGATCTATCCGCTGCAAATGGCATCACTGGTGGAGACAACATCGACTCTGCTAATGTGACTGTATTTGAAGATACAAACGGCAATGGTGTTCCTGATGCTGGCGAACCTGCTATCACTAGTGTCACTCTACCTGCTAACGTTAATAACTTAGCTAATTTAGTTGTCGCAGTTGAAGTGCCTGCAAATGCTTCAGCAGGGCAAACTCTCGGTATTACTCTTACTGCAGAAGCGCAGCAAGGTACTGGTACTGCAGTGGCAGCCAGCGTAACTGATCTATCTACTGGCGGTGGTCGAGATGGCTTAGATAGCACGAACGAATCATTAATCACCGTTACTGGTGATGCTGTGCTAGTCACTACAAAAAGCTCAGTACATGATGTGGCTAACGGCACAATCGCTTACACCATCACTGTACGAAACAACGGTAATCAATCAGCAACGGACGTTGTGATCTTTGATGGTTTGCCTGAAGGCACTACTTTTGTTAGTGCTGGCGTTTCTGGTTTGCTTACTACTAATGGTGATATTCTCGGCACAGGGGCAGCAGTACCCCTTGATGAAGCCGCGTTGACTCTTGCTACAAACGCAGATCCTGCCTTGCGTACGGATATTGACTTAAACGCTGATGGTGACGCAACCGATGCGGCTACTGAAGCTGCACTGGGTATCGATCTCAATACCGACGGTGATACTATCGACGCGGGTATCACGGGTGTTTACGCGGTTGATGCTGAACTACCTTCTCAAGCAAGTGTAACCTTAACGTTCACTGTAAGTTATGATCCGGCAGTACTGCCTGGTGGAACTATCATTGAAAACATTGGTTACGCTGCTGGTGATACAAATGGTGACGGCGTAGCCGATCAGCTTGCCCCTTCAAACGCTCGTCAGGATATTGTTCCTGCTGACTTTGGTGTAGTTATTACTGATACAGGTACAGGGCCATCTGTTGGTGTTAACGACGGTGGTGATGATGATGCCACAGCCAATGATGATCAGTTTGTTGATCAAATTTCTACTGGTGGTACTGTTGTATTCAGTAACGTAATTACAAACGCCGGTAACTCTGACGACATATTTGAATTGTCAGTTAACCCTGGAAACTTTCCATTAGGCACTGTATTTACTTTCTTCGATGATTCGGGTGTTGTTCAGCTTGCTGACACAAACGGTTCTGGTATTGATAGTGGTGTTATTGTTAGTGGTGCGTCTAAAACAATCATTGTAAAAGCAACATTGCCCGCTTCCGCATCAGGCGCTGCTCCTGCTCCTGCAACAGAGTATGAAGCAACTGTTACTGCAACCTCTGCAAATGATCCGGCTGCCGCTCCTGTAAGTGATACAGTTGCAAACAGCTTGGGTACAATCATTGAAGCAGCTGCTGATATCCATAACGCTGCTAATGGCACTTTGGGTGCTAACGAAGATCTACTTATTACGCCTTATGGCTCTGTGTTGTCTGTAACTGGCACTGTAGGTACTACAGTTAATATCCCATTGTTTATTGATAATGAGTCTGGTGGTTCTGATTCATATGTCTTGACTACGGGTTCTAGCTGGGACGGTACAACTTTGGGTGCCCTGCCTGCTGGTTGGACAGTTGAATTCTTTGAAGCTGATGCTGCAGGCGCGCCGGTAGGTGCTCCAGTCACGTCAACTCCAACGTTGCCAGCTGGTCAATTGGATTATCCAATGGTTGCTGTTGTTAGTATCCCTGCTGATTCTTCACTTGCTATAGAAGATGCATTGATTGATAACAACGGTGATGGTACTGCTACAACACTAGATGGAAACGGCGACGGTGACGGCGACTATCCATTATTCTTCCAAATCACTTCACCTAATACGGGTGCAACAGATATCGTGCTTGATTCTGTTGATGTTGATTCTAGCCGACAGTTGTCTCTAGTAACGCCTGGTAGCAACCAAGTTGAAGCTGGTGGTACTGCAGCTTACGGTCACACATTGACAAACAACGGTAACGTGACTGAAGTTGTTGAAGTTGAAGCAACAAACTCACAAACTGCTTGGTCAAATACTGTAAGTATTGATACAGACGGTGACGGTGTTGCTGATACAGTATTAGGTAACCTAGTTCCTGGTTCAATCACTGTTCAACAGCCAGACGGTACCGATATCGTTGTTGAAGTAACTGACGCTGATGCGGATGGTATTCCAGAGCTAACGTTAGAGCCGGGTGAAGTTATTCCACTTGACGCTACAGTATTTGCTCCGTCAAATGCAGCTCCTGGTGAAGTTGATGTGTTAACCATTACAGCTAACAACACTGATACTTCAGCGGCAGCGCCTTCAGTATCAGTTGCTGATCAAACTACAGTCATCAATGGTCAGGTTCGTTTGACCAAGTCGGTTGCGGTAGATACTGATTGTAATGGTTTCGCTGATACGCCGTTTGAACCTGTGCAATCTACGGGTATTGAGCCTGGTCAGTGTGCGATATGGCAAGTCATTGCCGAAAATCAAGGCACGACCACAGCTAACAATGTAACCGTTAACGATGCCGTTCCTGCATTTAGCGCGTATGAAGCAGGTACTTTGCAGTATTGCCTAGCAAATGCATGTGCACCGGCGCCAGTAACTGATGCTCCTGGTGATGATGCAGGTACCATTGTTGGTAACAACATAGTATTTTATGTAGGCACGGGTGCAAGCCCAGCTACCGGCGAAGGCGGAGTCCTCGTAGCTGGTGAGCAAGCAACTGCTCGATTCAGCGTTCGGGTTCAGTAAGGGCCTAGCGAAAGTGGTTCCACCGCATAATGCGGTGGAACCCTTCGTGTCCTAGTCTCATAATTAGCGCAGCTAATCATGCATCCCTGGCGTTTTATAGTCGCATTGTTATGCGTATGGTGCTGGTTTGTGCCCGCATCAATCGCGGCGACCGGTGCTGGTACCAGCATTGTCAACCAAGCGACGCTTATCTATATTGACGCTATCTCGGGCGATGAAATTCAAATTCTCTCTAACACTTCGAGCATCAATGTAGCCGCGCTACAAAGCTTCGAACTGACCTCTTCCCAAGAAATTGACGCCAAAGCTGGCGATGCAGTTTCTTTTGCTCATCAATTAGTGAATACAGGTAATGTTCCTGACACTTATCAGGTGTTTGTTGAAAACTCCACTGATGACGCATCCGATTTAATTAATTTAGTTTTATACATCGACGAAAATGAAAATGGCGTGGTTGACCCTAATGAGCCTGCTGCTGGTGATCCATTTACGCTCCAACCGGATGAAATAAAATACCTCGTTGCTACCGGTAATGTTGCAGCGAATGAATTTGAAAATGCTGTTATCGAATTAGTTGTTAGTGCTACAAGTGAAAACGAAGAACTGCCATCAATTAATAATATTGACACCATAACAATAATAGCTGATGCTGATTTAAACATACAGCTGCTTAGTTCTAAAGAGTGTGGTGACTCGCTTGCAATCGGTGAGCATGTTGAATTAACGCTAGAAGTTATTAATAAGATTGCAAACCTACCAGAAGAACGATCAGTGTTGGTAGATGGTTTGGAACGTTCGGGTGTGTTAGTAGAGTATGTACTGCCTGAAGATGCACAATTACGTCGCGATGAGTTTATTGACATAGTTGGTTTTCAAGCTATTGCTGTTGTAAAGCCAAAAGGCCATACCGATTGGATGCGATATGAGAGTTGGGATGGAGCCAACGAAATAAATGCCATTGGTATGGTTGTGCCAAAAGATTCGTTTACGATTGATGAGACTGTGCAATTAAATTTTGCTTTGTCTTTTTCAATAACCGAACAAGAAAATATACTCAGTAGCGCCACTATCGATATTGATGGAGACGGTGTTAATGAGTTTGAATCAAATTTAATTTGCCACTCTCCCAGACAACTAGGTGAGGCAGCAGCACCAGTTGTTCGTTTTGTTGAGCCAACCCTTGCTTTGCAGCAAGCACAGCAAGCGCCTGATTTTTATATCGATGAACAATTTATCGATTCCAATTTCTATCACTTGCAAAATAGTAATTTGGATAATGCGAGTAAAGGCGGGGATGGTTATAACTCCGCGGTTGACGGCGTGTATGTTGAGCTGGATGCTACCGTTCCTGTAGAGCAAATTCTTACTGATGAATTTGGCGTTCGGTATGTCGTAGTGCAAGTCACATCGGATAAAACAGGTGACACCGTGCAATTGGTGTTAAGAGAGACAGAGCCTGGTGGTGAAAAATTCCGTAGTATCAGGCCGATAATTACCAGTCCAGATGAATCGGCAGATAATGGTTTTTGCCCAGGCGATGCTATTGCTCTGTTGCTCGACTCGCCAGAGTTTTCATCTGAAGCGGCTGCTTGTCACATCTTATCTGAGGTGGGTGATGAGCTGCAGGTTAACTATATTGATCAAATTGCCGGCGAGAATGTATCGGACCTAGCTAGCGTTGACCCCATCAGTACGGTATTTGATTCGGGTAGCTTGGCTGGGGTTGGCGGTGCCACTGTCACAATAGTTGAAGCAGAGATTGGTGCCGGAGCAGGGCCGATAGGTACCAGGGCAGGCCCAGCCTTAACAATGGTTAGTAATGAATCGGGTGACTTTTATATCCCTCGACTTAAGCTTGGGCAACGCTATTACTTTACAGTTTCGCCACCCAGTGGGTATATATTTCCATCCGTTGTGCCGCCTGACAAATTTCAGACATACGTCGTAAATGATGTGTCGTATGGTGAGGGCGGATTTGAATCAAGCGGCGGTGGATTCTTCACTGTTTCTGAATCAAATCCTTTCATGCGTCTCGATATCCCACTTGATCCAACAGCAAGTGATGCTCTCTTGGTGGTCGAAAAAACCGCCATAGCCGATCGTGTAGAACCTGGCGAAGAGATCACTTATCACTTGGATATACGCAATTCAAGCACCGGTGACTACAGTGAAGTCACCATTGTCGATGCACTGCCGTTTGGTTTTAAATATGTGCCGGGGTCGGCCCATATCGATGGAGAACGGCTGGAAGATCCAGAAAGGATACAGCTCTCTGAAAGCACACACTTGGTTGACGGTAATGATCGGGGCATGATTTTTATGGTCGATACTGTGGCCGCAGGTGAGTCGCGATTACTTCAGTATCGATTGTTAGCAACCGCAGCGGCATTAGAAAGTAATGGCCTTAATGCTGTTAATGCGTCCGCTACTACCTTAAGTGGTTTGACAGTGGTGTCATCAGTTTCAACAGCGCAGGTTAAAATTGTACAGCAGGGTGTGTTGTCAGATAAAGCCATACTGTTTGGTAAAGTCTATGTGGATAGTAGTTGCGACGATATTCAAAATAATGGTGAATGGCCAATAGGTGGCGTGCGTCTGTATATGCAGGACGGTACCTATGTCATCACTGATGAGGATGGCCAGTACAGTTTGTTTGGATTGGATCCAGGCTTCAACGTTCTTAAAGTGGATAACACAACGTTACCTGAAGGCTTAACGCTTAAGCCATTGGATAGCCGGCATGGTGCTGACCCTGATAGCCGATTTGTTGAGTTGTCGGTGGGTGATTATCATCGTGCTGATTTTGCAGCACTTTGCCCGAAGGAAAACGGCATTGCGATATTCGAAAAAATTAAGCGTAGAAACCGATCTCTAGTTACGCCGTGGATTCTCGATAGCGATTCAAGTTATACCTCCAACGAAAAGTGGTTTAACGGCGCTGATGACGAACGAGCGATTGCTGACGGCGATGTATCTAATGGTACGCTAGGTTTGCGAAAGCAGGTGCTGGACAGCAGCGACGACTTCGCAGATGAAACCGAAAAAATCCCAGATAAGGGAGGCGGTGTAGCGGGTGCTGATAGTACGGCGAATAAAAAGCCACAAACGGTCATGGGCGACCCTAAGAAACTTGCGCCTATTATCACGTCCGATCAAGCCAAGGCTGGTACATGGCTCTGGCCCGAAAACGACATCAGTAATGATGGTCGTTTTATGGCGGTTGTGCGAGCTGGTATTGACCCACAACTCAATGTGAATGGCATTGCAGTAGCGGCGACTCAAATTGGTGAGCGGATAGTGAACACCCGAGAAGCTGCACAGATTGTTGCTTGGTATGGCGTAAAGCTCAACCCAGGTGTTAACCAGCTAACTATTACGGGTCTTGATAGTTTTGGTAATTCCCGAGTGCTGGCGGAGAAAACAGTTAAGCGTCCAACAGCGGGCGTACGAATGGTGTTGCGTACCCGTGATGAAAGTATTGCAGCCGATGGTGGGCGCTCGCAGCTGCCGATTGATCTATTAATTTTGGATGGCAACGGCTATCCGGCAAGTGGTGTGTATTTTGTCACCGTGGAATCGTCACGTGGCAGCTTTGCCGAGGAAGATCTACAGAAAAACGAACCCGGTTTACAAATTCGAATTGAAGACGGGCGCGGCAAGGTTCATCTGCAAAGTACCGATGAAAGCGGCAAGGTTTTCGTTCGCGCAAAAACAGGGTCCTTGAGTGCGCAGTTACGCATCGTGCAGTTAGCGGAAGCGAGGCCTTTGATCGGTTCGGGCTTAGTGTCGTTAGAGGGTAACTGGCGCAAAGATCGATTCAGTGAAGAAACGTTTGAGACTGCGGCTCGCGTGGCGTTGTTTCTTAAAGGCAAGATCAGAAATCAACTAAAGCTTACGCTCGCCTACGATAGCAAGCGCAAAGAAGACAACAGCCTCTTGCGAGATGTTGATCCTAGTGAGCATTATGCAACCTATGGGGATGCGTCAGTACGGGGTTATGAGGCGCAGAGTAGAAGCAAGCTCTACGCGAAGATAGAAAAAGATAGACACAGTGTGATGTGGGGTGACTACATCACTGACAATTTCAAAGACAACGATGATTTGGCTAGAGTGCAGCGCACCTTCACAGGTCTAAAAGCGGTGTTCGATAATGCCAAAACTCGAGTGCAGATTTTCGCAGCAGAGCAATCATCTAATCGGGAATTTGAAGAGATTCGTGGCAATGGCACAGCAATGTTGTATCAAATTGCTAAAGCCCCGGTGGTTCGAAACAGCGAAATTGTTGAACTCATTGTTCGAGATAGGGATAACCCTGGCGTGGTTATCGAAACAACTAATCTGTTGCGCTATCGTGATTACGTCTTGGATGACCTAACGGGTTTAATCCGTTTTACTGATGCAATACCGAGTCTAAATGACGATCTTAACCCGGTTTTTATTCGTATTACCTATGAAACTCAGAGCGCTGATAAAGACTATTTAGTGGCGGGTTTGCGTGTTCAACATAATATTTCAGAGGCTGCTCACGTTGGCTTTAGCCTCACCGAAGATCAAAACCCATTAACAGGTAATGTGCTCTCTGGTATCTATGCGGCCTATGGCATCAATAGCAATACCGAGATTAGCGTAGCGTTTGCTCATCAAAAGCACACCGTCACCGATAGGCAAGGTAAGGCCGGGCGTGTAAGGCTTGAGCATAGGTGGGCCAAGTCTCGTGACATGCGCACTGTAATGAGTTGGGCCAGATCCACCAAGTTTTTTGATAATCCGGGCGCTGGTTTAAGCTCGGATCGCTTGGAATGGCGCATCGATCATAAGCAGCCAGTGTCGAATACCATCACCGCTAACGTTGAGGCGGTGCACAGTGAGTCAGTCACTGAGGATCAATCCCAATCGCATGTGGGTGTTTTGTTTGAACGAACGCTGCGCAGTTGGACCCTAACCTTGGGTGGTAAACACTATCGCATTCGAGAGACTACCGATAGTGACGAGTTTAATACTATGTTGTTGGGTGCTGAAAAGCGCTTTGAGCTAAGCAATGGCAGGCGCGCCAGTATTGGCATCGATTACGAATGGGATTTACAGCGTAGTCATCGTCATCGACTAGGTTTGATAGGCCGTGTGCAAGTAGCCAAGAGTGTCGATGTCTATGCCCGATATGAAAAAGAACGCGCATTGCGTTCGCCTGCGATCGGTTCTACCGGTGCATCCAGCACGCAGTTCACCCTAGGGGTTGAATCAGATATTTTACCGAATACGCGTTTGTACAGCGAGTACCGGATGCGTTCTAATTTTGGTGCCGAGGATTTTGAAACCGCGAGCGGTATCAAAGGTCGTTACGAGTTAATGAAAGGGTTGACTCTATCGCCAGGCGTTGAAGTCATTGATGCCCTGGACGGCCAGCAGGTCGAAGATTCCGTTGCCTTGTCTCTTGGTGTTACCGACAAGCGTAACCTAAACCGAAAGATTACGGCCCAGGCTGAAATCAGGGAGACTGACTCGAATCGCTACTACGGTTTCAGAGGCTCCTTAGCGCAGCGTTTCAATGTGGACTGGACAGGTTTGGCGCGTGAAGAGTTTACACGTCAAATACCAGAGCTTGGTGAAATGACCTCTCGTCACCGCTTAACATTAGGTGCTGCACGCAGGCCCAAGCTTGAAAATAGACACCATCAGCTGTACTTGGCTAAATGGCTAGAAGACTATGGTCCCGCCGATGGTGCCGATAAAAAACGCTATTTGCTCTCCACCCATCAAAATTTTCAACTTAGAAAGAACGTAACGCTGAGCGGGCGCTTTGGTGCTAAGTGGCAACGAACAAAATTTTCTACTGGCGATAGCCATACCCGCTTCATGTTGGCAGATGCAAGGCTAACATTTGATCTGTATCGACGATTAGAACTTGACTTACAAGCTGGTTGGCTTGGAGTTGGTGGTAGCGGTGGTGATCGTTACTCATTAGGAGCACGATTGGCATGGTTAGTTAATCGCAACGTACGTTTAGGTGTTGGCTACAACGTTGTCGGTTTTCGTGAAGAAGATCTTGATGAGAATGGCTACAACGAAGAAGGTTTGCAACTGGGTTTGCAATTGAAGTTTGATGAGGATTGGTTCCGATGGTTGGAATGATAGATATAACAAAACGCCGCTTTTTGCTTAGCGCACTTAAGTGTTCGGCCGCAGCGTCGCCGCTGATGCTGGGTGCCTGCGTGAGCACGGAGGAGCTCTACGCAAAATATGATGAGCAGGCATGCGTGTTTGTCGTGGAAAAGCAAGAAGGTCCGGGTAAAACCCTAACTCTTCGAGAACAAGTGTCGAACCTAGCCTACGCATGGGAGCCAGCTGTGTACTTTGATTACGATGATGCCACTCTCACCGAAGACAGTATCGAAAAACTGGATACCTCGTTTCCAATTCTTAGGCAGTTTCCTCAATTACGCTTAGGCCTGCAAGGTTTTACTGATAAACGCGGTAGTTATTCCTACAACATTGGGCTCGCAAATCGCAGAGTAAACGCGGTATTGGATTATCTCAGAGCCAATGGCATTGATGCAGCGCGGGTTAGTTCACAACCCATTGGTAAAGGTTTGCCAGAACTTGGTGATGACATCGATCTGGCACAAGCGAATAATCGAAGAGTCGAGCTAATGTTGTTAGATGAGCTTGGTCGGCCGCTACATCCTCGATATAGCTTTGGTAGTGACTAGGGTGAAACGTAAACACCCGTATATTGGCTTGTTTGTATTGCTGCTGGCGTTGTTTGTCACGTCTGCATGGGCGGCTACGCCTGCTGGTACCGTTATCAGAAACCAAGCGTCGGCGACTTATCTTGATACAGACGGGCGCAGGGTAACCGTTACCTCAAACATTGTGCAAACAACTATTGAGCAGGTTGCTGGTGTTCAGCTTGTGCAGGATCAAACGATTACCAGTTTGGCAGATACACAAGTCAGCATGCCACATCGTATTCGCAATACAGGTAATGGTAGTGACCGATTTGATATTCAACTGATTAATGCATCAGGTGACGACTTCAATCTTGTCAATTTGGTAGCTTTCGCTGATGAAGATCAAAACGGTGTAGCCGATAACAATACCCCTATCACGCAAAGCCCATGGTTAGCGTCCGATGAAGAGTTCTACTTTATTGTGGTTGGCGATATCCCGGCATCTGTGACCGAAAATAATATTAGTAACGTAAGCGTATCGGTTAGTAGTAATTTTAATAATGCACAAAGTGATACCAATACCGATACGATTCGTGTGATCGATAGCGCTAATATTATTGTTAGTAAAACCATTAGTGAGCAAGTTGGCTTATCACCCAGCGGTGATTACCTAGTTACGTTGAGTTATATCAATAATGGTAACGAACAAGCTCAAGGTGTCGCGCTGTTAGATGCGTTACCAGAAGGTATGAGTTTTGTGGCCAACTCTGCGCGGTGGAATAATGAAGGAACTATCTTAACCGACGCTAATCCGAACGATGTACAAAATGGTTCTGCTGGTGAAATCCGGTTTTGTGCTTATGATGCTTCTTGTACTGGGTTACCAGAGTCGGCTATAGATGGTGATTCTGATTCAGTCAATCAAATCACTGCGCTGATAAACCAAGTAGCAGCAGGTGATGGTGGAACACTAACGTTCAGTGTCTCCATTGATTCCAACTTGCCGGGTTCGACTCTCTATAATACAGCTGAGTCAATGCATGATAATGCTGATGCGAATACACTTCAGTATTCTAACGCAGTTGCTTTTACGGTTTTGTCTTCAATAGGTGTGGTTGCTAACGGTTCAATCGCCACCTCTATCGACGGTATGAATGAACCCATTAATGTTAGCTCTGCAGCACAGGGTACCACCGTACAATTTGCAAACATTATTTGGAATACGGGTAGCAACCCTGATACGTTTAACATTGAACTCGATAGTAACGCTTCGACTTTTCCTGCAGGCAGCATCTATCGCTTATTAAAATCTGATGGCGCAACTCCTCTGCTCGATACTAATGCGGATGGACAAGTTGATACTGGCCCTATTCAGGCTGGTGAGTATTCAACCGTGGTACTTAGCGTCGAATTGCCGCAAGGAATAGCAGGTAATAACGGTGGTTTGGGGTTTTCAATCCCGAAGGTGGCACGTTCGGTAAGCGATGCGACTGTTTTTAATGCGGTAGAAGATCATTTAGATGAAATCATTGGTAATAGCGTTGATTTAACTAATCAAGCTGTTGCCGGCAGTGCTGGCGCTTTAGGCGTGGGCCCCGGCCCAGAGATTTCTCCGGTGAGTTCAACACCAGTCAATGTGCAAGGTGTCGCGCAGTTTGATTTGTTTATCCGTAACCAGGGGCAAGCAGCAGAGCAGTATCAACTATCTGCAAGCCTTGCACTTAATGATGAGCCGCTACCCGGTATTTGGTCGGTTGAATTTATCAATGCGCAAACCGGTCAAGCCATTAACGACACGGGTATATTGCAATCGGGGGCATCGATTCACGTCATTGCTAATGTGACTGTACCTACTACAGAAACTGCCGGTAGTCATAGTATTTACTTTAAAGCAGAATCATTGCTAAGCGGCACCAGCGACAAAAAGCACGATGCTGTATTGATTGTGCATGCGCCCAATTTACAGCTTGAACCTAACTTAAGTGCGCAGCTAGAGCGCGGTGGTACGGTAGTGTACGAGCATGTAGCAACCAACACCGGTCAGGCAACACTCACCGGTTTGCAGTTTGCGATGACGCAAAGCCAAGCCGGTTGGACTGCTGCCCTTTACGAAGATACAGACAATAATGGTTTTTTAAGCCCTGCAGATCAAATCATCTCTGCAGATTGGACGCTGGCACCGGGTGAGTCTAAAGATCTTTTTGTAAAAGTTTTTGCACCGGCGACAGCCGCATTAGGCCAACAGAATATTAGCCACATTGTGACTAACTGGGACGGTGGCAGTGGCGCAGAGGTGCATGACATCAGCACAGTGAGTAAAACGAATGTGTCGATTAAAAAAGAACAAGCCGTAGATGTGGGTTGCGACGGTAGTCCTGATGCTGGAACCGACTTTGGCCCCGGCGTTATCGAGGTAGCGCCGGGTAACAACTGTGTTATTTACCGATTAACCGCGACAAACTTAGGCAAGGATCCTTCGTACAACGTGACGATCCATGATTACACTCCGCCATACACCTTGTACGAACCGAGTGCTGCCTGTACTCGTTCTCCTTGTTGGATAATTGAGCCTGAAATTGATGAAACGGGCACAATTAATGCGGAAACAGACCAATTATTGCCAGGTGACTCGTTCGCCTTGCAATTCTCGGTTCGCGTTCAATGACGAAGACGATGATATTTAAAAACACCATAATGGCGGCTGGCTTAGCGTTGGTCTCAGCCATGCCTGTAAAGGCTATCGAGCGTAATCCGTACTTTGGTATCGGTGCTGGCGTGTCCAAATTATCCCCTGATGTTGGTAATTCTGGCTTAACGTTGGATAAAGACACCGGTACAGCCGTATCACTCACCTTGGGTTTGCCAGTGACTGAACGTTTCAATGCCGAGCTGGGTTTTTCGCAATTAGGAACGGCGGAATTGTCCAATGAAGATATCGCCTACTCTGCTTTTTCAATAGGTGCGGTTGCTTATGTATTAGGTAACGAAGCCCGTCTAAACAATGAATCTGGCCTGCGCGCCTATATCCGTTTGGGCTTGAATATTATCGATAACGATACTGACATCCTTTTAAAAGAAGCCGATAGCACAGCAGTTTGGTTGGGAGCAGGGCTTGAATGGCCTTTGACAGCCCGTTTTAATATCAGAGGTGAGCTGGCCAGTTTTGATGGTGATGCACAAGCACTAACGGTTGCATTGTTGTTTCAACCGGGTGCCCAGCCATCACGCGCGCCGATCAGAGTGAGCACGCCTGTTGTAACATCCTCGCCTGAAGTTGCGAAGCAGCCTGTTATTGAGCCAACACCAGAACCCGTCATTCAACCGTTACCGAAACCTGAAGTTGCTCCGCTGCCAGAACCAGCCGCAGTGCCAATGCCCAAAAGTGGCGTGCTAGCGGGCGTTGGATTTGAGACCGGCACAGCGATTTTGACCTCAAACGGCAAAGGTGTATTGGCTCAATTAGCGCGATCCATGCGGGCTTACCCGAGTGTGGATATCGAGATTGGCGCTCATACGGATGGCGTAAAAGGTGATGCCAACAAATTGGCATTAACCCGTGGCCGCGCCATCGCTGTCGCGCGTCATTTAGTGGCAAATGGCGTCCCGATCAATCGAATGAAGGCACGCTCCTATGGTGCTAACAATCCCAGGGCTGCAGGTGACACAGCAGGCGCTCGACGTCTGAACAATCGAATCGACATCATCGTTCGCTAATTACCCTTCTCGTCGCCTTTAGATCACTAGAGGCTTGTGTGCTTGGCCAGTACAACTCCCCCAGCTTGGAGACCTACGTCACGTTTAGCATTACAAATGGGTGGTGGCCTAGGGTTGAGGGCGTGAAAATTGCTGATATAGAGCACAAATTAATGGTTTGCGGGCAATCACAGTGCAGTGATTCCTGCCACAAGGTCGTTTGGTGTAGTGCCAAACTCTTAAAGAGATCGCCGAAAGTGAAGATAAACCTAGTTCGATCAAACAACGTAAAAGCATGGCTATCAACGCTTGTGGTGGCTTTTTCATTGCTGGTAAGTGGTTGTAACACGCTTAATGTGTCGTTACCGACTAACATGTCGATACCGGCGAATGACCCGTCTTTTCGATCAAGGTTGTATGGCGGCGTAGCTGTGGGTAGTGCCTCACTCAATCCCAATCTAACTAGCGCACCTGCGTTTCGCCGCGTTACTGACTCAGATCAATCTTCGCAACTTCGCATTGGGTATGATTTACATAATATGCTGTCGCTTGAGTTTGATAGCTCTGTGCTGGGCTCTGCTGAAGTTGAACTCACTAATCCCATCTCCGCTGAGTTTGCAGGTAAGAACCCTGTGAAATATTCTGCGTACGGTATCAGCGCACTGATTTACGGCATTAACGGTGTACAGAACCGCTCGCGACGCGAGGGTTGGAGTGCCTATGGTCGCCTTGGTTACACGTATGTCCAGCGATCGTCTAACGTTATTCCACTCGATGTCAGCAATTCAACGTCAGTGCTTGGTTTAGGTGCTGAATACGGAATGAAAAATGGTGTTGGTATACGTGGCGAGATTACTCGCTTTGACAACGATGTTTCAAATTTTAGTATTGGTGCAATCTACCGTTTCGGCCTTTCGGCTCGAGAAATCGGTAATGTGTTTGCCGAGGCCGCAAAACCGGCTTTAACTAGCGGCACTAGTCGAGTCGCTGCTGGCGGCCGAATTCGCGGCAAAACCGTTCAAGGTCGGCAAGAGAGCGCCGCACAAGCGCTAAGCCAGAAACAAACTAGTCATTACCCAACGAATACCCTAGCCGCACAAGCGTGGGCGCCGCGCGTGACTCGAAGCGATGAAGATGGCGACGGCATTAACAATAAAATTGATCGTTGCCCTGATACGTCGATTGGTAGCACAGTCGGTGCTGATGGTTGTGGATTGTTTGACGCGACCTTGTCTGATGTTGTGTTTAAGCCAGGCTCGCATTGGTTAACACCCAAGGCGCGTGGTCAGCTAGATAAGTTAGCTGAAACGCTATTGGCGTTTCCAGAAGCGCGAATTCAAGTACGCGCCCATACTGATAATAAGGGCCCGGCTGATATCAATATGAATTTATCTGAGCGACGCGCTGAGGCCGTCGTTGAGTATATGCAAACTAAAGGTATTGCAGAACTACAGTTAGAAGCGATTGGTATGGGGGAATCTCAACCCATGGATAGCAACGAGACGGCAGCTGGGCGTAAGCGCAATCGTCGTGTTGAAATTGCAACACTGTCCAATATCGGCCCGGATATGTGGGATACGATGAACAAAAGAGCTTCCGAGGCGAAGGCAAAGGTTGCCGCAGCTGCAGTTGTTAAAACAAGAAAAGCATCAGCAAAGAGCTTGATACCAAAGGAGCCCATTTTTCCAACGGTAGCCGCTATTCAGTTACCTGCGATACCTAAACCGGGTTATGCGGCAGGTTTTACGATGACGGGTGTTGTGCCTGGTGTGAGTTTTGTGTCTGATTCAGCTGCATTAACCGATTCATCAACCCAATCGCTGATCGATTTAAGCGATCAGCTAAAAGCGGTGCCGGATGTGAAGATTGCTGTTATGGCGCACACCGATAACCAGGGTGAAGAAGCGGCGAATCAAACTCTGTCTGTTTCTCGTGCATTGGCTGTTGTGGATTTTCTGGTAGCCCAAGGGATTAGTAAGCCACGCCTACTGCCTGAAGGCTATGGCGAAACATTGCCATTGGTGCAAAACGTGACTGAAAATGATCGTGCCCGCAATCGCCGCATTGAAGTACGTGTTCTGAACTGATCGGCTTAATTCTGCTGCTATGCGCCTGCGTAGCAGATAATCGTGCGATCTCTCTGATCGCCTGCAAATCCCACACTTTCGTCGCAATTTACACAGTGTTTCGTGGAATACTGTCAATCAGCTGACACAATTTACGAACTGGTAACACTGAAACTGGTATCTTATCGGTAGTAACCAGCCTTTAGCGCTGTCCTGGGCATGCGTGCTCTTTCTACCGTGGGTATTAATTCAAAACTATGTACAAGCGATTCGAGTTTGGCCGAATGATCTCGGCTGTATCTGATAAGTCGGCTGTATCTTTCAAGAACACAATTACATTTGCCCTAGCGATATCGCTTGCGCTAAGTATTGCTCTTCTCAGCCCAAAATCTTTGATCGCGGGCCAGGTTGGGCCCGATGAAGATGGCGATGGCATTATCAACCAATATGATTTGGACGATGATAACGACGGCATTCTTGATACTGATGAAGGAATTATCGATCGAGATTTAAACGGCGTGGCGGATGCAGAATCCGTAGACACTGACGGTGACGGTACCCCTGACGGTTATGACTTAGATAGCGATAACGACGGCATTCTCGATAACCTTGAAGCTCGCAGTGATCGTGATGCAGTCAAAGCTCTAGACCAAGTACCCAATGGTGCAATCGATATCGGCGTTTTTGTTGGTGCGAACGGCGTTGCTGATGTTATTGAAACTGCGAATGATTCAGGCCAGTTACTGTACCCCTTGCTTGATACCGATCAAGATGGCACGCCAGATTTTCGTGATCACGACAGCGATAACGACGGCATTTTTGATGTCGTCGAAGCGGGTGCGCCGGACTCTGATAACAATGGTCGAATTGATTCGTTTACCGATGCGGATGGCAAAGGTGTGAGTGATACGATTCAATCGAGTGCATTGCCTATTTTTGATACCGACGGAGATGGCCAACTTGATTTTCGCGACAGCGATTCAGATGGCGATGGCATTAGTGATTTGGTTGAAGGTGGTGGTAACCCAAGCAAGCCAATTGATTCTGATAACGATGGTGCGGCGGATTATCGTGAGCTAGATAGTGATGACGATGGCTTGTCTGATAACAGTGAAGCTGGAGTGGATTTATCTTCGCCGATTGATTCAAACGGCAATGGTATAGCGGATTTTCGCGAATCCGACAAACAAACTGATCAGCAACAAGGCCAGCAGCCAAACTTGCATCTAGGGCCTGATCGAGATGCAGATGGCATTGCTAATCAGTACGATCTTGACGACGATAACGACGGCATACCCGATACCGTTGAAGGCTTGATTGATGCCGATGGTGATGGTGTAGCTGATGCCAATTCAAGAGACAGTGACGGCGATGGCCGGCCCGATGCAAATGATTTAGATAGTGACAACGATGGTCTACTGGATAATCGCGAAGCGCGTGAGGATTTTGCCGCGGTCAGTGCTTTGGATATTAAGGTCGACGGTGCGATTGATATCAGTTTTCCTGTTGGTAACAATGGCATTGCTGATGCTATCGAAACCTCAATGGATTCTGGGCAATTGATTTATTCCATTGCGGATACTGATCAGGATGGCACGCCTGATTACTTAGATACCGATAGTGATAACGACGGTATTTTTGACTTAGTTGAAGCCGGTGGTACCGACGTCGATTCAGATGGCCGCATCGATAACTTTTTTGATGCTGATAGTAAGGGCGTAGATGAATCAATACAGGCCAGCGCGTTGCCAGTTTTTGATACCGATGGTGACGGCCTTGCTGATTATCGAGATGTTGATTCAGATAATGATGGCGTATCAGATTCCATTGAGGCTGGCGAAAACCCAGGTAAACCTACTGATACCGACGGTGATGGCGCTGCGGATTATCGAGAGTTGGATTCTGACGGTGACGGTATTCCTGATTCTCAAGAGCAACCGCAGACCCAGATTCCCAATGACAGCACTATCGGTGAAGATGGCTCAATGGATTCTGATGGAGACGGCATTGTCGATTCTATTGATATCGATGATGACAATGATGGCTTGCTCGATCAGCTTGAGGGAATGGCTGATAACGACGGTGACGGCATCTTGAATCTTTTGGATTTAGATAGCGATGGCGATGGAATATTCGATAGCTTAGAGGCCAGTGAAAACACCAAACAATTAAGTGAGTTAGACACCAATAACGACGGGCGTTTAGATTTTAAGGTGGGTAGCAATGGTTTTGTTGACTTACTTGAGTCGACACTTGATTCAGGGACGTCTATCTTTAATGTTGCCGATACTGATCGTGACGGGGTAGTGGATTTCCTCGACCTTGATAGCGACAACGACGGTGTTTACGATTCGATTGAGTCAAACGGCGATGCCGACGATGACGGTCATGCCAATTATCGTGATCTGGATAGTGATCAGGACGGTTTGTCTGACTTGCTTGAAGCGCGTAACAATGCTGTAGATCAGGATAAAAATGGCGTACTAGATAACATTGTTGATGCCGACTTTGATGGGGCTGACGACAATAGTGGCTCGACTACGCCTATCGACACTGATGGTGATGGCTTACCAGATATGTTGGATCTGGATAGCGATGGCGATGGCTTGTTTGATCTGATTGAGTCGGGAGGAGTCGATGCGAACAACAATGGTCGTGTCGATAGCCTCGATGATTCCGATGGCGATGGCATTCCAGATTTTGTTGATGTCGGATCGACGTCGGGAAATGATACAGATAACGATGGAATAGATGACATGGCTGATATCAGCTTTACTGGTGGTGTTGATACTGACGGGGACGGCATTGATGACCAATATGATGCAGATCCAAACGGCAATGGCTTGGTAGATGCAGATTTTACAAACCCCTTAGGTGATGGCAATAACGGCGGTAATGCACTTGATGGGGTAGCTGATGAAGACACACTTGAAACAGGGCTGAGTGGTTCGTCGTTTGGTTGTTCAGTGAGTAGCGTGAACGGTACGGGTAATGCTAAACGCACGTCCGATCCTATTTTCCCATTGATGTTGGGGGCAGCCTTCATGATTCTATTAATTAGAATGCGTAAATTACGAAATGTGGCTGCACTGTCGGTGCTTAGTTTCTCTTTGGTTGCCTGTGGGTCGTTAAGCCTACCTAGCTTGCCTAGTTTTGGTGGCGGTGGCGATTCAGATTTCAATCGACGCATCTATGGTGGCGTTTCAGGTTTGGGTAGTACGATTGAACCCAGATCTACAAATCCTGCTATTTTGGTTACGGAAAACTCAGGCTCTGGCGGCTCGGTGGCATTGGGATATGACGTAAGCAATCGTTTTTCGATAGAAGGCCACTACAGTGATCTTGGCGAAGCTGAGCTAACCGGTGGCGCCAATATCGGTTATCAAGTGGGTGGCTTAAGCGCCATTGTTTATGGCTTGAACAGTTACGACAACCGTGCAAATCGCGAAGGTTTTTCAGTGTTCGGTCGGTTTGGTTTAGGCGCGATGCGTAACCAAGGTGAAGGTGTTGACTTTGAACGCCTGAATGATGCGCACTTACTGGCGGGCTTGGGTATTGAATATGGTTTGTCGAGTGGTTTAGGTATTCGAGCAGAATATGTCGCTCATGAAACAGATGCTAAATATGCTCAGTTTGGTTTGTTATATCGTTTTGGTGATACCGGTGGTCAACGTCGCCCTGCCACTATTCAAACACCGGTTGCCGCTTCGGTACCCGCATTACCTAATCCGACTGCTACTGCACCCGCTATCACAAGTGCTCAATTAGACAGTGATGCTGATGGTGTGCCCGATACGCTTGATAGTTGCCCAGCGACGGTTGCTGGCTTGCCGGTTGATGCTGCAGGTTGTGACGAGTTCACTGGCGCTATCGATGGCGTTAACTTTGAATCAGGTTCTGATGTGTTAACTCAAGGTGCTCGGCAAAAGCTTGGCGAGGTGGCGCAAACGTTAAATCGATACCCTGGTATTCGAGTTGCCGTTGCCGCGCACACGGATAACCAAGGGCCTGCTACATCTAATTTGCAATTGTCCAAACGTCGTGCGATAGCGGTGGCGCGGTATTTAGTGGAACAAGGAGTTGCGGGTAGTCGCTTGGCACCACAGGCTTATGGCGAATCTCAGCCACTTGCAAGTAATGCATCGGCTGCTGGTAGAGCGAGCAATCGCCGAGTTGAGCTACAAGTCGTGCAGTAACGCCTAATCGAGTGGGCCGCAAACTGCTGCCCACGCGTCTAGGACTTACCATCAAAAGCGTCGTGCTCTGCATGGCGCTTTTTTTTGGCCGTATATTTTGGCCATATTGTGTTAACTGATAGACAGAGCTGCTATCCATCCCAGTCTGTCATCGGCTTGGACCGCAATTTGTTGCATACTTTGAGGATCGTACGAGTTACTCCTTTGTTCACCGAGGTTGCGCATATGGCCCAGACACATAGCCACACACAGAAAATGAAACAACTCGCTAGGCAAACTGTTGGGATCGCGATGGTACTAGCAGTTGCAAGTTGCGCAAACTCTCCCAAAATCAGTATTCCCATCTATGAAACCCCTGTGGCTTATGCAGGGCTGGGAGCGGGTGGCAGCATGCTTGATGTCGACACCACTGACAAAAATTTTGATCAGCGTGGCTCCACTAGTACAGCGGCACAATTGACATTGGGTATAGAGATGGCCGACAGCTGGGCGCTAGAAGTACGCGCAGCCGATTTGGGTGATGCCGAATTTGATAATGATTTGAAGCTTGGGTATCAAGTAGCCGACCTAACGCTGATGGGTAAGCATTCACTTGGCTCTAGGGCAAAAGTATTTGGTCGTTTCGGTGTGGGCATGTTGGAAAACGATGGCGACTTTGATGTACGCCAACGAAATCAAACTCATGTTGTGCTTGGAGCAGGTTTTGATTTCGAGATCTCACGACGTTTCGGTTTGCGTATTGAAGCTATGGGGCATGATGTTGATGCTAGTCACGCGCAACTTAGTTTGATTTATCGGTTTAATCCACGCGCGGCGGTTGGACCATCTACTAGTGCCTCAACTGCAACTGCTATCCCGGCGAATCAATCGGTTTCTATCCGGGCGCCGGCATCTTCAAATTCAACCTCAACCTCTAAAGCGATCGTTAATCCCACTGAGCCTTCGATCACACCGATACCGATAATCACGCCTAAGCCTGCTCAAGTTGAACGGCAAACGAAGCCACGAAAACGTAATCCCGTAAAACCTAAGCCCTTAAGCACGCTTGCCGCAGACGCCGATAGGGATGGGGTTGCGGATGCTCTAGATGCCTGTGCAGGAACGCCTGCTGACGCAATCGTGAATACGAGTGGTTGTGATTTTTATGGTACTGCCGCACCGGGAGTGGTGTTTGCTGATGGTGAGTCAACACTTGATGCTAGCTCGATAGCTGCACTAAACGAAATTGTCGAGAATTTGAAAAAATTCCCAACCATCAAAGTTGTCATTGGGGCTTATTCGCCACTTACGGGAGATTCGGCTGCCGATTTACTGCTATCGAGGCGCAGAACCATCGCTGTTATCCGATATATGAGAAGCGCGGGCGTTGAATCGCTGCGAACGCAACCAATTGCGAAGGCATTGGTAGCCAAAGAGGGCGGCGAAGCGCTCGTCAATCGCATTGCGATTCGCCAACACAAGTAACTGATTTAACGAGTAGAAATTAATCAGCTCGATTTGTTCTGCTAGAAAAAATGAGAACCAGCTCTAAAAGGAATAACTTGTTTTCAATGCTGCGCTTGCAGGTGTGATTACATTCTAATGAATTGCGTAAATAGAAAGGAATAACCATGTTTAAGATCAACTCCACCAGGATCGGGATATACGTTGCTGCAGCGCTGCCTATCGCTATGGCTCCGATGGCTACTGCTTTCGCGCTGGATACTGGCGACGCTCCTGCAAGCTATGGCTTGGCCACACACGAGGTGGTAATAAATGCGCCGCAATTGGGTGTTTTACCTGCATCCGATAACGCCGTTGCGAATAGTGCATTGGCAGATGCTGATGGAAATGAAGAAGATGGTGTTTTTGCTCACCCAGAGTTACTTCAAAACGGTAAGGCATACGATACCAATGTATTCGTTACAAACCCAAGCTCAAGTGTTGCCAATTTGGTTGCTTGGGTTGATTACGATGGTAACGGTATTTTCGATGCAGATGAAGCGGCATTCTCCACAGTTCCCGCGGGCGCCAACAACCAGAAAATCAAAATGGTTTGGCCTGACTTAACGGGCTTGTCTACTGATTACATCGGTGGAACCTATTTGCGTGTTCGTATTAGCACTGATCCAATTTCTGCAAACGACGCTACTGGTGGTTTGTCAAACGGCGAAGTTGAAGACTACGCATTTAATATCTTGTCAGATGTAGACGGCGATGAGATTGCTGATATCCGGGATCTTGATAACGATAACGATGGTATTCCAGATTCTGTCGAACAAATTGGTTTAAACACCGACGGTGATGAATTCGAAGACTATCTTGATACTGATTCAGACAACGACGGTATTCCTGATTTTGTCGAAGCAGGTAACGACGCTAGTCAGCCTATTGATACAGATAGTGATGGCACCCCTGACTATCTTGATACTGATTCTAACAATGACGGTGTTCTAGATAGTGCAATTGATGCTAACGATGATGATTCTGATGGCATTAGTAATGCCATTGAGGGTACGGGTGATTTTGATCAAGACGGTATCGCCAATTCGAACGATCTTGATTCGGATAACGATACGATCCCAGATGCAATCGAAGCTGGTGGTGCAACGCCTGTGGATACTGATTCAGACGGCATTGTTGATTACCTTGATTTAGATAGTGATAACGATGGTTTACACGATATACGTGAAGGCAATTTGGGTGAGGTAAACATAGCCTCCATCGATGTTGATCGTAATGGCCAAGTTGATAGCAATCAGTTGTTTGGTACAAATGGTTTTGCTGATGCCGTTGAAACCTCTGCCGATTCAGGCATACCACGATTTGCCGTACCCGATACTGATGTAGATACGGTGCGTGACTTCCGCGACACTGATAGCGATAACGATAGCGTAGGTGACATTATTGAAATTGGTGGTGCCGACGACGATGGCAACTTGATGGTTGATGATTTCAATGATGCAGATAGGGATGGTGTGCAAGATGGCCTTACCAATACGTATCTTGATACCGGTTTGTTTCCTGATCTGGATAATGACAACGTCCCTGATTATCGTGATGCGGACAGCATAGGTACTGGAACTGGCGGTACAACGGGCTCAACAACGGGCTCAACAACGGGTTCTACAACGGGTTCTACAACGGGTTCTACAACGGGTAGCACGACGGGTAGCACGACGGGTAGCACGACGGGTAGCACGACGGGCTCAACTGATGGCGCTAACCCTGTCGTTGAAACTGGCTTATCTGGGTCAGGCTGTTCAGTAAGCAGTAATCGAGGTGGAAAGCCCGATAGTTTTGGTGTGATGTTGCTGCTTCTCAGTTTGATCAGCGTGGCGAGGCTTGTTTGGAGGCGTCAATCAGCGCGCTAAGTCGCGCTTGCAGTGTTCACGATTGCAAAGCCCAAAGCCCGGTTCGCCGGGCTTTTTTTTGAGCGCCTTTATTTTTACCATTAATGTGCCCAAACGAGCATTCAAGCAAAATGAATTGAAACTACACAAAATTGCCGTGCTGCCGCTGTATTTGATGAGATAGACGATGTTTTTTAATCAAACTATTAAAAGAGGCATATCTAGCCCAGCTACTGCGCGCTTAGGATATGAACTGGTACACAAAAATATGTAGCTAAATTACATAATTTGTAGTGTCTGCGGGGGGATAAAATCTATCTCTTCAAAATGCGAAAAATGCACGTTTTCAAGAGCCTGCGAGTGTCGTATAGTCCCGCCCCTCGAAAGACAAAACGTAATGTCTGGAACTACAATGCGGAGAACGCGATGAATATGTCGGCCACACTTTTGACCGGCGGTCTTGATTTGACTTCATACGGTATTACTAACGTATTAGAGGTCATCTACAACCCCAGCTACGAGCAGCTCTATAAAGAAGAAACTGCGTCTGGCCTTGACGGCTTTGAACGTGCATTGCCAAATAACAGCGGTGCCGTGGCAGTTGATACTGGAGCCTTTACCGGCCGAAGCCCAAAGGACAAGTTCATCGTCAAAGATGATCTCACTCGCGACACATTATGGTGGGCAGAGCAGGGATCTAACGACAACAAGCCGATCAGCCAAGGTGTATGGAATGACCTAAAGACGCTAACTGGTGATCAGTTATCGGGCAAACGATTGTTTGTTGTTGATGCCTATTGTGGCGCTAATGAAAGTACGCGCATCGCCGTACGCTTCGTAACTGAAGTTGCGTGGCAGGCGCACTTTGTAACTAACATGTTTATTCCACCTTCGTTTGAAGAGCTCGCCACGTTCGACCCTGATTTTGTGGTTATGAACGCTGCTAAAACAACCAATCCAAATTGGAAAGAGCAGGGCTTGAATTCTGAAAACTACTGCGTATTTAACTTCTCTGAAAAGATGCAGTTAATTGGTGGTACTTGGTACGGTGGTGAAATGAAGAAAGGCCTGTTTGGCTATATGAATTTTTTACTCCCTTTGCAAGGCATTGCTTCCATGCATTGCTCTGCCAATATTGGCAAAGATGGCGATACAGCCGTATTTTTTGGTTTATCTGGTACCGGCAAAACAACCCTATCAACTGATCCTGTTCGGCAGTTAATTGGTGATGATGAGCACGGATGGGATGACGATGGTGTCTTTAACTTTGAAGGTGGTTGTTACGCTAAGACAATAAACCTAAGCAAAGATGCAGAGCCTGAAATTTATGGTGCTATACGGCGTAATGCATTACTAGAAAATGTAGTCATAAAAGATGATGGCGAAATCGATTTTGACGATGGCAGCAAAACTCAAAATGCGCGAGTGTCCTATCCAATAAACCATATTGAGAATATCGTTAAGCCGGTTTCTCGCGGTGGCCATGCAGAGCGCGTGATCTTTTTGTCTGCCGATGCTTTTGGTGTATTGCCAGCGGTTTCAATATTGACTCCCGAGCAAACGAAGTACCATTTTCTTTCAGGATTTACAGCAAAGCTTGCGGGTACTGAGCTTGGCGTAACGGAGGCTCAACCCACGTTCTCTGCCTGTTTTGGTAAAGCGTTTTTAAGCCTGCACCCAACCAAGTACGCAGAAGAACTTAACAAACGTATGGCTGCATCTAATGCCAAAGCCTATTTGGTTAACACGGGTTGGAATGGCTCTGGCAAGCGAATATCGTTAAAAGCTACTCGGGCTATTATCAACGCCATTCTTGATGGTTCGATTGACGATAGTGAAACGACAGTGATTCCTTACTTTAATCTTGCTGTTCCTACGTCACTTGGTGATATCGATAGTAACTTACTTGATCCACGCAAAACCTATGATGATCAAGCTCAGTGGGACGAACGTGCACAGAAGCTAGCGGGGTTGTTTGTTGATAACTTTCAGCAATACACTGACAACGATAGTGGTAAGGCATTGCTAGCTGCTGGGCCGCAACTGTAAGCCCTTAGATACTCTTAAAGCAGTAACTTTAAGTTGTTAAATTTAGTAAGGCCGGTTTAGAAGATTTTTTAAGCTGGCCTGCAAACGCAGTTCATCTTGCGACGCAGTCTCGACATAGCGCAAAGCTAGCTTTAGTTGGCTTTGCGCTCTATACAGTTCGTTCAATCCTATAAAGTACTGCGCAAGTGATTCGTGACTAGCGGCTTGTTCGCCTAGCTGCTGTTGAATGCTTGCAAGCTCTCGCCATGCTCGTGGGTTGGGTTGCTGAGCACTACGCAAATATTGGTTTGCAAGGTTTCTAGCATCGCTTAGCTTTCGCTTACTCACTAGTAGAGTGATTTGTTTTTCCACCGCTGAATAGCGATCTGGGTGAAGCTCAACTAAAGTTTGCAATTTACCTGAAGCTTGCCGGTGTTTATTTTGTGCTAGCAATAAATCAGTTTCCAGCAATTGCGTTATGAAATGCGAGCCAGTCAGTTTTTTAAGCTCGTTGATGTAGCGCGTGGCTTGCTCTAGTCTATTTTCACGCAACATCAGTAAGCTTAAGCCATACGTATTGGCGATGTTGGGTTGTTTGTCGAAGCTGGCTTTAAATCGTCGTATCAACTGACCAGCATTTTTTTCCGTCAACACCGTTAGGCGTGCTTTAAATAGTTGGTAGTCTGTTTGTGGTTTCTGATCAAATGCTTTTTGTGTGTTTGCACGGTCGCGCGCTTCAGCAATACGGTTGTTATCAAGTGGGTGAGTGCGTAAATACTCAAGTGCGCCAGCAGATGTATTTAGGCTATTTGCGCGACGTAAAATACTAAACGATTCAGCCATGCCACTTGCGCTGTACTGCGCATTGGCCAATATCTCAATACCGATACGATCCGCTTCAACTTCGTTTGCACGGGTAAAATTAACCTGTGATTGTTGAGTGGCTGCAAGGCCTGCCGCCAACGCGGCTTGGCCAGCTTGTGGTGAGGCTTGGCCGATTACGATCGCCGCGAGTATTGCCGCCGCCGCGCTCATATTATTGCGCGCACCGAGTGCAAATGATCTGGCGTGGTGCCGCTGCGTTACATGAGCGACCTCGTGTGCCATAACCGCTGCGAGTTGACCCTCGAGCTCCATAGCGTCGACAAGCCCTACGTTAACGCCAACGTAACCCCCCGGGATCGCAAAAGCATTGATGGCTTTGTCTTCAACTATGAAGAACGTGAATTGAGTGTTAGCTGTTTTGCCAGAGGCTAGAGCCAACTGATTACCTAAATCCTGAATATATTCCTGCAGCTGCACATCGCGGATCAAAGGAACGGATGCGCGGATCTGACGCATGAACCCTGCGCCCATAGCTCGCTCTTCCAAGGGTGACAATGCATTGTCGGCAGGCTCGCCCATGTTAGGGAGATTTTGCTGGGCGAGCGTCAGGGCCGCTGCCGCACTGAGTAGTAGTCCACAAAACAGCGCGGCACAACGTCGGCGCCACCATTTCTGGTGTCGTGAGTATGGTGCTGATGTAGGGTTGTTTTGCGACATGAATTCGTTGTTGATGCGCCGTTCACGGGGCTTTGGGCGCTGGTGTTAGATCCTTAGGTTGATACAAGCGTGCTTTATGCCAATTTACCACGTGGAAGCCGCCTTTTTTGCCTTCAATTCATACGAGTCATGACACACCTGTAAACCGAATGATTGGTTATACTTGATCCATTCAGGGGCAAGACACAATCTGGCTCCAAGGTAGTCGGCGCAGCGCAGCGATCACCCATTCGCGCGATTTACCGGCGGGCACCACACCGCCTTCCCTTGCACCGACACTCTGCCTTGGCACCACCTCGGACTTAAACACGGCATCCGGCACTGCTTCGGCGAGTTGGCTGTCCCCATTATTTTTATGCTGGCGCTTAGGTTTTCTAGGTTGTCAGCAAAGAGACGAGGCAAATTAAAGTGGAATTATCTGGTGGTGAGGTGCTGATGGAGGCCCTCAAAGAAGAAGGTGTTGAATACATATTTGGTTACCCTGGCGGCGCAGTACTGCACATTTACGATGCGCTCTATCAACAAAACTCTGTGAAGCATATTTTGGTGCGGCATGAACAAGCTGCTACACACGCAGCAGATGGCTATGCACGTTCAACCGGTAAGCCTGGTGTCGTGTTGGTTACATCGGGCCCTGGTGCTACCAACGCCGTAACCGGTATCGCCACTGCGTTTCTCGATTCGATCCCAATGGTCATCATCTCTGGCCAGGTACCAAGCCGGCTCATTGGTAGCGATGCCTTCCAAGAAGTGGATTGCGTTGGTATTACTAGGCCGTGTGTTAAGCACAACTTCTTAGTCGATTCGCTAGAAAATTTTGCCAGTACGATCAAGAAGGCGTTTCATGTAGC
Source organism: uncultured Granulosicoccaceae bacterium (assembly GCA_938028465.1). Classification (GTDB taxonomy): domain Bacteria; phylum Pseudomonadota; class Gammaproteobacteria; order Granulosicoccales; family Granulosicoccaceae; genus Granulosicoccus. The sequence goes on along the minus strand of CALJAA010000139.1, from coordinate 2,189 downwards.
CACCTCTGGGCGGCCCGGTCCGGTCGTTATTGATATACCAAAAGACTTAACAACGCCTGATATAAAAGTAGCCTTTGAATACCCTGATCATGTAGAAATGCGCTCGTATAGCCCACCTGAGCTTGGCCATCCTGGTCAAATTCGAAAGGCTGTTGATCTTATTCTTAGCGCTAAGCGCCCAATCATTTATTCTGGTGGTGGCGTTGTACTCGGTGGCGCATCTGAACAACTATGTGCCTTAACTAAAGAGCTGGGGTTTCCCATTACGCAAACACTCATGGGTTTGGGAGCGTTCCCTGCATCAGACAAACAGAACATTGGCATGCTGGGTATGCACGGTACGTACGAAGCCAATATGGCTATGCACGAATGTGATGTTTTGATCGCCATTGGTGCGCGCTTTGATGATCGAATTACCGGTGAGCTCGATAAGTTTTGCCCACACGCCAAAATCGTCCATGTGGATATTGATCCTGCTTCAATTTCTAAAAATGTCGTGGTAGATGTACCTATCGTGGGCCACGTAACGCAGGTGCTTGATGCCATGGTCGCGTTGGTTAAAGAGTCTAGTCGTCGCCCTGAGAAAACGGATATGGAATCTTGGTGGGCACAAATTCGAGAGTGGCAAGCAATGGATAGCCTGGGTTATGACCTGTCAACAGAGGTGATCAAGCCTCAAGCGGTTGTTGAATCGCTTTGGCGTGCTACGAAGGGTGATGCGTTTATTACATCTGATGTTGGTCAGCACCAAATGTGGGCGGCTCAGTTTTATGGCTTTGATAAGCCAAGGCGTTGGATTAATTCAGGTGGTTTGGGCACGATGGGTTTTGGTTTGCCATCGGCAATCGGTGTGCAGTTAGCACATCCAGATGCCACCGTGGCTTGTATCACTGGTGAAGCCAGTATTCAAATGTGCATCCAAGAGCTCTCCACTTGCTTGCAGTACAACACACCGATCAAAATTATTAATTTGAACAATCGTTATATGGGTATGGTTAGGCAGTGGCAGGAATTTGGTTATGAGAAGCGCTATTCTCATTCGTATATGGATGCCTTGCCTGATTTCGTCAAGCTCGCTGAAAGCTATGGCCATGTCGGTATGCGTATTGACAAACCGAGCGATGTTGATGACGCGTTAAAAGAAGCGCTGTCATTAACCGATAGAGTTGTATTTATGGATTTCATAACGGATCAATCAGAAAATGTTTATCCGATGATAGAAGCAGGTAAAGGGCATCATGAGATGCGCCTTAACCCGCGGAAGGAGCCGGCTTGATGCGTCACGTAATTTCGGTTTTACTTGAGAACGAATCCGGTGCATTGTCCCGAGTGGCTGGTTTGTTTAGCGCGCGTGGCTACAATATTGAGTCGCTTACTGTTGCGCCTACAAATGATCCCACTTTGTCTCGCATGACCATCGTCACGATCGGCACAGAGAGAATAATTGAACAAATCATCAAACAGTTGAACAAACTAGTTGATGTGGTTCGTTTGACTGACCTTACCGAAGTGCAGTTTATCGAACGTGAGATTATGATGGTGAAGGTTAGAGCTGTTGGAGAAGGGCGAGAAGAGCTAAAACGAATGACCGATATTTTTCGTGGCCGTATTCTTGATGTTACTGAATCCAGCTACGTTATCGAGCTTACCGGTGATGATCACAAAATTACGGCGTTTCTCGATACGCTTGGTAGTGAGAATATTATTGAAGTCGTTCGTTCTGGTGCCACCGGCATCGCACGTGGCGAAAAATCACTAAAAGTTTAGTGTTAAAGCAATTTGGCCTTTCCGGCTGCGCTGCTAGCGATGTTATCTAGCGTTGTCATACTGTTTGGGCTAAATCAGTAGTACAGAATGAGCTTTGACACATAGGTTTTACACATTAGTTTTAAATAAGTCGGTTAAGCATTCGAGCTAAATTATTAGCTCGTTAACAAAAGGCAGTGAACGATGAGCCCAAGTAACGTTACGATACGAAATCGCGGGCGGGGCATATACCTGCTGCCCAACCTGTTTACAACCAGCGCGTTGTTTGCGGGTTTCTATAGCATGATCGCCTCTATCGGTGGCCGGTACGAAACAGCGGCTATCGCAATTCTTGTCGCTATGGTGCTTGATGGTTTCGATGGCCGAGTGGCCAGAATGACCAACACCACAACGGCCTTTGGTGCTGAGTACGACAGCATGGC
>CALJAA010000138.1 GCA_938028465.1 uncultured Granulosicoccaceae bacterium | reverse complement strand
TTCAGAAGGCCAGCAAAGTTCAGAAGGCCAGCAAAGTTCAGAAGGCCAACAAAGTTCAGAAGGCCAACAAAGTTCAGAAGGCCAACAAGGTGAAGGCCAACAAGGCGAAGGCCAACAAGGCGAAGGCCAACAAGGCGAAGGTCAACAAGGCGAAGGCCAACAAGGCGAAGGTCAACAAGGCGAAGGTCAACAAGGCGAAGGTCAACAAGGCGAAGGTCAACAAGGCGAAGGCCAAGGCCAGCAACAAGGCGAAGGTGGTCAGCGAGGTCAAGGCGGACAACAAGGTCAAGGAAGTGAAGGCAGCCAAAGCGCGGGTACTGAGTCGGCTCAAGGTGCTGGGCAATCAGGTTCCGCTAGCTCTTCTTCAAGTGAGCAACGAGGTATGACACGAGAGTCCGCGGGGCAAAATGCTGATGCAATTGACAACCTTGTTCCAAGGCTTGATTCGTTAGGTGTTGAATCAACTGATATTGAAACGCTTAAAGAGGCATCCGAAATTTTGCGTAATGCAGAAAACGGTGTAAACCTTGGCCGCATCGAATCAGAGTACGCGCGCATACTACGAAGCTTGGAATCACTTGAATTAAAACTTACTGAAGCTAATGAACAGCGAACTAGCGAAGCAGAACAGGCATTGAGACAGGGTGAAGTTTCTGAAGCAGCGGCTGAGTACTACCGTAGATTAAGTGAGCAATAAACGATATCTTGCGTCAATAATTGTTCTTAACTGATCAAAATCAGTGCGATTGCAGTTATTTGCTGCAAGGATGTTCAATAAACTGTGTCAAAGTGACCCATGATTGGACGTGGGCAGTGGTATGCATTAGACTAATAGCTGTCTATTCAATAAGCAGAGCCACGTGCAAACATTCCTTGTATTTTTAAACACCGAGCAAAAAGTCGAAACTGTCGAGCACGGTATGGTGAGAGGGCTAGCAATTGCTAATGTTGCTGCTGCCTCGACTAAGGCGCTTGCTAAAGATTATCTAGCCATTACAGAAGGGGACGAAATCATCGGGTGTAACAACGATGGAATCCGATGGAAAGCTGCTATCGATGAAATCATCATCGCTACTAGCGACAGTGAAGAAATACACAAGGGTGAAGAAATCAAAATCATCAAAGGCAAATTAGTTGCCCGTGGTGGTCGCTCTATCGCTGCGGCTTGCAAACGCATGAAGGAAAACAAAGTTGATCTGCCCGACATCATCAATACTCGCGGCTCAGGTTTTAAGCAGGGCGCATTGGCCAAGATACTAACTGAAGCGCAAATCGAAGAGCTTTGTTCGGGGCTTAGTTAATAGTCCAAACAAGAGTGGGTCGCTCGGCCGCTCTACATCAGTACTGATTATTCAATGCCTTGGGCCGCAAGGCATTGAACATACCCCCAAATTTTTCCGATAAATAATCACCCTCTTTACTTTTCGATTGAATTTATTCACTATCTCAGTATTCAAACTGTAGATGGGCGTTCATTGATGAACCTTACACAAGATCAAATTCAGGCTTACCATGATGATGGCGCTGTGCTCGTTAAGGGCTTACTCACAGATTGGGTAGACGTGATTCGAGCAGGTATTCAACGCAATATGGATGAGCCTGGTATCTATGCAGCTGAAAACCTAGGTGTTGGAGAGAGTGGTCGCTTTTTTGATGACTACTGCAATTGGACGCGCATCCCAGAATTCAAAGACGTTATATTAAATTCACCTGCGGCTCAAGCTGCAGCTGATTTGATGCAATCTGATTCGGTTAAGGTGTTCCATGATCACGTATTGGTGAAAGAGCCCGGCACATCAAAACCAACGCCATGGCATCAGGATTCGCCTTACTACTTTGTCAATGGTGAGCAAAACGTTAGTTTTTGGTGCCCAGTGGATAAAGTTACAGACGCAACGCTACGTTGCGTGGCGGGTTCTCATCGATGGGAAAAACCCGTGCTGCCAGTACGCTGGTTGTCTAACACCGATTTTTATCCTGACACCAATGTTTATCAAAGCGTACCTGATCCAGATAACGATAATATGAATATCTTAGAGTGGGAGCTTGAGCCAGGCGATGCAGTGGCGTTTAATTTTAAAACACTGCATGGTGCGCGCGGTAATGAATCAGCCACACGGCGTCGAGCATTCTCTTTACGATTAGTGGGGGATGATGCTCGGTATATCACAAGGCCGGGTAAAACGTCACCACCTTTTCCGGGTCACGATATGACAGATAACGATGTACTAAGGGAAGATTGGTTTCCGACGATCTTTCAACGTTAGGCGTGTAGCGCTTCGGCTAGGCTGGCAGTTACGCCAAGATCGGCATAACCAGTTGGAGAACGCTAACTTAGTTGGATCAAGCTACGCTAGTCAATTTTTCAGCCTCTGCTGATAACCAAGCCTCCGCGCTTTTCATTGCTTGTTTGTCTAGAGCTTTTACTTCGTATTTACCCAATGCTTCTAACACAGGTAGTTCTTTTAGCGTTTGGCTTGGTTTTAAGCGTCGAGCATTGCCGGGTGCAATCCAGACAATTTGTTTTAGTAAAAACAAAACGCGAGCATCTAGGCCTTCTTCCATGGCTTCAATTTGTATAGCGTAACGAATGCATAACAACAACGTTGTTGTCATCGCTTGCGCATAGCCAGATAGTCCGATGTTGGCAGTAGTTTGTTGGTTTTCCCATAAGCCCAAAAAGAAGGCATGCAAATGATGTTCTGCGTTTGATTGATCATCAGCGGCTAATAGCTTGTCGATAACCTTTAAAAACAAGTGATCAATCGCCACCCGCTCTTTGCCCAATAGCTGGCGAAAATTGCCTTCTATCCAATGAAACATTTGCGAATCATGGAAGATTGAATGTTGGACGCCACGAACAACCCAGGTTGAACGGTCATATTGAGCGTCGCTAATGATTAAGCGGCTATCAAAGCATACGCAAAGTAGGCTCGCAGCTAGCTTCTCATTTTGTAAAGACTGAGTCAGGATATCGTAGTCAGTAATTGATTGGTTCTGCGAGCGCGTTGCTACTGCAATACATCGTAAGCCGGTTTGGCTCACAGCATTAAGGAATTTTTGACTACCAAATGCCAGTACGAGTTGCTCCGTCTTATTCGCTGAGTAATTAACAGTATTGAGTGAGTCGACACTACTAATCAGGCTGTCAAAATAATTAAGTTCTGGATGCGCCGCAAAGTACTTATTAATAGTCACGGCCAATTGAGGATTAGCGGCTACAGCGTCATCTTCTGCCAAAATCAACAATTGAGTATCGCTGGCCGCAATGTTTGAGCTGATTAGGTCTGCAAACACCGTGTTACCCGGGTGCAGCAAATCGTTAGTCATCAACGCAGGGATCCGATTAGTACTCACGAACTCAGCCGTATTTACGCTCGCATCATACTGACCGGAAGTGAGCTCTGGCGTATTGAACGTAATTGTCGAGTGTAAAAGGCTTGCCATGTTTTTGTCTGTCCGTATGTTTCTAATTTGGCTGTAGTAATGATATATTCGGTATTAGATATAGCGGTTGAACTACGCCCCAGATTCATGGGTAATAATGCCAAGTAGCCGACTTTTCAGCCTGACGTGCCGCACAAAAAATGCCCAACCGTGAAGTGTTCACAATATGTCATCCTTGCTTGATACACAGCGTTCAAATTTCGACTCACTTGTAGATACATTTGAATGGGATATCCCTGCTAAGTTCAATGTCGCCAATGCCGTTTGCGACAGGCACGCAGATGGCTCTGGCAAGTTAGCGTTGATTGCTGAATCAGAGAACGGTGAAGTATCACGGTTTACATTTGATGAGCTGCAACAGCTATCAAACCAATTAGCCAACGTATTCAGAAACCAAGGAGTCAATGAAGGCGATCGAGTGGCCGTCATTCTGCCGCAACGTATCGAAACCGCCTTAGTCCATTTAGCAGCTCACAAAATTGCCGCTGTATCGCTACCATTGTCTGTGTTGTTTGGTGATGATGCCTTGCTCTATCGCCTGCAAGATAGCGGCAGTTGCTTGGTTGTGTGTACTGCAGAAAAAGCAGCGCAACTTGTGCAGCTGCGTGGCCAGCTGCCTAATCTAAAATCTATCCTTGTCGTTGATGCTGAGTCGGTTGAGCGTGATTCTAATCATGATGCACACACTGCTGTTCACGATAATGCTAACGATGGGCTGTTATCATTTTGGTCATCATTGCGCGTAAATAGCCGTGAAATCACTGTAGCTCAAACTAGTGCGAACGATCCGGCCTTCCTTTTATATACCTCAGGCACTACCGGGCCACCTAAAGGTGCGCTTATTGCGCATCGTTCTCTTATCGGCAATTTAACTGGGTTTGAGTTATCCCATAACGGATTCCCTGAGCCAAACGATTGTGTATACACACCAGCTGATTGGGCTTGGACGGGCGGCTTGCTCGATGCTCTAATGCCAGCTTGGTACTATGGTGTACCGGTGGTTGCGTTTGCAAATAAGAAGTTTGAGGTACCTGCTGTGTTATCTCTGATGTCACGCCACAAGGTGACCTGTGCGTTTATCCCGCCTACGGCCTTAAAGATGATTAGAAGCCAAGACGAACTTTTACAAACGTATTCCTTGTCGCTGCGCAGCATCATGAGTGCGGGGGAGGCGGTAGGGGAAGAGATTTTTTCGTGGGGGCAAGAAAAGTTAGGCTTTGATATTAACGAGATGTGCGGGCAAACAGAGCACAATTACTTGATGGGTAATTGCAGCAAGATTATGAACGTGAAGCCGGGCTCAATGGGTAAAGCTTATCCCGGGCATCGTATTGCCATT
>CALJAA010000137.1 GCA_938028465.1 uncultured Granulosicoccaceae bacterium | reverse complement strand
GATCAAGATCAGGCGATTGTAGTTCGATCGCTTCAATATTTTGCCCCAACTCTAGCTCTGTACGAATCGTGGCTAGGTCTTTAGACATAGGTAGGTGATCAATCGCTGCACGTAGTTTTTCACCGATCTTGCCTTTAACGCCATCGGCGTTTTCGATTACCGCTTCGAGGGTGCCATGAGCGGCCAACCATTTAACCGCAGTCTTAGGGCCGCAGCTGGGTACGCCCGGTATGTTGTCAGATGTATCGCCGACCAGAGATAAGTAGTCGATAATTTGATCAGGGCGCACACCGAATTTTTCTTCTACTCCACTGGCATCCATGACGGTGTTAGTCATTGTGTTGATAAGCGTTACGTGATCATCAACCAATTGAGCCATATCTTTATCGCCCGTTGAGATAATGGTTTTAAGCTTGCGCTCACTTGCTTGATGGGCAAGTGTGCCGATCACGTCGTCCGCCTCAACCCCAGGCTCAATAATCAATGGCAAGCCCATAGCTTTAACAATTTTATGCAGCGGCTCTATCTGAGAGCGCAAATCATCAGGCATGGATGGGCGGTTAGCCTTGTATTCCTTATAGATATCATCGCGGAAGGTTTTACCCTTGGCATCAAATACCACGGCCATACTTTTGGGATCATAATCTGCTATCAGGCGCCGCAGCATATTGACCACCCCGTGTACCGCCCCAGTGGGTTGCCCTGTGGAGTTGGTTAGCGGTGGCATTGCATGAAACGCTCGGTAGAGATAGGAAGAACCATCTACCAAAACGATTGGGGCTGAATCAGGCTCAGGAACATTAGGCTTGACGCTAGGCATATAAATTTCTCTTAACGACTACAATTCCTAGTGTACGTTAATCCAGGCACAAACAGCCGGCGAGGAATCCATGAGACAACTGTCAGAAAAGAACAAAATGAGCGCTGATGAGCGCGATAAATCGCTAACGCGTGATTCTTGGAAAATATTCCAGATCATGGCTGAGTTTGTAGACGGATTTCAACAGCTGGCTGATATCTCGCCATCCGTGAGCATTTTCGGATCAGCTCGCTTCAAGCCCGACAATCCGCATTACCAAGCTGCGGAACACATCAGTAAGTTGTTGTCAGATTCTGGCTTTGCCGTAGTCAGTGGCGGCGGCCCAGGCATAATGGAAGCGGCCAACAAAGGCGCTTTGGCAGGCAAATCAGCCAGCGTTGGTTTAAATATCAAGCTGCCCCACGAACAATCAGGCAACGGCTATCAGGACATCAGCGTTAACTTCAAGTACTTCTTTGCTCGCAAAGTGATGTTTGTTAAGTACGCTTCAGCCTACGTGGTGATGCCGGGCGGTTTTGGTACGCTCGATGAAATGGCCGAGATCCTTACGCTAATACAAACTGGCAAGTCAAAACCCATACCTATTATTTTATATGGAAGCAGCTTTTGGGAAGGCTTGATTGATTGGTTTAAAGAATCATTAGTCGAAGAAGGCACCATCAGCCCAGGAGATCTAAATCTTTTTAGCGTCACCGATGACCCTCAACAAGTAGTCGATACCATCTTTGATTTTTATGAGGGTGTGGATATGGACGGGATCGTTAATCAATCTCAATTGATGATGGAACTGTAGGTTCGTTTGTCACCCCCGCGAAGGCGGGGATCCATTTAAAACTAAACGTGGATTCCCGCCTACGCGGGAATGACAAGTCACCTCTAGGCAGCCTTAATATGCTGCTGCAACTCCACTTCAACTAAATCATATTGCTCTAATATCAGTTCGGCTAAGGCTGCTGCATTATCAGTATCATTATTTCGAATCGAGGCTTCTAACTCACTGCAGCTTGCAGCTAGCTTTTCCGCCCCTAAATAAGCCGAGCTAGATTTCATACCATGAGCAATCTCTCTCGCTTGCACATAATCGCCTTCACTAACGGCTTGCTGTAACTGAATAAGCTGTTCTGGTGATTTATCAAAATACAAAGCCAGTACCTTGCTTAACAAATCAGGTTTGCCTGGGCGTTGTAGCTCGCGTATTTTATTGATTGCCGCCATGTTCACAACTTCAGTGCTGCATTGCTCATCCACTGGCGCTCCGGCCGAATCTACCACTGGCTCTTCCAACTGCTGCGAGCCACTCGCCTCACTCACAGCTTCATCATTCGTTTCACCCAAATAAATATCAGGCTTATGAATATTGAAAACCCTGGCTGATTCATTGGATTCATTCTTATCGGCCCATTCGCTAATGACTTTCGCCATATTAGGTTTCGACACCGGTTTGCTGATGTAATCCTGCATACCCGCATCCAAACAACGCTGGCGATCACCAGGCATCGAGTTGGCCGTCAGTGCAACGATAGGCGTATTAACATTTGGGCTATTGCCTGATTTAATTTTACCCGCTGCCGTGAACCCATCTATGACCGGCATCTGACAATCCATAAAAATCATATCGAACGATTGCTTAGCTACAGCCTCGATCGCTTCTTCGCCATTGGAGGCAGTAGTAACAATACAATTTAAGCCTTCCAACATCGCTGTAGCAACATCTAGATTGACCGCATCATCTTCGGCTAACAACACCTTAGTGGGGGCACCAACATTGGCTTGTCGAGCATATGATTTATTCGATCGTTTGCCACTAGCACCATCTGAAAATATCAGATCACGCAAACATTCACGTAATTGAGATTGACGGGCCGGCTTACTTATATAGGAATCTATTCCCAGCTGTTCCATCTCCGCAGTACCAAGCTCCACTATTGCCGATGTCAGCATCATCGCTCTAGTAGATGCTATTGCTGGTGTGTTACGGATTTTTCTTGTTAGCTCAATACCATCCATTCCAGGCATATGTAAATCAAGTATCAGCATGTCGAATAATTTGTTTTTAGCTGCTGCCTCATTCAATATAACCAGCGCCTGGGCACCACTTTCGGCGCACTCTGCCTCTAAGCCCCATCCCGTAACCTGATGAAATAAAATGCTGCGATTAGTCGCATTGTCGTCGACGATCAGTACGGTAGCGCCGCCAAAGTTGCCGGCGTTAGTCTTACCCTCATCCTCATCGGGCACTCGCTGGAACTCGCTGGTAAATGTAAAACGGGTACCTTCACCCAGCCGGCTGCGAAACACCAGCTCGCCGCCCATTAGGGTAACTAACTCGTTTGTGATCGCTAAACCGATACCCAAACCACCATGCTCTCTAGTATTAGAATGATCAGCTTGCTTAAACGATTCAAACAACGTAGCTTGCATTTCCGGTGCTATGCCCGACCCGGTATCTTGTACATCACACTTGAATGTATGAACTAAATCGGTTGACTCTGTACGGGAGACTCTAACTACAATTTCGCCTTTGCTCGTAAAGGCAATTGAGTTTCTAATGAGATTGTTTAACACTTGCCGAAAGCGGGCAGCATCACCCTTTACATATTTTGGTAGCTCTTCATCAACATAACAAATTAGCTCTACCCCTTTATATTGGGCTGACGGTGCCAGTGTTGCGCAGACTTCTTCCGTACACGCGCCCAAATCAAAGCGGGCTTGCTCCAGGCGCATATCCCCGGCTTCCATACGCGAATAATCAAGCAAATCATTGATGATATTGAGTAGAGATTCAGATGAAGAGCCGATCGAAGCGGCAAAGTGCCTTTCTTTTTCAGGCAGCTCACATTCGCTTAATAACTCACTCATACCCATGATGCCGTTCATCGGTGTTCGCAGCTCATGGCTCATATTCGACAAGAACTGAGCTCGTGCCTTTTCAGCAGCCTCAGTTTCGCGACGGCTTACAATTAGTTCTTTTTTTAAACGAGTTATTTCGCTTAAGGCGATTTTCAGTTGACTGTCACGCGCCTTATCAACTGCAGCAACACCTTGGATTAGTGCGGGCCCTGAAGCGCTGGCCAGCGTCTCATCAAAACCCTCATCATTCACTGCTGTGTCAAGTTGGAGTTCGCCGTTTTGCACTCTCTCAAGAGCTAGATCAAAATCGGTTTGAGGCGATGTCATTTCACGCATGCCAATTGCTGCAAACAACGCAATTAACAAAGTCGATAAACCTAACGCTGCTACCTCATATATGTTCTCGGTGATGATTAGCCATACTGGGCTGGAAATCATACCGTCGTTTAACCAATCCAGTTCCCACGGCCAAAAAGCGACCTTGTAACTCACCAGCGCCATAACGCTTGCGACAAACACCAACAAAACACCAGCAAGTGTCAGTATCAATGAAGCTTTATTATTTTTGGGGAAATCTGTCACGCAACTCTCAACACTCGGGTCAGGGATCCGTGGAGACTCCCATCAACTGTAACCAAATACCTATGTACCGTTATCGACGACGACTGTGACTACTTAATGAGAACTGGTTCATGCCCTGTAAAGGTGATTTCAACCCCAAACATCACAAGCGTGACCGACTACACACAGCCTCAAAGAAACCACGACGAATTAACAGAAACGGCTACAGAAATGGCGTTTTCAGCCGTTTCCACAAGCTGGTGGAACCAAATTCGCCCGTAGTAACTAGCGTAGGAATTGAAGAAATGAAGCACCAAATCAAAGGCATCTGTGTAGGTTTACTCACTCTAGTGGCAAGCAATAGCGTAATGGCAGACGAGGCATTGCGACTTAATTTTGGAGTGTATAGCTCTAATAAGCCATCTGCTATGGTGAAAATATTTAAACCTACGCTTAAAGAATTAGAAAGCCGGATGTCGGAAAAGCTTGGACGCGAAGTCGACATCCGTATGCAAATCGCCAAGGATTATGAACAGGGTATCTCTGACCTGACATCGGGCAAGGTCGATTTTTCTCGATTTGGCCCTGCTTCGTACCTTGAAGCTAAGGCGATGAATAAGGAAATAAAGATCGCTGCGATGGAGAGTAAAAATGCCAGTAAAGTGTTTTACGGCATTATTGCCGTTCGCACAGACAGCGACATTCAACAACCCAGCGAACTAAAAAACCGATCATTTGCTTTTGGTGATGAAGGATCGACAATTGGTCGCTTTTTATCGCAGCGTTTTTTACAAGAAAACAATATTCTTGCAGAAGATCTGAATAGTTTCGAATACCTTGGACGTCATGACAAGGTTGGCACAGCCGTAGGCGCAGGTGATTTTGATGCAGGTGCATTGAACGAAAGCACATTTAAAAAGTTGGTCGACAAAGGCGAACCGATTCGTGAGCTCGTACGCTTTCCAAATGTAACCAAGCCATGGATTGCGCGCTCGGGACTCAATCCGATTGTATTCACAGCACTTAAGCAGTCATTGCTTGAGCTAAAAAACAAAGACGCACTAAAAGGCCTTAAAGCTGATGGCTTTCTTGAAGGCTCCGATTCTGACTATGCTCAGATCCGCGCAGCAATGGAAAACAACTACATGTTTTTTGAGGAACGCGCTGAACCTGTTGCCGAAATTAAAAAAGCAGCCATTATCGAGCCTGAAGCAGACACGCAAGCCCAAGTTGAGACTACCGTGGACAACACGCCTACCGCTGCTGCGCCAATAATGGCACCAGCACCGGCACCGGTAGTAGCACCTACTTATATCGCTCCAAACTACGCACAGGCGAATGGTAAAAGCATAACTATCAACATTACTCTGCCATCAAGTGTTTTATCAGAACAAAAGGCAACAGGGACTGGCCCGCAGCATTTAACCATTAACTTGGTCATCCCGGAAGCCACTACAGCAGCGCCTGACGCACTTAAATCCGCTGACGCTGGTGAGCTTTAAAACCTCATTAACTGTAATCAATATTAGAAACGGATAAACACATCGTGTTTGGAAAGTTATTTAAAAATTGGCCCTTGCGGCGGCAAATATTTTTGCTAACCGGTTGCACCATCATGATGGTGGGTTTGTTGGCAGCAGAATTTGCGCGCAACCAAGAAACAGCCAGCTTTAAAAGAAATTTCAACTATCAGACACAAAAATTGGTGTCGATGTTATCTGCAACTTCTCTTGATGCCATCCTAAGTGAAGACAGGCCTGTTCTAGACACCATCATTGCGCAGCTAGTAGAAAATGATAGCGACGTTGAAGAAGTTACAATTCTAAATGAAAACGAGGAAGTGCTTAACTCATGGTCCAAAGCTGACTCGACTGCCACGGTGGCCGAGAAGATTGACTATTCACATGATGTACTGGTCGAGGGCGAATCATTTGGAAAAATCTCGGTTTCATGGAACGTTGCTAAACAAACCGCAGAGATTCACAACCATGTAAAAAAGCTCTATTTATACGGCATAGGTATATCAGCCTTATTGGCACTTGTTGTTATCACGTTAATCAATCAAATAGTCGTTAAACCGATCAATGCGATAGATCGACATCTACGATTACTACAACAAAACAAAGCTACCGGTGAATTTAAGCTAGAAGCCGCTAAAGAGCTAGTAAATCTGGGTGATAGCGTTAACGAGCTAGGCAGTACATTAGCGCTTCGTAAACGTCGCGAGGCAGAACTAGAAGAAGCCTCTCGAGCAAAATCCGAATTCTTGGCCAATATGAGCCACGAATTACGCACACCCATGAACGGCGTTTTGGGCATGCTATCGCTACTAAAAGAGACACAACTCAACCCCGAACAATCTGATCAGATTAAAGTGGCCACTTCCTCGGGAAGAAGCCTGCTGCGATTAATTAACGATATTCTAGATTTTTCAAAAGTCGAAGCTGGAAAGCTTGAGTACGAATCTATTGCATTTTGCTTGGAAGAACTAATAGATGATTCTGCCGATGTTATGGCTGAGCAAGCTCATCGCAAGAGCCTCGAACTCATAAGCCACATCGAACCAACCGTACAACGAGAGCTTGTTGGCGATCCAACACGGATACGCCAAGTAGTAACAAACCTTGCCAGTAATGCTGTGAAGTTTACTGATGAGGGAGAAATCCAAATTCAAGTTGAAACCTTAGAAACGAATGACTCGCAATCCACATTGCGTTTTAGCATTACCGATACTGGTGTTGGCATCGCATCAGAAAAAATCGACTCGATTTTTGATTCCTTTGCGCAAGCTGATGGATCGACAACGCGAAAATACGGCGGTACCGGGCTTGGCCTAGCCATTAGCCGTCGTTTTGTTGAAGGTATGGGCGGCAAGATCGGCGCAACATCCCAACCTGGTGTAGGAAGCACTTTTTGGTTCGAGCTGCCTTTATCTCACTCAGAAGACAACGCACCCATTGCCACTGCACAGCCTGAGCTTGATCAGTTGAAGTGTTTGCTACTGGAAACAAATCCAGCTTCGCAAAGCAACATACACGAATTACTTAGCGCACAAAATATGCATGTCGATTGCCAAACCAACGGCAACACTGCGTTGCAAATGTTGCGTGAAGCGACGGAGCATAACGAGCCCTACGACGTTATCTTATTCAATAGCAACCTGAATGATATGCCTGGCGATGTATTTGCTCGCTGTGTAGAAGGCGACCCTGTATTCGACAGCGTTAAACTTGTGTCGATGACTTATGTCACCCACACAATACCAGAGCTCTATCCACACAAGAATCCACGTATTACGGCTCAAGTAAGCAAACCGATAAAGCGATCGGATTTACTACGCATATTATCAGCGGTTGCCACAGGGCAGAAGATCACAAATTCTAAAGATATGGCTGTTAATACGGGCAAACTAGAAGCCTATGCGGGAATCAATATTCTTGTCGTGGAAGACAACGCTGTGAATCAAGAAGTCGCACTGGGCATGCTAAACAAGATCGGTTTTCAAGCTGAAGTGGCTGACAACGGCCAAGAAGGCTTGGATGCCCTAGCCAACGGAAACTTTGACCTGGTACTAATGGATTGCCAAATGCCGGTACTAGATGGTTACGCCGCAACAGCGGAAATTCGCAAACGCGAAGGCGGCGTTAAACATACGCCTATTATCGCACTCACTGCAAATGCAATGACTGGCGATGCTGAAAAATGCCTCGCTGCAGGTATGGATGACTACCTATCCAAACCGTTTGAACCCGATGCCTTAGAAGAAAAATTGATTTTTTGGCTTTCCACCCGACTAAGCGAGCTGACGATTGACCCATCAGCAAAGCTGGCAGCATAAGGCGTGGAAGCGACGATGAATAAACGACTCATGAATAACCTACAGTTAAAAACGATCATCGCGGCTATCGCGTTGTACGTAGCGTTGCCTGCATCTCATGCATGGGCAATACCGTCGCCCGATCTAGTTATTAATCTATCTGCCAGTGTCGCGCAGCTTCTCGGTTTGTTTAGTGTTATTTTTGGCGGCTTCGCGCTTAAGGGCAAGGGCCGTAATAAAGCGGGCAAACGCTCCGGATTAGGCAAGCTCGGCGGCGTGTTACTTGGCGCGATTGTCATTGCACTAATCGCATCGGTTGCTGGAAACGTACTGCAGTACACCAGCACCATTGATGCTAAAAATGCGCGCCTACAAACTAACCTAGTTAGAAAGTCAGTTGAAAATGGTGCAACGGTTGGTGATACCAGCCTAAAAACCCTATCGTTTAGCCAACAGCTAACACACGAGCGAGGCATCAGCACCGAAACGCTAGCCAAATGGTTAGAAAACGGCGAGCCTGTCAATATCATCGACGTGCGTGAAAACGAAGAATACGAAGTGGCTTCCATTGAGGGCGCGTCGCACCTACGCTATCCAGATGTGCTTGCACAATCTTCACTCATACCCGAAGGCAGCAACACGTTATTTTTATGTTACTCAGGTAACCGTAGTTCAGAGCTATGTACTGAATTTACCAAGCAAGGCAAATCTTGTAATTTCATGGTGGGCGGTTACGAGAAATGGCTAACTGAGTCTCGTCCAATGGCGTCTAACTTTGAGTTGTCGATCGCTGAGCTACGTAAGCTGCCAGATTTTGAAAACAAAGACACGCTACTCGATACGCCAGCAGTTCACGATTTAGTTAACAACGAACAAGCTGAGTTTATCGATCTACGTTACCCAGGTGACTTTGTCAAAGGCCATTTGCCTGGCGCGCACAATATCACCATGCGAGCCCTGACTAGTGCATCACTAGCCGAACGCATTAAAGCATTGCCCGACAAGCCACTAGTAGCGGCTTGTTATGACAAGCGTAGTTGCTTCTATTCACAACTAATTGGGTTACGCCTTGAACGAGCAGGAAAAGACTATCGTGGGCGCTATTCAGTACCCCATGAGTACTACGTCCCTAAGACTGCAAGCGATCGAGCGCACGTAGCAGCCTGGAAGGCGACACAGGAACAAGTCACGCTAGCCAGCTATGTTGTTGATCCATTGCGGTCGTTATTGGGTTGGATGGTGACTAACTTAGGTCATTACGCATTAGCCTTGTTAGCCGTTGTGTTCATGGTCCGATTACTGTTGTTGCCGCTATCATTGAAAGCTGAGCGCGACACGATGGTACAGAAATCGTTGGCTGGCAAAGTTGACAAACTTAAAGAAGAGCTAGGCGAACACCCACGCGCGCTAGCAAAAGCTACAATGCAATTGTACAAAAAGTACAATATCCGGCCAATCGTTAATGCCTTAACATCCATTTTTCAATTGAGCTTTATGCTGCTGTTTTTCTCAGCGGTTAATCTCTCGGCACCCAATTGGCTGCACAGTTTTTTGTGGTTGGATTCAGCATCACTGCCTGACCCTCTGTTTGTGTTGCCGATTCTAGCCAGCGCACTATTTGTTGGTGTGCTCTGGACTCAAAGCAAGCCAAAAACAACAGTTAAAAGAATGTTGTTTGTATTAGGTGGAGTAGCCCTCTTTTGGTTACTGCACGGTCTTGGTGCCGCAGTAAACATGTACCTTGCTATTAGCATGGCTTTCTTGATCGGACAAGGTGCGCTATTTTCTTACCTAGGCAAACGCTTCGGTTGGCAAGATGCCGGTAAAGACAAAACTAATAGCATCGAAGATACCGGCCTGATACCGTTAGCCAAAGCACACTACCTACCAGAATCAACGGGTAAGAAGGCTGCTCGCTTGGGTATTCTAATAGAAGAAGGTTTTAACGTACCTGATGGGTTCGTATTTACCAGCGCCATTACTAACCGTTCTCGTAACGGCAAGTCAGTTGATGAACTATTAACAAAAAGTGAAACCGCTTATCTGAATAAAATTTGGCGTAAGCTTAAAGCCAAAAACGTTGCAGTTCGTAGCTCGGGTGCCAATGAAGATGGCGCTGACAATAGCTTTGCTGGTGTTTATGATTCTATTCTTAACATTAAGCGTGATGGATTGTTACAAGCGGTTAGTGATGTGTATGCTAGTCTGAGTTCTGATCGCTCTGATTCGTACTCGTCACACACCGATGCAAAGGCTGATTTTGGTGATGTTGATCAAGGCGGCGTGCTCATACAAAAAATGGTACCTGCAGAGTACGCCGGTGTGATGTTCACCGAACACCCCAATAGCACGGGATCGCTCATGGTCGAACTCGTCAGCGGGCTAGGTGAAGATCTAGTCAGCGGTAACGTAACACCTGACACTTATACCTTCGGTAAGCTTACAGGCGAACTACTGGACGCGGAACTAACCACTAAAGCGCCACCTGTAGATATGCAACCTTTGCTTGAATTAGGTAAACAGCTCGAAACCTTGTTTGGTCATCCACAAGATATCGAATGGGCTTACGCTAACAGGAAGTTCTATCTTCTACAAGCTCGTGATATCACGCGCTCTGTAGCGAGTGGAAACACAGCTAAAAATATTGCAGAGCGCGAGCGTCGCAAACTATTACATTACAGCGCCTTGTCATCAAAAGATGCCAAGAAGAATAAGCCAATGGATGCAGATACCGAAATATTCGTACAAAACGAATTGTCGGAGCTGCTACCTAGACCCACGCTTGTGAGTGCTGACTTAATGAGCCGATTATGGGAAGCCGGTGGCAGTACTGATCTGGCTTGCCAACAATTAGGCATTCCTTATGATGTTAACTACTTTTCGGCGCCATACATAACCACTATCTATGGCTGGACTTATGTAAACAAGCTCGAAGAAAAACGCCGCTTGGGCAAAGGCCCAGGTGCAGTTGCTTCATTCAAGCTAGCGCGTAATGCCGAGCAAACGGAAGTAGATTTTAGAGAAGAGTTTCTACCGCAGTTTCAAGTAGAGATGCTAGAGCGCAGTGCCATTAACTTTGACAAACTGACCCTGAAAGCCGCCACTACCCTGCTTGATACCTGGGTAGATCGATTTGTACAAGAAACATATCAGCAAGCTGAATTAATCAATATTTCTGCTGATTTTCATATCAAAACTGCATTGAGCAAATTACAGGCAGCTAAGTTAGAGCCGACCATGTATATGACCAATCACACCGAAACGGTTGTGACTAAAGCGATGGCCTTACTTGCTGGTGAGAACGTAGGTGAAGCAGAAATTGCGGAGTTTGAAAAAGTATTTGGCCACCGTGCTCCTCTTGATTACGAGCTAAGCCATCCTCGTTTTAACGAAGATCGCGACCTGATCAACCAGTACATCGAGCGATCAAGCAGCGAGCAAAAACAAGAGCACGAATCAGCCGAACTACCGGACGACAAGGTATTGGCCATAACAGTACAACGTGCACGTAAATTTCAGCTGCTTAAAGAAGACGCGAAGCACTATTGCCTACTTGAACTTGCACAGATTAGACAACTATTGGTTCAAATCGATAAGTTAGCCAATTTAGATGGCAGAGTATTTCATCTGAACCTAACGGAGATTGCTAACTTGGCAGACCCATCACTACAAGCCGAGGTAGTGAATCTAACGCATACCCGTGTGGAAGAAATTATAAACAGTAAAAAGCTGCAATTACCCACCAGCTTAAGCCTGCGAGAGATCGAGAATATCGATATGCTCACTGGTAAAGTGAAAGGTCATACAGCTGAAACTGAGTTTAGCGGCGCACGAGTTGCAGGTGAACAAGAAGTATCAGGCGTTGCCAGAGTGATCACTGATGTAAGTGAAATCGAAACCTTTCAACAAGGCGAGATACTAATAGCAAGAATGACCGACCCAAGTTGGTATCCTCTTTTTGCACAAGCAAAAGGCATTGTGACTGAAGTGGGCGGCTGGTTAAGCCATGCCGCTATCGTTGCACGTGAATACGACTTACCCGCCATTGTTGGCGTGAAAGGTATCTGCAATGAGATCAGCACAGGCGATGTTGTCACACTAAAACTAGACGGATCTGTAGAGAAAACTGAGAATCGCCGAGAAGAGGCTTCTCCAATGCGCAGGGAGCACACCATGCAAGAGCAACAAGCCGTCGTGCCAAGCGACGACAAGATCATCGATTTCTATCGATTAACTGAGGCGAAGCTGGCAAGAATCAACAAGGGCAATGAACGCCGAGCGATGAAGGATCGTTTATCTGATCGTCGCGGTGAGCTTCGAATATCTGCCAATGGTGAGCCTGAGCGTGATAGACGCGCAGCCAACCGTGCAGCCTTGCTACTACAGAAGGCAGGTTAAACTAAGCTAGCCCGCTGAGGTAATGCCTCATTAGAGTCATTACCTCAGCGGAGGCTGCCAGCTACCTGTGGCTGGACATCCTTTTAACTTGATTCTTTAATTCTCTGGTAGTAAGTCCGGCAAGAACGTTGTTATAACCGGGAAGTTCCAAAGAATGATCAAGCCCACCACTTGTATAATCACAAATGGCCAGATGCCGCGATAGATATCACCCGTAGTAACTGACGGCGGTGCTACACCTCTTAGATAAAACAAGGCAAAGCCAAATGGCGGTGTTATAAATGACGTTTGCAAGTTAACGGCTATTAATATGGTGATCCATTCCGGTGGCATTAGCGTTGGGTCTGCTGCATAGATAATTGGGCCAACAATCGGGATAACGATAAAAATTATTTCGATAAAATCCAACACAAAACCCAACACAAACAGTACCGCCATCACCACCAGCAATAACTGTCGCGGGTCTTCAAACGAACGCAGCACGTGCTGAATGTATTCCTCACCACCATAGCTACGCATACTTAAGCTGAGTAGCAACGAAGCGATAAGAATCATAAACACCATGTTAGTGACTTTAGTGGTTTCTCTTACCACTGATGGCAAGATATTTTTTTCGAACAGCACCCAACACGAGTACAACAAACCAAATACGGCCACGTGATAGGCAATAGTCGTTATCCATATGGCGATTTGGTTTTCGGTAGAGATAACATCCAACGTCATGCGCAAATCAAAGTTACCGCGCATTAACAATAATATGATGATGGCGAAAGACGCCCAGATGATAATGCGCAGTGAGCGACGATCACCCTGAGACATTCTTGCTGCGGCCAACATAATTGCACCTGCCGCTCCTAGAGCCGCTGCAGGCGTTGGACTAGTGATACCACCTAGAATTGACCCAAGCACCGATACGATTAATATCACCGGAGGGGATACCACTCGGATAACCTCAATCATTTGCAGCCGATTAACCGCCACTCGCGTGCCATAAAGCAATAGCAAAATTGGCAAGGCGTAAATAAAGAATCGGCGCCCCGGGCCTGTATCGTTAGTTACAAACATCACATCGGCAGCGATCAATAGCAATAAACCAAACAAGCCAACCATGATTGGCCGTTTAGTAAAATTGGGTTGCAATACAAGTGTCATTACAAACACCAAACCAAATAGCAACACGGCTACCATAGTTCCGTGTGACAACGGGCCCGCATCTAGCGCCCCAGGTATTTGTGCGGTAACCAAGCTTGCTTTTGTCAGTAATACCCACAAGGCGATAAAGCCAAAGATCGGCCCAATCAATAACAAAGCAATCAAGCCTGCCCTGCCACCATAGTGTTCCACTACATCAAAACTATCAGGGTCTTTATCAACTAGCTTGATGGGTGGTGCTGCCGAAGGATTAAACATGGCATAAGCAAACGCGTAGAGCGCGTACAACATCGCCAACACGACACCCGGGATAAACGCCGCTTTAAACAAAGTACCGGTTGATAACACGGCCGGCTCGCCCAGCATTTCGATAACGGATACACCCAGCTCTTTAGCGCGAGTTTCCTGGCCAATCGAATACATGTCACCTACTATCGAACCCAACAGCACGATAACAATAGATGGTGGAATAATTTGACCTAAGGTACCGGAAGTGGCGATAACACCCGTGGCAAATGATTTGGAATAACCGGCACGCAGCATCGTGGGTAACGCGATTAAACCCATGGTTACTACCGTCGCGCCTACAACACCCGTGCTAGCAGCTAATAATGCGCCAACCAACACAACTGAAATAGCCAAACCGCCAGGCAAGGTACCAAACGTACGCGCCATTGTTGTTAGCAAGTCCTCCGCGATACGAGAACGCTCGAGTGCAATCCCCATTAATACAAACAACGGCACTGCTAGCAGCGTTTCAACATTGCCACCAAACGCACGAGAGAAAACGCCCTGTGACCAGGTGGATAGCGTCGACAACATAGCGCCATCCCAACCATTGGGTAACACCGGCACGCTTGACGTCACACCGTTGTATTCTTCCATGACATACAACATGCCGTGCTCACTTAATACAGCGATGATAGCGAAACTAATTATGGCAGAGCCTGCTATGGCGAATGCCACCGGAAAGCCCGTTAGAATGCCAATAAACAAACAGCCAAACGTTATGAATAGAGCAAGCTCAACGCCAGTAAAACCATAAAGCATCGTATCGCCCCTACCCTTGCTTAATGGTGGTAGCAAGATCGTTTTCTTGCCATACAGGATGAGTTTCTACATTGTCTTCTGGTTCCAACAACGCCCACATATTACGCAGTAAAAACGTAACGGCTTGAATAAACAACAAGGCAGCAAAAATGACTATTAATGCCTTAAACGCCCATACCCATGAAAATTCAGCTGTACCTGAAGACTCCCATTTAAAATCCCGCCATTTGAACTTATCTGAGAATATATTCAGCGGCCGCTGCTTAAACATCGAATTGGTAGCAATTGGCCAAGCGAACCACCAAAGCAGAATGGATGACGGCAGCATAAAAAATATCGAACCCAGCATGTCAATCCAACGCCTAAATCGTAGCGACAGATTTCCGTAAACTAAATCTACTCGCACATGGCCACCTTCAATAAAAGTATAAGCGCAAGCAAACGTAATCAGTATTGCGTTATAAAATTTGAGCTGGCCAGACAACCATTGCAACTCAGCGCTAGACAACTGCATACCCAAGGGTGAAAACAACAGTTCATTACCGCGAAATACCTGCCCAGTAACAATGATCAACACTTGTTGCAGCATCATCAATAAGACAAACCACGATGCCATTTGACCGATGCGCCGATTAAAACCTTCGAGCTTCAACACGGTGGCGCGCAAAAATTGCCGTCTTACAATACCTAAAACCACGAGCGATAAAACTGCAGCTAATACAACGTACAGTAACTCTATTGATTGGCCTGTTTGAACAATTACACTCATGCGTTCTTTTAAGGTTTCAAGCTGCAACCATTGCCATATGTGATAGGGCGTCAGCAATAGGTTAACAAAGCCTTTACCAAGCCCCGCAAGTATTGTAGTGATGAGTGACACTAGAACAGCCTCCGCTGAATATTCACCGGGTGAAACGAGAACGGGCCTGAATTAACAGGCCCGCGAGTCTATTACTTGTCATATTGACAGTAAACGGTTTTAACCTTTTACTCGATCACGCTGTCGAGTGTAAGCGCCATCGGATAACGCAGACCAGCGAGAAGACAACTTCATTGAGTTTTGCATGGAGTCGTAAGTCTTTTTGAACAACTCATCATCCATGTTCTCTTCCATAACCTCATTCGATGCCTTACCGAATTCATCCCAAACATCATCAGGGAATTCTAGCGTTTGAACACCACCAGCAATCAAACGATCCAATGCTGCAGAGTTGTTAGACAAGAACTGGTGTAGGTTCCACTGATTAGCTTCAGCAGATGCAATTTCAATCATCTTCTGATGAGCAGGTGAGAGTTTTGCCCAACGATCTGCGTTGGTTGCGACTGATAAGCCGGCACCTGGCTCATGGAAACCAGAGGTGTAGAAAAACTTGGTAATTTCTTGGAAACCGGCTTTTTCATCAGCCCATGGCCCGATCCACTCAGTGCCATCGAGTGCGCCTGATGCCAATGCCTGATAAACCTCAGAACCTGCAATCGTTTGTACTGATGCGCCCAACTTACCCAACGCTTTACCACCCAGACCAGGCATACGGAATTTCAAGCCCTTGAAATCATCTGAACTTTCGATTTCTTTACGGAACCAACCACCCGCTTGCGCACCAGTGTTACCGCCAAGAAAAGACACAAGACCGAATTCTTCGCACACTTCGCGGTGTAACTCATGGCCGCCCATGTGGTAATACCAATTGCCTAGCTCTGTAGGCGTCATGCCGAACGGTACCGCAGTAAAAAATGCGAACGCCGGATGCTGACCAACATAGTAGTAGTCCGCAGCATGGTACATGTCAGCCTGACCTGATGTTACGGCATCAAATACTGCCGGCAAGCCACTGACTAATTCGCCTTGGGCTTTGATCTCGATTTCGAGCGTGCCATCGGACATCGCATTAACGCTGTCCGCGACTCGCTGTGCTGCGTCAAAAACACCCGCCAAACCACGGCCCCAAGACGTGACCATGACCAGTTTTTCACGACCTTGAGAGTACGCTGGTGCTGAGGTGATCAGCCCAGTACCTGCCACGGCAGCCGTACCTGCGCCAATCGCTGTGTTCTTCAGAAATTTACGTCTAGACATATTGTTTACATATCCTCTGTTGTTTTTACTAGTTCGTTGCCTAATGTAACCTAGCCCACGCAGTAACGTCTACTTTTGGCTTACTTCCTGCGGGTATTACAGGTGTTACCCCGTTTTTTGCTTTAAAGCTTGCCAAACACTCCAGAGCAACTACGTTCATGACAGGCTGGAAAGACAGCTGGCTGAGGGAATATCACCACTGCGTGGTAACATCTTGTTTTTAGAGATAAAAATAGTAACTTATTCACATACACAACTGCATGTTAATTAAAATCACTCAAGAATCTCTTTGTCTCAGCCGTTATCACTATCAGGGCCATTGTCAAAAATTTGCCAAAAGGCCGAAAACACTACATAGTGGTGCTAAGAGGTATCAACCATGATAAAAAAAATAAAACTGGTTAAATTAGTGACGCTTGTAAAGCCTGCAGCGTGCAGTATCCTACTAGGCTCGGTCTTACTTGCGAGCAGCTCTTCTTACGCCCTATTTACACCCAAACGCCATATCGCCACCGAACTCCAAGAAGTACGCACTGGCAACATCAATGGCCTTGAATATTTAACTATTCATATTGCGGATTCAGTGGGCCCATCAACTTGTCACGGCAGCGTATTAAAAATAGACACAGCCAGCTTCAACCAACAGGGTAAGCAGGCAGAACTCGAAACCGTTGCACTTTCAGCCATGCTTAACGCGGAAACAGTATTGATCACAGTGCCGCTGCGATGGGACGACTGCCTAGATGGCATGCCCACACTGAGCGACATGGTCGTATTACCTGCAAGCCCTTAAATCAACATTTAAACTAATTGAGCTGGGTAGAAGGAGCTGCCCAGTACTAATTTAGTCAGTCCCGCAATTTTGCCATCCTCCGATTCTGTCATCCTCGCGTAGGCGGGGATGACAAAAGCCTTCAGGATGACAATCCAACCCCACCCCTTGTGATTCCAATCCAAAACATGGGATAATATTCCCAAATTTGGCGTATTCTGTGCACCGCATCTCTGTTTACGCACAGGCTCCGGCCGTAAACTGGATAGGACGTTTTTTCACAGACCCCCGATGAGCAACAACTTACAAAAAGCCGTAACACGTGTGCTATCCCCACTGGCCAGACTGCTGCTACGCCACGGCGTTTCTCATGCCGAATTTGTTAGTTGGGCAAAACAAGCTTACGTAAAAGAGGCGACTGAACACTTTGGTATTGATGGCAAGACACCTACGGTTTCACGCACATCGATTGTCACCGGTATAAATCGCAAAGAAGTAAAACGCATCCTTGATTTGCCGGATGACGTTCAAGCAGGCATAAACAAACACAATCGTGCCGTAAGAGTAGTGACCGGTTGGCTTCAAGACGATCAATTCCAACAAGACGATGGCCAGCCAGCTGCACTTACCTACGGCGATAACAACGAATCTTTTAATCAACTCGTTAGGCAATACGGCGGAGACGTACCCGCTCGCGCACTATTGGATGAGCTAGTAAGAGTAGGAACGGTCGAACTTAACGACAATGAAGTTGTGCTAGTGACCAAAGGTTACGTGCCACATGAAAGCGAAGAGGCCATGCTGGACGTGTTTGCCACCAGCGCAACTGATTTACTTAACACACTTGATCACAATATCAGCGGTGAAGATAAACGCCGCTTACAGATGAGCGTTGCCTACGACAACATCAGTAGCGATGCCTTAGCTGAATTTAAAAAGCTAAGCGCCGACAAGGCACTTAAGTTATTACGCGAATTTGACAAAACACTCGCGGAACAAGAAAAAAATAATCCGCCCGCGACCGGCGAAGCTCGATACCGCACGGGTTTAGGTATCTACTTTATTGAGGATGCCGTGGATGATGATGTTGTTAGTACAGATGGTGGCAACAATGATTAATAAAAAACTCATTCAGTGTTTATATTTGGCAATGGCTTGCTTGTCACTGTTGTTGGCATCGTGTGACGGTGGTTTGTTTGGCACAGGTGACGGCACCAATAACAACATCATGATAGAAGGTGAAGCCGGAAGCACTACAGATGGAATGAATGAAGGGGAAGACACAGGCTCAACTGACGGAACAACCACTGGTGCAACGGATGGTGACACCACGGGCGAAACACAAATGAGCACAGTCGATAACTCAATGCCTACAACCGAGTCATTTGACAATATGCTACCCGGTGGCCAAAACGCGGCACCACAAATGCGGGTAGTCAACCTGACACAACTCAATGTGCAAGTTAGCGTTAACGACAATCCTGTAATTAATGAACTACTACCGCAGCAAGATAGTGGTCGTGTTGAATTACCTGTTGATGCAGCTCAACTACTATTTTCTGATGTCGCTACGCTTAGCATGGATGACTCGGTCGCTTTTCATACGATTGAACCATTCAACGCAGCCGAGTTTTCGATTACAACAATTATCATGCGGCCTGACGATGCGACCAGCAACATTGGTTTTATCACATTGACTACTCAAAGCGAATCAACCAGCCCTTCCACAGCATTGGTACGCCTCGTACAAGCAACCAGCTTAGGTGATATCAACAGCTCATCAACCATTACACTAGTGGCAACCCAGCCCAACAATAGTGGTAGCGATGTTAATTTTGAAGGACTCTCATATGTGACTCAAAAAACTGATTACGCTGATGTACTACCGGGCACCTATTCGCTAACGGATGCGAACAACCGCTTCGCCAGTGAGAGCATCACCATCGAAGCTGGCCATGTTTATACGCTTGTGATTAACAGCAACATGGCACCAGCACTACGTGCAATTGATGATAGCCAATAATTTTTGGTTTCAGGTATTACAACCGTAGTGCGTTTACACTACGCTTTGGCAATGGGGTGAATAATCTCAACCAATGCATCAAGCCCATCGGTCAAGGCTGCCGGGCCTGGTTGTAATATTAGCGGTGATTTAATTTCATATAAATGCTCGTTGCTAACCGCTGGGATTACGCCCCAACCCGGCCGGGCCGCAACTTTTTCTGGCCTGAATTTTTTACCACACCACGACCCAATAATAATCTCAGGCTTTGCATTGATAACAGTTTGTGGATCAGCAATGATTCTATCTTTACCGTGAGGCATTTTGCCAAGCTCCTTAAAACAATCTTCACCACCGGCTATTTCTATTAATTCTGAGACCCAACGAATACCTGAAAACATGGGCTCATCCCATTCCTCAAAGTACACTCGCGGACGAGTTGGCAATTGTGCACCTTGTTCTTTTATCGCATTAACTCGAGCATGTAGCTGATCAACCAACTTAGCACCCTTTTCAGCAGCACCCACCATTGAACTCAAGCTAAGTATCATATTAAGAATATCTTCAACTGATCGATGATTGAATAACATAACATTCGCACCTAGCTTGATTAGATCAGCCGCGATATCAGCCTGCAGATCCGAAAACCCAATGACAAGATCCGGCTCTAGGGCCATAATGCGATCAATCTTGGCAGAGGTAAATGCTGACACCTTGGGTTTTTCTTTACGAGCAATAGCTGGGCGCACCGTAAAGCCTGAAATACCCACGATACGATCTTGCTCACCCAGCATATAGAGGGTTTCAGTTGTTTCTTCAGTCAGGCAAACTATTCGTTCAGGATAGTGAATACGCATAAAAGCTTATGTCTACAAAAAAATCATTATTGATTGTGTGCAACACACCATCAGCCAATACGCAAGCATTGGCTGATGCAACAGTTGCAGGCGCGTCCCATCATGATATCGAAAATGTTGATGTCGTGTTTCGTAGTGCACTACAAGCTACTAGTGATGACGTACTTAGCTGCGACGGCATCATTGTTGGCACTACTGAAAACTTTGGCTATATGAGTGGGTTGATCAAAGATTTTTTTGAGCGCATCTACTACCCATGCATTGAACACACTGAAGGCTTGCCATATGCCTTGTATATTCGCGCTGGCATTGATGGGCAAGGCACGCTTACCGGTGTGCAAAAAATTATTACTGGCTTACGTTGGCGGCCGGTGCAAGAGCCGATTGTATTGCAAGGTGATTATCAGGATGAATTTACAAAGCAGTGTGAAGAGTTGGGAATGTCTGTGGCTGCAGGCTTAGATGCCAATATTTTTTAGTGCTAGTAAAATCAGCCTGGTGTAGCACCAACAAAAACATGTTGCTTCGGAGTAAGTTGAAATTGAGCAGAGTGGCGATATGCTGACTATACACGTATATAGTTTTTTAGCGCCTAGAGGGGTCGAATTAGGTATCCAGTTCGAACCATCGGATATGGATTTAATAACTAATCGGGTAGGTTTCAATTTTTTAGCTCGTCATTAAACGTAAACTAAGCGGCTTTCGAATCGACCCCTTCATCGAGAGCTGGCAGTAACACCCTGAATATAGAACCTGTCCCAACTTCAGTTTCGACACTGATGGTCCCACCATGATCTCGGATGATGCCGTATGAAATGGACAAGCCAAGACCCGTTCCTATACCAACCGGTTTGGTCGTGAAAAATGGTTCGAACAGACGATCCACATCTTGCTCCTCTATACCCATACCGTTATCTTTGACAGATATTTGAATCATTCCTTCAGAAAACGACGTTTTTATGGTTACTATTCCTTCGGCACCAACCGATTGCCCAGCGTTAACCAGAAGGTTAAGCAACACTTGACTAATCTCGCCCTTATTTGCATGAGCCAGCGGTATAGCATCAAACTCCGTAACGACAGTACACTTGTTCTTAAACTCGTTCTTGGCAATCTTTAAAGTAGATTGAAGACATTTATTTAAATCGCAGGGAGATTTAGAATCACCATTAGTATGCGAAAATTCCTGTAATCCTTTTACAATTTCTTTTACACGTAGAGCACCATCAATTGTTTCTGATATAAGTGTATTAATATCAGTATTAACAAACTCGATGTCCTCCTCATCTTCAATCTCCTGAATTTGCTCCAGCAATTTTTGCCGATTTGATTCGCTTACGTTTCTGGTCTCCTGGAAGAGCGTGACCAGTTTCTGATAAACATCCACATAATCGGATAGGGTTTTAACATTGCTGTGGACAAACGCTATCGGGTTATTAATTTCATGAGCCACACCTGCTGAAAGTTGCCCTAAAGACGCAAGTTTTTCAGACTGAAGGAGTTTTGCCTGAGTATCGGCAATCATCTTATTCGCTGTTTTGAGCTCTAGTATCTGCGAATTTATCTTTTCAGTTCTTTTTTCAACATGATCTTCCAAAGTACGATTCAGCTCTACAAGTTCCGACTCAAAATTGTTTCTGGATGCCTGTGTTTCTCGTAACGCCAACGTCATGCGATTAAAGGCTAGTGCTACTTGCCCAACCTCATCTTTACTGGTTACTTTAAGGTCTTTTGTATAATCGCCTGTTGATATGGATTTTGCTGCAGCGCTTAGAATTACTAGCTTACGAGTGAGATAGGTACCCAACAGTAATGAAAACAACGCGACTAAGCTCATTTCTACAACCGCGATTAAAATTGTGAGCTTACGTGTTTCCTGAATACCTAAATTGATACTGTCGGTATTAATTCCTATTTCAACACGCCCATACTCTATGCCGCTTTCTGCAATGGTGGTTGACGTGTCGAAAATCCCATCGTCCACAGATTTTAAATTGCTATCCTGAACAAACTGGCGATTTAAAATGCTATCTGACCCTGTCGCGCTTAGCACCAACCCATTCGCATCAAGAATGCGCACATAAGCAATATCGGGGTTAGTAATTAGCTCTTTGCTGAAGGTGTCAAGAGATGCTAAA
Organism: uncultured Granulosicoccaceae bacterium; assembly: GCA_938028465.1. Classification (GTDB taxonomy): domain Bacteria; phylum Pseudomonadota; class Gammaproteobacteria; order Granulosicoccales; family Granulosicoccaceae; genus Granulosicoccus. The sequence continues at coordinate 10,314 of CALJAA010000137.1, read as the reverse complement.
TCATAAGATAGAACCGGATCTTTTGCAGTAGAGGCAAACAAACTAACCGTCGTGGAAGATCGTTTTAATAGAGCCTGTTCCGCATTCTTATTCATGTGTCCAATGACGGTAAATATCAGCAACGCCAACACTATCGCTTCGATTAAAGCGACACCGATGACGGTTTTGAATCGTAGTGACATGGATATTTATATTGTTTTACAGATTGGCTTAATCGCCTAAAGCGGTTATCTGGAGTTCTCTGACATCATCCCAATCCTTATCTTCGGCCGGTTGAATTCCTTTAAAATTCAGTGACGACAAAAGCGCCATTCCAACTTCCGTGGATTCTAGTGTTGACAGCGCATTGGCAACACGCATACGGTCTTGAGCGGGCATATCTGGGTGGGCTGCAAAAGCATGTGGAGTAAATCCGTCTGATTTCCAAAATATACGCAACTGATCACGCACTGCAGGATCTGTGTTGTTAAATGTTCTTAGGATACCTCCACCTGCGGGAAGCAGCCCACGGGCTACTGCCAAATAAACTGAATCATGGGATGAAACATACTTGGGATCGAACTTGATATCGAGTTTGTTCAATTGTGCCTGAGGCAGTATTGTCGCGGCAAAGGCCGCTGGTGAAGGAAACGCTAATGGTTGGCTATTCAAATCCGAAAAATCAGTGATACTGTTTTCTTTTTTTACTACAATAATGCCTTTTATTTCCTTGTTTCGTTGATGGGCCAACGCTATATAACCTGGTACCTTATTGTATACCGTAAAGTGATAAGGGTTCATATAGGCAAAATCATATTCCCCCGCCAGTAGTCGTTGTTCAAACGTTGGAATATCTTTAGCTGTCGCAAATTTCAGTGTCACTCCGCTGTCTTCACTGAGCTTTTTCAAAACAGGGCCCCATAGCCTAGCCAATTTTTTTGAAGATTGCTGAGGCACTATTCCAAAGGTGTATTCCTTAGCCTGTGCGACAGAGCCAAAACCTGAGCACAAGCACAGCAGTAGTAAAATACGTATTTTCATTGAGATTCTCTCTCCACATACATTATTAGGGTGATCGAACAGTATTGATAACGCTGGGAGACAACGTCCGCATTCCATAAATAGGAAAATCGAATTCAACACAACAAGTGTTAGATCTGTTTATTCAAAAAACGTTATTTGTTTAAGTTTGAAAAATATTATTTGCGCGTAGGTTTTACCAAAACAGGGAAACTAGTCAGAAACTCTATTTATGCTGACTTAAGCATGCCTACTTGCTGAAAATCTTGAGTATCAGCTACTTGTGGGGGGAATTTTTCTATCAGGCGCGCATAGTCTCCTGATGGAACCGGCGGACTATAAAAATAACCTTGGATTACATCGCAACCATACTCTTTCAGAACCTCAAGTTGTTGCTCATCTTCAACCCCTTCCGCGACTATATCAATGCCTAAATCATGTCCCAATCTGATTAAATTTTTAACAAGGCGCCTTTTTTCTTCTGACTCCATCATTGGAAATATAAAAGACCGATCAATTTTCAGCGTATCCACTGGAAGCTGATTTAAATAGCTTAATGACGAATACCCAGTTCCAAAATCATCAATTGATAAGGCAACGCCGAGCGCCTTTATGTCATTGAGGATCTTAAGCGTTGTTTTTATATCTTCCACCATAAGACTCTCTGTGATCTCAAGCTCCAGCCTCGACGGATCAATACTATGTTCCTGAAGAACGCTCTCTACGCGTTTGACGAATGAAAAGTCTTTCAGTTGCCTGGGCGATACATTAACCGACACGATTGGTTGTACCTCTGACTGGCCAAACCACTCCACCCACTGCCGAATGGCCTCGTTCATCACCCAGTGACCAATGTCGTTTATAGCCTCGCTACGTTCTGCTAAGTGAATAAAATCAAAGGGCGACACCATACCTAGGGTTTTACTATTCCACCGAATAAGCGCTTCAGCACCGTGCATTGTGTTATTTGAAATATTAATTTTTGGTTGATAGTGAAGGACAAATTCAATATCTTTCAATGCATGTTGCAAATTACTTTCGATGATCCGGTCATAATTTTTCTTTTCACTCATCCATGACTGATAATCCACATAGTTTCCAGACTCAGATGATTTCGCGTGTTGGTAAGCGGTAAGTGCGTTGCTGATCAGATCTATAGCGCTAGCGGTCTCAGGCGATGCTACGCAGTACCCTACGTCTAATGAAATGGAAATTTTCTGATTATCAAGAGCAGAAGCTTCCAAAAACGGTTCAATCAGATCGCTAATTTTCTGCTTAAGACTTGCTGCTTCATTCTCTAGTTTGATTATTCCGCAAAAATTATTGTCGTCCAAAATCGCCAAGGTTACCGACGACTCTACACTGTTTAGCGTCGGAGATATTTCATATAAAAAATTCCTTAGTTCTTCAATTCCAACGAGTTGTTGTACATTTTCAAAGTCACGAACACCAAAATAAATAACGGCACGGTTAGTTGTTTCAGGCTCTGATATGAGCTCGTCAACCATTTGTATAAAAGACGTCTGATTTAACAGTTTTTTATCTGGCCACGTGTATCTCTTTTCTTCCCAAGCTGCCATCGCATTATCGACTTCGCTAATCAGCTCGCTATCATCCCAGGGCTTTGTCAGGAATCGATCTGCCGACCCGAGGTTTATTGACTGCAACAGAGCTTCTTGATCATTGTTACCACTCAGGATTATGCGACTCATTTCTGGCCGAATCGATTTCGCCATCGCCAGTAACTCAGCACCAGTTTCCCCCGGCATTGTGTAATCTGATACTAATACAGAGATTGGAACGGTGCGAATAACGTCTAGTGCGTCTTTAGCATTTCCAGCCGTCAAGATATTGTAAGGAGACTTACGAAACAACCGTTTAATTGCGCTTAGAATTGATTGCTCATCATCTACGAACAATATGATTTTTTTCACCGGCCACTCCTTAACCTGCTCACGGGCCGAACCACCAGCAGATCTTTGTTAATGCTTTGATTTTTCATTTAATTGGATGAACTATCCGACAACAGGCTATCGGCAGATGGATAGTTGAGATTTAGGAAACTATGCGAGGGATTCGATTACTTATAAAAACATAAGGGCATAGCGTGCATACTGCACAAAATATGGCAAGAATTGCTGGACTTAAAAAGACAAAAGGCCCGCCCGACTGGCTCTCGGATTATCACATCCCATGCGCTTGAGCTGCCCCTCAATACTGAACATTGGAGTCGCGCGAATCACATCGTGTCGATTATCGGATAACATGTTAAAAATTAGGTTTACGTGCATGATATGCCGTACTTTGACTAAAAGCTTATAACTCAATTGATAGTTTTTATAACAACTACATAAATATTGATAAAGTTCTGGTCAAATTGACAGAGAAGCAATTAAAACTATCAAGCCGGCTGCAAATTAGCATAAGCCAAGATCAACCATTTACTACCGGCATCTTCAAAGTTCACGTATACGCGCGCAGAAGAGCCTCTGCCTTCTTGGTCAATCACAATACCGAAACCATACTTGCCGTGCTTAACTGACTGACCAACCGATATACCTGATTCGTCTTGATCAGCATATTGATTAACCGGAGACGAATGATAAACCGGCATTGATACATTCATGCGCGGGCGGATTTCTTCTAATAACTCTGCCGGGATTTCACTGATGAATTTTGAAGGTGGATTGTATTGATCTTTACCATGCAAGCGGCGTTGCTCGGCCAAAGTTAGGTAGAGTTTTTTGCGCGCGCGGGTAATACCTACATAGCACAGACGGCGCTCTTCTTCTAACTTAACCGGGTCTTCCATTGATCGCATATGCGGGAATAAGCCCTGCTCCATACCACCCATAATCACCAATGGAAACTCTAAGCCTTTTGCCGAATGCAATGTCATGAGTTGCACCGCATCTTCGTCGGCATCCGCTTGGCCTTCGCCCGCTTCTAAGGCTGCGTGCGCTAGGAAGTCATCAAGGATAGTGCCTTCGTCAGTATCCTCATTTGTAAACATATAGGTACGGGCGGCGTTTTCGAGTTCTTGTATGTTTTCCACTCGCATCTGGCCGCGATCACTATCGTCCTTTTTAAAATGCTCCAACAACCCACTGTGGCTGCTTGTAATCTGCACTTGCATGCCCAATGATTGATCTTCCATCGCCGTACTTAGAGCTTCGATCAACGTAATAAAACCCTGAACCGCTCCTTTTGCTCGTGCCGTTAAACCATTAGCTTCAACTAATGACGCAGCCGCTAACCACATCGATACTTCGTTTTCTCGGGCGTATTGCCTAATCAAACTAACGGTTTTATCGCCTATGCCGCGCGTAGGTTGATTAATGATGCGCTCAAACGACACATCATCAGCACGAAAGTTAGCCAGACGCATATAAGCGAGTGTATCTTTTATTTCAGCTCGCTCAAAAAAGCGCAGGCCGCCATACACGCGATACTGAACACCCGATGCCACTAAGAATTCTTCTATCACTCGTGATTGCGCATTAGATCGATACAACACTGCGCAATCTTGACGCCTGCCACCATCTTTAATGTAGCTAAGAATCGTTTCTACAATAAACCGTGCTTCATCGGTTTCGTTGTAGGCGTTATACATAGTGATTGGGTCACCAGCACTATCAGATGTCCATAGGTTTTTACCCATGCGCCCACCGTTGCAGGAAATCAGTGCGTTCGCGGCTTCCAATATATTGCCGGTTGAACGGTAATTTTGCTCTAGGCGAACCACTTCAGCGTTGGGGTAATCCTTATTAAAATTGAGTAGATTCTCAACCTTGGCACCACGCCAAGCGTAAATGGATTGATCATCATCACCCACCGCAAATACAGACGTGTTATCACCACCAGCCAGTAAGCGTATCCACGCGTATTGAATCGAGTTGGTATCTTGGAATTCGTCCACCAGCACACAACGAAACCGTTTTTGATAATGCTTAAGCAGTGATTCGTTATCGCGTAGTGTTTCAAGCGCGCGTAATAGCAGCTCGGCAAAATCAACAGCACCGGCTCGGTTACAGGCTACTTCGTAAGCGGTATAAATGCGAATGTATTGGGCGGTAGTGGCATCTTGCTGGTCATCAATATGATGTGGCCGCCGGCCTTCATCTTTGTGGCCATTGATAAACCACTGCACTTGCCGAGGTGGCCAATGAGCCTCATCAAGCTCTAACGCACGGATGGTTCTTTTCACTACTCGTAACTGATCATCAGAATCCAGTATCTGGAATGCCTGTGGCAAGTTTGCATCTTTCCAGTGAGAACGTAAAAACCGATGAGCGATTCCGTGGAAGGTGCCTAGCCACATTGGGCCAATAGCCATACCGAGCAGACCCTCAACCCGAACACGCATTTCGCGAGCCGCCTTATTGGTAAAGGTAACCGCCATGATGCTTAACGGCGAGATAGCCTCTACCCGATTTAGCCAGGCAATTCGATTGGTTAATACTCGGGTTTTACCACTACCAGCACCGGCAAGCACCAACTGGTGGCCAAGCGGCGCCGACACAGCTTGGCGCTGCGCATCGTTGAGGTCGTCGAGAAGGTCTGATACGTCCATGCCCTATGGTAACAACGGTGCGGCAAACGCGCAGCGGTGTTGGCAAGAAGACGATGAAATAACTCTTAATAAAGTCGGAGACTGTTTAAATTACTACCATTCTTTGTCGCCAGCTAGAGCAGGAGTGCTCTGAACTGGCGTAAGCAGATTTAGACTGGCTTCCAGAGACCGTCGAATGCTTCGAGATCGGCTGCAGTAATACGGCCCTTAGCATACAAGTTATTCAAACCTTCTTCGTCCAGAGGTTGTTCCTTACCATCCGCATCCACGTACTGCCATTCGCCGTAGATTGCCATTAAAAACAATGTCTCAAGCATGTCGCCTATACGTTGCGCCCTCTCAACCGCAAAAGCTTGAAGATCTTCGCTAGAAATGGGCGTTTGGTTCTTTTCGTACTCGCCCATCAGATAGCTTGCAATGCCTTCATCCCAAAGCGGATCTGGTTGTAACTGTTGCATAGCGCTGTAATCCAAATTAATCGTGTGCCTTTGCTGATGCAAGGTCGCTGCCAGATAGCGCAGTTGTAGCAAAACGGGTCAAATTGCAATGTTGGTGCGGAATGGGGGTGTCAAAGAAAGTGAGGTATTGCGTCAATTTTGCTGTTTTGGGTGCCAATAAATAGTGCCATCCCCCCGAACATTGTCACCCTTCGAACATTGTCATCCCCACCTAGCCCGCCTACGCGGGGATGACAATTTGTGCGGGGATGACAACCCCTGCGTGAATGACGAATGGAACGGGGATGACAAATGGGGTGGGTTAATTACGTAGGCCTACGCGAAGTAAGCCAAGGCCCACAACCATAGGCACCAAACTCACTAAGTACCAAACTTTACTTTGATCGCTAATCATCACCGAGGCCAAAATCATACTGCCCGCCAATATTAATACTGATCCCGCTATGGTTTGTTTTAGCGACGAGTTATCAGGCTGTGTTTGTTGTGCACGCAAAGGTGCGTCTTTTAAATACTGATGAACCAACATCGGCATGGCCGGTAGTGCATCTAGAATTTGCGGTGCCTGCGCGACGATTTTTTTGGCCAAGGCCTGCGGGCTTTGGCGTTCTTTCATCCATTGCTCTAAAAACGGTTTTGCTGTTGCCCATAAATCAAGCTGCGGATAGAGCTGGCGCCCTAAGCCTTCAATATTGAGCAAGGTTTTTTGTAGCAACACTAATTGAGGCTGCACTTCCATTTCAAACCGGCGTGCCGTATGAAACAACTGCAGCAACACTTGGCCAAATGATATTTCAGCTAGTGGCTTTTCAAAGATCGGTTCGCACACTGCGCGTACGGCGGCTTCAAACTCTGATACACGCGTGCCAGCCGGCACCCAACCCGAATCCACATGCAATTGCGCAACTCGACGATAGTCGCGTTGAAAAAATGCCAGGATGTTTTCACCCAGGTAGCGCTGATCTTCTGCCGTCAGTGACCCAACAATGCCAAAGTCGACGGCAATGTATTGCGGGTCTCGTGGGTTGTGCCTCGATACAAAAATATTACCTGGATGCATATCTGCATGGAAAAAATTGTGCTTGAACACCTGCGTATAAAATATTTCCACACCCGTTTCAGCTAACTTCTTCATATCCATATTGATTGCGCGCATCTCATCCACATCACGTATTGGAATACCTTCAATGCGTTCCATCACTAGTATGTTTTTACGTGTGTAATCCCAGTAGATCTCCGGCACATACAACAGAGGAGAATCTTTATGGTTGTTACGCAGCACGACTGCGTTGCTAGCTTCTTGAATTAAGTCGAGCTCATTATGGATGGTGTGGTCGTAATCCGCCACGACTTCTCGTGGGCGCATGCGCTTACCATCACGTAGTGTTGACCGGCAAATATCAGCCAACAAATACATCAAAGAAAGATCACGTTCAATAATGGGCTGAATATCAGGACGCAGCACTTTAACAATCGCACTAGTGCCGTCATGTAATACCACGCCATGTACCTGGGCCACTGATGCTGAGGCTAAAGGTGTGTCTTCAAAGTGTTTGAAGATTTCATTGACTGGCTTACCCAAGGATAATTCTATTTGGTCACGTGCAAGGCTGGCAGCAAATGGCGGCACCTTATCTTGCAGCAAGGCAAGCTCATCACCGATATCATCTGGCAGCAAATCACGCCGAGTAGACATCACTTGGCCTAATTTAACAAACACCGGACCTAGCTCTTCGAGTGCTAAACGTATACGTTGGCCCCGAGGCAAAGCTCGTTCATCTGAATTGATATAGCGCGTGGGTGATACACGCGACATATGCCGCAACCAACTCATTCGCGAATTAGTCAGGAATAGATCTTCCAGCGCGTATTTAACAAATACTCGCTGAATGGTAAACAGCCTAGTAATGCGTTTAATCAAGAGGGCTTGCCCTTCTTGTTTGCTCGCTCTTCAAGAGCGGTAAGCTTACTATCTAAGGTTTCTACCTTTGCAGCTGTTGTTTCAAGCTGTTTCGTAAAACTACTCACCTGATTACGCGACACCAGTAAATTCGTTTCTTCTTGTAGGTATTCGGCAGTGTCTTCGCGTAAATGTTGTTTGGTACCACTCGACCACAAACCAAACCGTTTACCCAATTCACCTATTTTATGTACCAGTGTTTCGCCTAAAAACGGTGAAAGCGCATCTTGCCAATCAACTTCACTTCTATAAACGATCAACCCAAAATCTTTTGCGAGTTGCTCATCTCCTGAAATTTTGATACGCCCGTTATCAAGTGCAGTGTCACTGGATTGTATCGCAAAGAAATCGCTCAATGGGCCAGCAAGCGTCGCATCAGGCTCACCATCAAATACGCGTAACAATTGGATATCGTTATCGACAATGCTCAAAGCAAATTCCAGCGGAGGTTGTTGAATATTGATAGCAATCACTTTGCTATCAATGGTGCCAAGCGCACGCTGCGTATCAGGGTCAAGTGGCAACGTTTGGTCAATCGCCTTCTGAACCAATACAGCAATAGGAATGGGTATATGCATTGTATTTATCTATGCGCTGCTAAAATTTAAAGCCTTTGTGCAAGGCCACTATACCGCCCGTCAAGTTTTGATAGCTGGTATCTTCAAAGCCAGCCTCTTTCATCATTGACTCAAGCGTTGCTTGATCAGGGTGCATACGAATAGATTCTGCTAAATAGCGATAGCTATCTTCATCATCAGCGATAAGCTTACCCATCATGGGTAGCGCTTTAAACGAATAGGCATCATAAACCGTGTTGAGTAATGGCAGTACGGGTTTAGAGAACTCCAGTATCAACAATCGCCCGCCCGGTTTTAGCACCCGCAACATAGAGGCAAGCGCGTTTTCTTTACGCGTAACATTACGCAAACCAAACGCAATTGTGATGCAATCAAAGGTGTCATTTTCAAACGGTAGCGCTTCGGCATCAGCTTGAACAAAACGTAAATTACCCACAACACCTTCATTAAGTAGGCGCTCACGCCCGACTTCTAACATCGATGCATTGATATCAGCTAGTACGACTTCGCCACTACTGCCCACACGTTTACAAAACTTCTTTGCAAGATCACCCGTACCACCGGCTATATCCAACACCTTGTGACCTGGCCTTACAGCGGATTGGTCAATCGTGATTTGCTTCCAGATGCGATGCACACCAAACGACATGACATCATTCATCACATCGTACTTGGCTGCTACAGAATGAAATACCTCACCAACCATTCCAACCTTGGCTGATTCGTCTACATCTTTGTATCCGAAATGGGTTTTGTTGCTGTTTGCATCTTCAGTCATGACTGCCCGCTCAATTGGTCTCTTTGCGTGATTGGCCAGCCGCATCAAGCTGATCTAGATACGACTGCCAGTATTCTTCAAAATTCTTACCTAATTCATATAGGTAATCCCAGCGATAGATACCGCTGTTATGACCATCATCAAAATGCAGCTTTACGGCATAGTTACCAGTAGGCTCAATCTGTGTGATACCAACGGACTCTTTACCCACTTGCAGCACTTCTTGGCCGGGCCCATGCCCCCGCACCTCCGCGGAGGGCGAATTCACCCGAAGGTACTCGCAGCTCAAGTTACAGGTGTATCCATCATCAAAGACCAGCTCGAGTATGCGTCTCTGTTGATGTAGCTTAATGTCAGTTGGTTTGGCCATGATTACAAAATATACCGGCTAAGATCGACGTTCTGAACTAGATCGCCTAGATTGGAGTCAACAAAGTTTGCGTTAACGACGATTTCGGTGCCGCTGTTATCAGCCGCATTAAATGATGCTGTTTCGAGCAGGCGCTCCATTACCGTATGCAACCGCCTGGCACCGATGTTCTCGGTAGTTTCATTCACCTGAAACGCGACCTCTGCAATGCGCTCAATACCGTCTGCTGTAAAGCTAACTTTAACGTCTTCGGTGCCTAACAACGCTACCGCTTGATCTGTTAACGATGCATCGGGCTCAGTTAATATGCGAACAAAATCATTACTAGTGAGCGCGTCCAGCTCGACACGGATGGGCAAACGCCCCTGTAGCTCAGGGATCAGATCAGATGGCTTAGATAAATGAAATGCACCACAGGCGATAAACAGTATGTGATCCGTTTTCACCATCCCGAATTTAGTCGACACAGTACTACCCTCTACCAATGGCAGTAAATCTCGCTGCACACCTTCACGGGACACATCGGCACCGCTGGTTTGAGAGCCTCGCGCAACCTTGTCGATCTCATCGATAAACACAATACCGTTTTGCTCAAGGTTGC
>CALJAA010000136.1 GCA_938028465.1 uncultured Granulosicoccaceae bacterium | reverse complement strand
CACCGAACAGCACAAACGGAATGCATATTAGGGTGATGATGGTGTATTTTACCGGCTTGTTATTCCGGACGTAATCTCGAAGATCAAGTAACATGATCGCACCTTGGTACTATTGGGTTCAGCGTATTTTAGTCTTTCCCTTAAAGCCTATCGATAAAATTAATCGAGAAATTTTAAAGGTTCCATAAAAAAAGGGTGCAAAGCACCCTTGATTTAGTCAATGAGTTGGCGGAGCGGACGGGACTCGAACCCGCGACCCCCGGCGTGACAGGCCGGTATTCTAACCAACTGAACTACCGCTCCACTTTAAGTGCCTTAAGCAGTGCCTTAAGCAAGTACTTTAAGCGATTGACAAGGCATATTTTGGTCCAGGTCGCCGATAAAGGCTATTAAATATTCAGGTGAAAGAATCATTACCTGAAAAACCGGAGCCCGAGATAGCCTGGTGGGTGCTGAGGGGATCGAACCCCCGACCTCCGCCTTGTAAGGGCGATGCTCTACCAGCTGAGCTAAGCACCCAGAGCCGGCTTAGTTTACAGCTTCTTTTAACGCTTTGCCAGCTTTAAAGCTAGGAACATTCGATGCTTTGATTTCAAGTGGCTCACCAGTTCGTGGATTGCGACCTGTTCGTGCTTCTCTTTTACGCACAAGAAATGTTCCAAAACCAACAAGCGTTACTTGGTCGCCATTCTTAAGTGCGTCTGTCACTGAATCCAGAACGGCGTCAACTGCGGCACCGGCTTCAGTCTTTGACATGTCTGCCTTAGTGGCAACTGAATCAACAAATTCTGCCTTATTCATGTAACGCTTTCCTCTATTTTTAAACGATTAAATAGCGGCTACTTAAACTTTCTAAATAACCGCTTGATGAACTCTATGATACTTGATTGTTACCCTAAAAACCCATTCAACACGGCGTTTCAGCAGGGTTCTGACCAAGCTTCACGATTGCTTTCTTACATAGTCATAGTCGGCTAGAGCGACTATAGCAAGCTAAACGAGCCCTAAATTGGGACAATTGGTCAAGATATAGCCAGATCAATGGTGCTGAACTTCATTACCGGCATCGCCGCCAAGCTCATCGCCCGTAGTGACCTTTTCTGGGGTAGCTTCCTGCTTACCCCTAGGGGTAGATTCCAACGCGATGTCGAGCACCTCATCGATCCATTGCACTGGACGAATGTCTAAACCCTCTTTTATTTCGTCAGAAATTTCGATTAAATCCTTCGCATTTTCGATAGGAATGATCACTATTTTGATACCACCTCTCTGTGCGGCAAGGAGTTTTTCCTTAAGGCCACCAATCGGAAGCACTTCTCCACGCAACGTGATCTCACCCGTCATTGCCACATCGGCCTTAACTGGTACTGACGTTAACGACGAAACTAATGCGGTGCACATACCCACACCAGCACTTGGCCCATCTTTTGGAGTAGCACCTTCTGGCACATGAACATGTAGATCATGTTTTTCGTGAAAGCCTTCGTCTATGCCTAGCGCCTTAGCTCGGCTGCGAACCACCATCATGGCAGCTTGAATAGACTCCTGCATCACATCACCTAATTGGCCGGTGTAAGTCAATTTGCCCTTACCCGTAACAATCGCCGATTCTATAGTGAGTAGCTCACCACCAACCTGGGTCCAAGCAAGCCCCGTAACCTGACCAATTTGATTTTTCTCTTCAGCGCGCCCATAGCGGAATCGTTGAACTCCAAGATAATCTGGCAAATTATCAGCGTTAACTTCAATGGGACCCTCAACAGGTACATCAATAACTTTGCGCACAACCTTACGGCAGATTTTTGATATTTCGCGTTCAAGATTACGTACACCAGCTTCACGTGTATAAGAACGAATGATTTCCAGCACCGCATCGCTTTTCACCACGAGTTCGGATTTTTTAAGGCCGTTATCTTTCATTTTGCGTGGCAACAAATATCGCTCTGCAATATTGGACTTTTCTAGTTCGGTATAGCCCGGTATACGAATCACTTCCATACGATCAAGTAGTGGCTCCGGAATATTCATCGTGTTTGCCGTAGCGACAAACATGACATCCGATAGATCGTATTCGACCTCTAGGTAATGGTCAGTAAACGTATGGTTTTGTTCCGGGTCGAGAACCTCGAGTAATGCAGATGACGGATCGCCACGAAAATCAGTGGACATCTTGTCAATCTCATCCAACAGGATAAGCGGGTTACGACGCCCTACCTTCGATAAGTTTTGTACGATCTTGCCCGGCATTGAACCGATATATGTACGACGATGGCCTCGTATTTCAGCTTCATCACGCACACCACCCAATGCCATGCGGCTAAATTTACGGCCTGTCGCACGAGCGATAGATCGCCCAAGCGATGTTTTACCTACCCCAGGAGGGCCAACTAAACAAAGGATCGGGCCCTTAGCACGCTTCACACGTTTTTGAACGGCTAAATATTCAATGATGCGTTCTTTCACTTTTTCTAAGCCGTAGTGATCGTTTTCGAGTACTTGCTCGGCTTCAGCTAGTGTCTTTTTCAGTTTGGACTTTTTCTTCCAAGGTAAGCTGACTACGGTATCAATATAGTTGCGCACCACGGTAGCTTCTGCCGACATGGGTGACATCATTTTCAATTTATTGAATTCAGCAGTGACCTTTTTATGAGCTTCTTTAGATAAGCCGCCCTTTTCGATTTTGCGCGCAAGCTCTTCAGTTTCGTTAGGCACATCGTCCATCTCGCCCAACTCTTTTTGAATCGCCTTCATTTGCTCGTTGAGGTAATACTCGCGCTGGCTTTTTTCCATTTGATTTTTGACGCGGCCACGCACTCGCTTTTCGACTTGGAGTAAATCTAGTTCAGACTCCATCAAGGCAAGTAAATGCTCTAGCCGTTCTGCAGGCTCAAACAGTTCAAGTATCTTTTGCTTCTCGTCTACACGCAATGACATTTGAGCTGCGATCATGTCAGCCAGCCGATCAGCATCCTCTACTCCAGACAAAGAACTTAAAATTTCCGGCGGCACCTTCTTGTTCATCTTGACGTATTGGTCAAACATATTGGTAACCGAACGTACTAACACTTCGAGTTCTTTTGGATCCTTACTCGGCTCCACTGCTGCAGGGTGAGAATAATGAGCTTTGAAATAGCCAGTTTCTGAATCATCAATGCGATCGATGTTTGCGCGCTGCTGCCCTTCAACTAACACTTTGATCGTGCCGTCTGGCAGTTTCAGCAACTGCAAAATTGTGGCGATGGTACCCACAGTATGGATATCTTCAATTTTCGGCTCTTCTACTTTCGCGCTCGTCTGCGCCACCAACATAATGCGCTTGTCGACAGACATCGCAGCATCGAGGGCTTCAACCGATTTTTCACGGCCAACGAACAACGGAATAACCATGTGCGGATAAACAATGACATCACGCAGTGGGAGTACCGGAATGGGTTGCGACGGGGACTCTTCGATCCCCTGATTATCTATATCAGTCAAGCGGGTATATCTCCAGAATAAAGCAGCAGAAATAGATGATAGGAATCATCTGAGCATACACGACAAGATGGAGCGAAAATGTGATTTTTCAAGACAAGCACGCTAGAAGCGGCGTGATAAAGACGGTACAGAATTTGTGGAGTAGTTATTACAGGAGGTAATATGGGAGCTAATTAGCCACTGCCCCGAACGGGACAGTGGCCAAAAACATTACAATTTTTAGTCGTCAGATGCCGCGCGGCGATACTTTTCTTCTTCCATGACCTTTTCCTGCCCTTCGAGCAATAGGTAAGGTTTGGATTCGCCTCGTACCACAGCTCCGTCGAGAATGACTTTCTTGACGTTTTCTAGCCTAGGTAGCTCGTACATGGTTTCGAGCAGCACGTTTTCTAAAATCGTCCGTAAGCCACGAGCGCCTGTACGTCGCTCCAGTGAACGATGAGCAACAGCGGCTAGCGCATCTTTGCGGAATTCGATTTCTACGTCTTCCATTGATAGCAATTTTTCATATTGCTTAGTGATCGCATTTTTAGGCTCAACCAGGATACGTATTAGTGCCTCCTCGTCAAGTTCTTCAAGTGTTGCACACACCGGGAGACGACCCACAAATTCAGGTATCAAACCAAATTGGATTAGATCCTGAGCTTCGACATCAAGCAACATCTCGCCGATGTTCTTGCTGTCATCAATTGATTTAACCTCGGCAGCAAAACCAATTCCACCTTTTTCAGAGCGGTTTTGAATGATTTTTTCGAGCCCTGCAAATGCACCACCGCAGATGAACAAAATATTAGAGGTATCCACTTGCAAGAATTCTTGCTGTGGATGCTTACGACCACCTTGAGGCGGAACGGAAGCAACCGTACCTTCAATCAGTTTTAGTAGCGCTTGCTGCACACCTTCACCCGAAACATCGCGAGTGATTGAAGGGTTGTCTGACTTACGAGAAATTTTATCAATCTCATCAATGTAGACAATACCTGTTTGGGCTTTCTCTACGTCGTAGTCGCACTTTTGCAAAAGCTTTTGAATAATGTTTTCAACGTCTTCACCAACATAGCCAGCTTCAGTAAGTGTAGTGGCATCTGCAATAGTAAAAGGCACGTTAAGCGTGCGTGCCAATGTTTCAGCAAGCAGTGTTTTACCGGAACCCGTTGGACCGATAAGCAAGATGTTACTTTTAGAAAGCTCAACGTCGCCTTTTTTGTCTTTGTACTCAAGGCGCTTGTAGTGGTTATAAACCGCTACCGCGAGTATCTTTTTGGCTTTCTCTTGCCCGATTACATAGTGGTCAAGGAGATCGTTGATCTCGTGCGGCCGCGGTAGTGAACTTTCCGTATCATCTGTTGCATCCTGCATTTCTTCGGTAATGATGTCATTACACAAATCAACGCATTCGTCACAAATGAATACAGAAGGGCCAGCAATTAGCTTGCGCACTTCATGCTGTGATTTACCGCAAAAAGAGCAGTAAAGCAGCTTGCCGTCGTCTTTCTTGTCCTCGTCGCTCATTCTTTCTCAACCTTGTGCCTGACGATCACCTTGCCGGGTTTCTCACGACTAATCAACCATCTCTCCATGACCAATTGCCGTGTTGCCGCAGCGGTCACATCAGATAATTGAATTCAATCACGCCATTGCATATTTTGCGAACATGTTAATAAACACGTTATGCGTTGGAATCGGTATCCGGCTTCTCATTTTTGTCGTTATTTTTGTCGTTTATGTTGCCAACATTGCCAACACTACCTTGGGTGGAGACATCCAGCTCTTCTGCCCTTGATTCTACTATTCGGTCAACTAGACCATAGGCTACCGCATCTTCCGCAGTCAGAAAATTGTCACGTTCTGTGTCTGCTGCGACTTTTTCTGCTGTTTGCCCGCTGTGCTTAGCCATTAGCTGGTTCATTTTGTCCTTCATGGACAAAATTTCACGTGCATGTATATCAATGTCGGTCGCTTGGCCTTGGAATCCAGCCGAAGGTTGATGAATCATCACTCTCGAATTGGGTAATGTGAAGCGCTTCTCCTTTGCGCCCGCCGTAAGCAGGAATGCGCCCATGCTAGCCGCCTGCCCGATACACAAAGTACTCACATCAGGCTTGATGAACTGCATAGTGTCATATATCGCCAAACCTGCCGTGACTGAGCCACCCGGGGAGTTAATATAGAGCGAGATGTCCTTGTCGGGGTTGTCCGACTCAAGGAACAACAACTGAGCCACAATCAGGTTGGCCATATGGTCCTCGACCTGGCCTACCATGAAGATCACACGCTCTTTGAGCAAACGTGAGTAAATATCGAAAGAGCGCTCGCCTCGTGGCGTTTGCTCGATCACCATTGGTACCAACGCAGCTGATGCGCTGTTTCCTGACATTACGCCGTGGCCGTTAGACGATAGTGAGCCAAAACTCATAATTGCGATATTCCTAGGTTAACTAAGCTTCTGTTATTCCGACCCATCCGCCGCCGGTGGGTTCATCAACTCTTGAAATGTTGTTGCTTTATCAGTAACCGTAGCGGCCTCTAAAACCTTAGCTGTAACAGCTTCTTCCAAAACGAGTGCTTCGACATTCTTTAACATTTCATTGTTGCTGTAATAGTAGTCGATAACCTGCTGAGGATCTTCGTAGGTTTCAGCCAACTGCTCAACTTTAGCCCGTACTGCTGTAGCTTCTGGGGTGAGTTCTTGTTTTTGCACAATTTCACCAACAACCAAGCCTAAACGCACACGTCGCTCTGCTTGATCTTTGAACAGCTCATCGCCCAGAAATGACGCATCGGAATCAGCTGGCATTTGTTGCATTAATTGCTCACGCTGGCGCTGGATTTCCTCGCCAACCAGAGCCATAGGCACGTCGATTGGATTTAGCTCAAGTAGTCCATCCATAATCTGGGTCTTTACCTGATTATCAACCTTTGTCGCCAATTCTCTTTCCATGTTCTTGCGGATATCGGCCTGCAGGCTTTCAAGTGTGCCATCTTCGATACCGAAGGTTTTGATCATCTCTTCGTTCAATTCAGGCAAATGTGCTTCTTTTATCTCGTGCACGGTGATATCAAATTCGGCATCTTTACCGGCAAGGTGCGCGGCTTGATACTCAGCAGGAAACGTTACAGTGATTGTCTTTTTATCGCCTGCCGCCAACCCCATTAGCTGCTCTTCAAAGCCTGCAATCATAGATCCCGAGCCTAAAACAAGGGGGGCCTTTTCCGCAGCACCACCATCAAATTCCTCACCATCAATACGACCAAGAAAATCAATAATCATTTGATCATCATTTTGCGCTGCACGATCAACGGTTGTGAATTCTTGACGTTGCTTACGAAGCGATTCAATCATCTCGTCAACATCTGATTGCTGTACATCAGTAACTGGCTTTTCTACCTTGATGGCATCGTTGAACACTGGGTCAAATTCTGGGAAAACTTCGAACGTTGCAACAAAACTAAATGCAGATTCGGCGTTGTCAGGTGTATCTTCGCCAGATTCAATCGTCGGCTGGCCGGCCGGGCGTAGGTTTTCTTTCTGTACGGCGTCGTAAAACGATGAATTGATGAGCGAGCCCAACACTTCAGATCGGACCTGTGGCCCAAAACGTTTCTTAACTACCTGGAATGGAACTTTGCCTGCGCGGAAGCCATTAATTTTGGCTGTTTTGCTTAAGCTTTGAAGGCGTTCATTAACGGCTCCATCAATGGAATCGGCCGGTAGACCAACGGTCATTTTACGTCCCAGCCCGTTAGTGGTTTCAACGGATACTTGCATGCTCGCCTCTGATAAATCAGCCCTCGGTCATGATGACCGCAGGCTCTATGGTTATTTGGGTAAATGTGCCTATAAAAAGCACTGAAAATTCGATGAGTTAGGAGAAATAGACCCGTCTCAACAACCTTGCGATTGTACCCTATTGGTGTAAACGCGAACACAGGGCGGCTGCAATTCGGGGC
>CALJAA010000135.1 GCA_938028465.1 uncultured Granulosicoccaceae bacterium | reverse complement strand
ATAAATTCATAACCAATCAAATCACTACTTGCATCCGTTTCCTGAAACGGTTCGGACTGTAGCTTTTTAAACGGTATCCAAAGTAATGCAGTCACTACCACCGAACTTACGGTAAACACAGCAAACGAAGCTGTCCAGGTTGCCGGCACTAATCCAACCCATATAAGAATGCCCGTTATGACAGCACCGAAACCTGCAAAAAGCAGTGCGGCTGTGGACATGCCAAAAATAAATGCTTCAATGACTAAAAGTACACCACCAAAAACGAACCAAGCAGTGCCCATGTTGCTATTAATCCAATCAATCATATTCGTTACTCCTGTTAACGCGCGATGAGCATCATTTGCTCATCGCGCTTACTCACTTTTTTACTGATTTGTTGATGAGAAACCGTCGCTCTTGTTCATAGCACTAACTATGGCGATCGCCTCTGCCACAGTATTAGCGGCTCCAGATGACTGCCCGTCAGTTAGTACGATGGTCGACTTCTTAGCGATGTTATCTTTGGCAGCAATCGCTAAGGTTGCCAAATCAAGCTGTACCGCTTTTTGACCATCAGGTGTTGCAGCTATCTCACCGATTGTACGCAATGCCATTGCCTTCGCATTTGCAACCGTTTCAATCGCTTGAGCTTCACCTTCTGCCAATAATATTTGCTCTTCACGTACCGCTTCTGCCGAGAGCACCTTAGATTGCTTTTCACCTTGGGCAACGTTGATTGCAGATTGACGCTCACCTTCTGACTCTAAGATGGTTGCACGCTTATCTCGCTCAGCTCGCATCTGGCGCTCCATTGCTTCCAATACACTTTTAGGTGGTTCGATATCTTTAATCTCATATCTTAATACCTGCACACCCCACGGCTGGGCCGCTTCGTTGATTGCCGAAACAATCGCTGTGTTTAGCGTGTCACGCTCTTCAAACGTTTTATCCAAGCTCAACTTACCAATTTCAGAACGCATGGTGGTTTGAGCTAGCTGTGTTACTGCGAACACATAGTTTTCAACACCATAGCTGGCTTTATGCGGATCAATAACCTTTAGATACAAAACACCATCAACTCTTAAACCAATATTGTCCTTAGTGATTGCACTCTGGCTTGGCACATCAACCGCTTGCTCTTTTAAGGTGCGGTCGTAAGCAACCTTATCCATAAACGGTACGAGAAAATTTAAACCAGCCTTTAGAGTGCGATTAAACTTACCGAATCGTTCGATTACAAATGCTCTGTTTTGAGGTACAAATTTTATCGACTGTTTAAGTAGTGAAAATACGACTGCCGCTACTATCACCCAACCAATGAGATTTGCGCTTACTAATTCAATGAGTTCTTCCATTCCCTTCTCCTAATAAACTACTGTTGTTTAACTACTGTTTAAAAAACGTTATCAAAACTGATCTATTTAGCTAGTGCTACTGGCTTAAACGATTGCCTTAAATTGGCTATCTGCCCAGACTTAAACTCTAAATAACTATCCATGGCGGAGACCAAAAACGCTTCAATCTCTTCATCTTCGCCACCAAAATTACTGATTACCTCATCGTACATACGCCGAACATCTTCACTCACCGAGAACACTATTTTCGTTTCACTGAAGTGATCATCCAGCAGGCCGCGAATTAACCCAGAGGCATTGAGGCCTTTGCTACTTATCTTTTCGTACTGATCTGCTCTTACTGTTACGTTTATACGTTTCATATCGCTCCTCGCTCATAGATACACACCTAACTGGCCAGAATGAGTATTTATGTGTGTGTATGGGTCAATTATACACACTTATTGATATATATGCAACAATTAGCCACATTGTGTGTGCATTACCCTACAAATCGATAGTAATGTGTACAAAAAATGAGCTGAATCAGCTGTTTTTCGTCGTATCGGGCCGTGTTTTCGGCAAATCATCAACATCAGAAGGTAGATCTTGCCCGGCTTGGGCGGCATTAAGTCGCTGGTGAAGGTGCTGAGCCGCCCTAACCTGCCGCCTGCCCAATGTCCATTTCACATACATATGCCACTGATGCTGCCAGCGATCAGGCACCACTCGCCTCCATATACTGCGAAATAGTTGAGTGACGCCGATTTTGTTTGACAGAGTCAATAACTGCTTCTTCAACCAGTTCAACAGTGGCTGGGGAATAATCAACAAAGCCAGAATCGCCGCCGAACTCCCAGCGGTTATCGCCAGTAACCCTAATGCAATAGCGGAGCGCAACCAAAGTGGGCTACTCATGTATCGACTAAAAACCGCATACAGCAGGTTTTTAATCGACGCTTGAATAGATGAAATACGCCGCCGGAACGGCTTGTGCGATTTAAGCAGCAAATGTGAGAACACTTGCACTATGAAACGACGTAACTGAATGAATAGGCTATTTTTGGCTAGCACAAAAGCCATTTTTAGAGACAGCTGCTTGAATAGCGCCTTACCCCAAGTCAACAGCCCTAGAAACAAAGGTAGTACTAAGGTATCGCGAAATACCGCTATCAGGGCCACTACAGCGCAAAACACAACGCCTATGGCGGCTACACGTATGCCGCTAGGCGCTTTTGTACTTGCGAGCTTCTCTTTCAGACAATCCTACTCAAGCGTCGATGTCACCAGCTTCATCGGTGACGATCTGGCCTGTCGCACGACGCCATAGGATCGCACCGGCTAAACCAATCCCTAAAAAAACCGTGTAAAGAATGAGTGCCAACCATTGGATCGATTCCGGGTTTTCGGTAGCAGCCCAACCTTCTTGATAAGCCAAATATGAAAGGGATGCAAAGAAAATAGCTACGATCAATGTACCGAGCTTACCAAGCGCCTTCCATGCAGCAATTAGCAATGCAATATTAAGCAGTATCGCGACGATACCACCCAGCACTACCCAAGCATCAGTAGGGGTTTCATGGTTTTTGATCCAATGAAAAACCGAATTTCCAGTAGGGTTGTAGGAGCTAAACACCACCGCTGCCGCAGCCAACATTCTGGTTACTAGTACTCCTGGCGAAGTACCTTTCAATGCTTTAATCATTTGCGCTTCCGTAAAAACGAGTTGCTATGCCGCTATCATACTGCAGCTTTTGGGCGCAATACCCAGCTGCATACGAAATAGTAGTAGAAAGTACAAGCATAGGCAGTACCAATTTCTTGACTAGCTCTACGCTGCTAGCTCGTTAGATGCCGGTGTATAATCAGATACAACGAGCCTCCTACAAGAGTGTGAGAGATCGTTAGCCTATATAACCCTATCAAACTACACGCAACTTATTCGAGTAACACGATATGCAAAATCAAATAATGGATTACTGGGAACAATTTCTCCAGCTTGAATTCGCAAACGAAATACTTATGGTAGTCGGTGCAGTACTGGTTTTGATAGGTGTAATGCGGATTATCAAAAGTAGCCTACGTTTGGTGTTCTGGGTATTGCTCTCTGGTATTGGTATTGCGTCCGTTTCCTATGGCATGACAGGCTCAACAATCAATTTGCCAGGCACAAACGGCAGCTTGACTGATCTGGTACATCAAGGCAAAGAAATACCAGCTGACGCTTTGCGAGTGCTGTGCTTAAAAATGGATTTGAGCGACGAATCCGCACCACATCCCGAGTAGTTCGGGCTCAAGCGCTAATGCTTAGGATAAAAATCGCACTCGCTTAAGTTAATGGTGAGAACCAAACAAGCTTTGCTCGTACTCCAACAGTTCTTTCATTGTTGGCATCGCATCGCTGCTACGGATATCGGAAGCCATTATTGGATCTAAGCTTCGACAATACGCCACACCAACAGGTAATCGACCTTCAGTGCCAATAGTGTCATAGAAGCTGTCAATCTCTGTTGAGCTACCCATGATTTGTTCCATCACCCATTGAGAACGCACCTTCACTAGATCACCCGCAGCACGATTAGTTGAACCCCAACCAATAAGATAGTCGTCACAGCTAGCGTTCTCTTCATCAGCAGGCTTATCAAAAAAAGCGATCTGAGATTCAAGACCGTAATGGCGCCTCATCATGCCTTGTGCAAATAAGGTGGCAACATCTTCGTATGGCGTATAGTAACCATAGAGCGTTTGCTTACCTTCCGATTCCATAATCGATCCCGCATCTGCCGCAGTAAAATCAACGGTAAACTCTGGTAATTTGTCATCATTGTAACGGGTTCTAGCAACTCCATATAACCAGGAGTTCTGTGCAGACAAACCCAAAGACTCTTCGTATAAGCGCGTTGACACAGCATTTGCTGCATTCTTGTTAGCAGCTGTTGCCGGCGTATCAGTTGGAAGTAATAACGGAAATATTTCTTTCTGAATGGCATCATTGGCATGGGCTAGCTCATGAAAGTACAAACGCGAATTAGCTAATAGGATCTCTCTTAGCGTGCGTTCGTTGTCGCCGGTAAGCCTAGACGAACCCCAAGCGTATTCACCGTCTTTTATCATGCGCCAGCTGGTGTCATATTTCATTTCTTTACCGAAACGATCTCTACCATCCGGTGCTTGAGAAATAGTTAGCTTTTCGCTATTGGATAACCAAAGACCTTTAGGATCAAGTTGTATGCGACCATACTTCGACCAGTAGTTTGATGGCCTGACGTTACTACCAATAAGTACCGCAGTAACGGGCACAAATAGTTTCAAGCTTTCCTGTGGCATCGCAATCAGCACTTGCTCAAACCGTTCACCCATCCAATCATGCGTCACCAAAACGCGATCCATAATATTGGCAACAGTTGGATCCGGGTGCTCTTGCCCGATAAACGGCAGAGTAGCTAGGGTGCAGGGATCTTCTTGTAGGGCGATGCAATCTTTTAGTACTGCAGCATACTTAGCATCAGGCCTATAAACACGAACTTCCTCATTGTCGATAAAGCGGCGCTCAGATTCCGGAACAACTGTCCCCCTAGTATCCAATATGTCATCGCTAGAACTGGACGAACATCCGGATAGCAATAAGAAAGAACAAGTTAAAAGCCAAAGCATGGCACAGGCAGAGCGTGGACGAGCATCACACGAAACTACCGAAGGCAAAGCGATATGAGGTATGGCGAACGCCATAGAATGTCTCCTGACAAATTACGTTTCCAGATTATCTGGAAATATATCATGGCTTCCTGGATGCCAATGAGATTTAGGTAACATTCTTCGGTTACTGATGCCATAGTCAGCACACCGAGCTGCGCGCAATCACTATCAATTAGTGCACACTGGTTTGTGTGCACCTTAAATTGATGATGCCCAGCACGATAGCCGGGCATCCAACACGCCTTCTCTTTTGATTACTGCGACGCGTTGTTGAATTCCAAAGCCTTAGGCTGAAGGTTCACGCGGTATGCAAATGTTGCTACCCCATCTTGCAATACGATCTTCCAGATATCGCCAAAATCTCTCACTTTTGCTTTGGCATCAATCGGGTAACGGTCTTGATTACAAGTATCAACAGTGTCACTCAAACATACATCAGTTAAACCCAAGCCTGCCATGATGTCGTATAGCGTGCCACTGTGACCGGCAACCAATGCAACACTACCAGCCTGTAAACCGAGTAGCGCATCGATGGTGGGCTGCTCAGAACCCGACGTTGATTGTGGGTCAAGCTCAGTAGCATTCGCTGTGCCGTCATCATTCATGACTGGATTTTCTTGAATGCCGTCGCCTGGGTTTTTATCAACATCACCCGTTAAGCCCGCTGCCGCAACAATGGCTTCGATCGTTTGACGCGTACGCGTTTTATGGCTAGAAAACGCATGGGTTAAGCGGTTAGTAATGCCAGCATCTGCAAATACATCCACCAATAACTTAGCGCGTAATTCACCAGCCGAATTTAAAACCTCAGAACATTTGCTATCACCGCAGACTTCTTCAAAGTTACCGTTCTCAAGCTCTCTGAGTTCGGTCTTTTTTTCTGCATGTCGAGTGAAATAGATTTCAACATCAGTATCAGAACCTGAAGTCGCTGCATCAAGTGCTACTATCGAATCAGCTGTTGGAGCAGAGTTGGTCAGCGTTGCCACTTCAGACTTAGGTGGGTAAATACCATCACCAAACCAAGCGACTTGATATTCATCACCGGCAGACAATGCAAGAACAGCAGAAAGAGAATCGAAGACAGTATCGACGTATTCATTGTTGATAAAAATGTTGTAGCCCTCAGCATCAGCCACTGGCGTCCATTGCAACGTTACGGTACCGTCGCCGTTATCAGAATAAGTGGCCGTCAGCCCAGCACTATTAGCAACCGGATCAACAGCAGACATACCCGTAGTCACAGTGGCCTGCACGGAAGCTTCTCCACAAACACCGTCGGCGTCGCAGCCAGTGACGAAGTATTGATAGGTCGTTGCTGGCTCTAATCCTGTACGCACATAAGTTGTGTCGCTCACACCAGTGGCGACCCGCGTAAGGCTGTCTTCATAGACATCGTAGGTGGAAACACCAGGTAGCGCATCCCATGTGATTTCAACACTGTCTAAACTTTGAGCAGTTGCTGATACGTTGAGGACTGGATCGGCGATTGCCGGGCCTGATAGGCCAATTACGCCGGCAGCCAATACTAGAATTCGATTTTTCACTA
>CALJAA010000134.1 GCA_938028465.1 uncultured Granulosicoccaceae bacterium | reverse complement strand
GCTTGTGCTTGGCCAGATTTTGACAATTATGCTGCCCAAATCCAATTAAAACCGCCCTACTGGTAATATTACCGGCGTTTGCTGTCAGCCGGTGGAATGTTACCGTTTTCCAATGATTAGACCACCCCAAAAATGAGATTGGCATCACACTGCGCCAGAAGTGGCACTCGGTGATAAACTATTTTCGGCTTTTTTCCGGATTCACACCGTGAACAAATATAAGCGTTACATACCCATAGTCGCCGCAATTTTGGCGGCCTTAGGCGTCAGCCTCAATCAATACGGCATTGATCTGAATCAATTGGCGGGAGGCAGCAGCCAATCTAGCCAGTCGAACTCGCAGTCATCAAGCAATGATTCGTCTAGCAACAGCCAGCAATCCGGTGGGCACACCGAGCCAAGCGGCCCAAAGTGGTCAAAAACTGACCCAAATATCAATTTATGGCACATCTTTGAGGGGGAGATCAACAGGAAGGGCAATCCCACTGGCTTCCACTCTCGACCAAATGGCCAAGATCCCAACAATGCCCGGGTTGTCTCGGTAAAAGACAAACCTAATCGTGCCGGTGTTTATACGGCCAATATTGAGGTTAAAGACGGTGGCAGATGGAAGAGCAAGTTCTCGTCGTTCTTCCCAGACAAATTATCGCGAAATGAAGTCCTAGATATCATCGTTCATGCGTACAAAAATCGTACAAGTGGCAGCAAACAGCCATTCAGCGGCCCATCTGGGCATGGGTACACGGTTCAGGGCTATACCTCGCGCAGCGGCGGGATCAACACAGCATTTCCCGTCTTCAAAAGAAGCCAATAGCTCATCAGCTGAGAAAGTTTTTGGTACTTTTTGCAAAAAACGGTAATTCGTTTTACTCTGGTGCCCAGCCTGCTTGCAGGCACCCTAAGTGAGGAGAGCTAACGAATGACTAAAAAAATAATCGTCCCTGATAACAGCCGTCGAAAATTTGTCAAAGGTGTTGCTGCGGCAGCAGCTGTTGGGCCATGGATTGTCAGCCGTAAAGTGTTGGCATCGTCAGGCGAACTGAACGTACTGATGTGGTCCGACTACCTGCCAGATGGCTGGAAGGAAAGCTTTGAATCCAGCACAGGTATCAAACTCAACCATACCGGTATTGGTTCAAACGAAGAAATCATCAATCAGATGAAAGCCACTAAGGGTGCAAGTTTTGATATTTGCTCACCGACTAACAATCGATCGGGCCAGTGGAGCGAACTTGAGCTTCTACAAGCCTGGGATTACGACAAAATAGACAACCTCGATAAAGCCAACCCGTCAATGCTTAAGGTCGGTTTGGCTGAGTGGAACTTTGCCGACAAAGGCTCCCATTGGTTACCTCATATCTGGGGTACGGAAGGCATTGGATGGCGTACTGATTTGTTTGAGCCGGAAGGTGGCGTACCAAGCTACGGTGATGTTTGGGATGAAGCTAACGCAGGCAAAACTATGATGCGTGTGCATTCTGGCATGCTCGGCGCTGGCTTACATATGGAAGCAGCAGGCCTTATGGATCCGGGTTCGGTTTGGGCAGCTTACAAAGATGAAGCAACGATGCGCAAAGTTTGGGATCAAATTCTAAAATTTACTGTGGCTAATAAAAAGAATCTAAAGCTTACGTGGAATGATGCAGACACCCAGAAAAACGGTTTGCTCAACGACGGTGTTATTGTTGGTCAAACTTGGGACGGCCCACCACTCGCATTACAATCTGCTGGCGAGCCCGTTACTTACCAAGCGCCAAAAGAAGGTGCGATGGCATGGGTTGACGGCATGGCTCTATCAGCCGCTGCTGAAAACAGTGAACAGGCTTATGAGTTTGTTAAGTTCTGCTATAACGCAGAGCCTGCAGGCGTTGCTATCGATTCACACGGTTATAATTCCGCTGTACTCGGTGCTGACAAGTTTGCTGGCAGCCAGTACAAAACTAATTTCAGTTCAGCCTACCCAGGTGACGCATTGGCCAATCTAAACCCATGGCCAGCGGAACCACAATGGTATGCAGATGTGCGTACTGAATACGAGAATAAGTTCCAGGCTGCTTAAGCCCTCACAGCTACCGCGGCCACCGGTTAGCATGACCGGTGGCTGGCGTATGCCAGAAACAATTAATGTATGAGCGCAGACGTAACGCTTGAAGATGTTTGGATTCGCTTCGGTGACTTTGTCGCCGCACGTGAAGCTAACATTCATATCAACGACGGTGAATTTTTTAGTTTCCTCGGCCCCTCTGGCTGCGGCAAAACCACTTTATTACGAGCAGTCTCGGGCTTCTTAACGCCATCGCAAGGTCGCGTCTTAATTGGCGGCAAAGACATGGCGGGCATCGGCCCCAACCGCAGGCCTACTGCCCTAATTTTTCAAAACCTAGCGCTGTTTCCACTTATGAGCGTTTGGGAAAACATCGCATTTGCATTAGAAGTCAAAGGCGTGTCCAAACAGCAGCGTCGCAAACGTGCTGATGAGCTTCTTGATTTAATCGCGCTAGAAGGTCAAGGCGACAAACGCGTATCCGAACTATCCGGCGGGCAAAAACAACGTGTCGCGATAGCACGGGCACTGGCAGCTGAGCCCGATGTGTTACTACTCGACGAGCCGCTATCAGCACTTGATCTAAAACTACGTCAACATATGCGTACTGAGTTACGCGCAATACAACAACGCGTTGGCATTACGTTCATCTACATCACCCACGATCAAGGCGAAGCACTCACTATGAGCGATAACGTTGCCGTGATGCGCGAAGGTGTAATCGAACAAGTTGCCGATGGCACCAGTATTTACGACTCACCTGAAACAGCCTTTGTTGCCTCGTTCGTTGGTGAAAACAATGCATTCACTGGCAAGGTGAGCCGCATGGAACAAGGCGTTGCTGTGGTTGATACTCCTTTTGGTGATTTTCACGCTCGAACGGTAAAGCGCAATAACCAAGATCAACTCTCCGTTGGCGATGATGCCATGGTGTTTGTTCGACCTGAATCAATGCAAGACGCCCACACCAGTATTGCCAACCATATTAGTGGCGAGGTTGTCAGAACCGAATTTGAAGGCAATCTATGGCAGTTACACGTACAGCTACCTAACGGCGGCCCACTCATAACCCGATCCAGCATCAACGACGGCCGTGCATCAGCACACAAAGCTGGCGACACGGTGCAATTGGGTTTTAGCGATATATCAGCGGTGGCCTTACCTGCTGGACAACTTGCTGCCGAATAACTGCAATGGCTAAGTACTGGGTAGAATATTTCACACGCAACGGCATTGGCCTTGGCCTATTTTTGCTGGCTGCAGTACTGCTGTGGATGACTTTAATGATCATCTTGCCACAGCTTTACATGGTGGATTTTTCGTTTCGAGCAAACGTGCCACCACCAAAATGGCACGGCGAAGAGCACGTTTACACATTCGAGCATTATCGCTACCTTCTTTACGGCAGCACTCAATCTTCTGATCAATTCAACACGATTGATCTCAGTGTTTTTGGTCGAACCATTCTGGCTGCTATGTTTGTCGCCTTTATCGACCTTTGCTTGTGTTACCCGGTGGCTTACTATTTAGCGCATGTGGCTAAAGGTGGTTGGGGACGCCTAATGGTCATGTCACTAATCATTCCATTTTGGGTCAACGAAATACTACGTGCCTTCGCTTTTAAGCTCCTGTTTGGCACTGGTGGTGTGATAAACAATGTATTGGTGGGCTTGGGCATACTCGACCAACCCTACGACTTTATCCGCGAAAACGTAGCCCTATACAGCGGTTTGAGTTACGCGTACATACTCTTAATGATCTTCCCCATCTACAATGCCGTAGAGAGCTTAGATAAAAACCAAATTGAAGCAGCACGTGATATGGGTTCGCCTTGGTGGCGTATTCATTGGCGAATCGTACTGCCACATGCAAAGCCAGGCATCAGCTCAGGCTGCACCATGGTATTCATGCTAACTGCCGGCGCCTTGGCAGCGCCACAAGTGCTAGGTGGCCCCAGTAGCCTGTGGTTTACACAGATCATATACAAGGCCTTTAACAACTCGGCCAATTGGGCGCGCGGTTCTGCCTACGCACTTGTACTATTGGTCGCCTGCATCATCTTCGTGCTATTGATGATGCGCATATTTAAGGTCAGGCTCGGAGAAATTGCGCGGTGACGTCAGATCGTATCCGCCAAGGGTTTGTCCTGTTTTTTGTACTAGGCTTTTTTGCCTATCTGTTTGGTCCACTCATCATCATGGCCATGACAGCATTTAATAGTTCAGCATTTCCCCGAGTATCGCCGTGGGAATGTTTCTCTGTTGAATGGTTTTCAGTTTTAGCTGAAGACAAGCGTCTACTCACTGGCTTGAAAAATAGCTTGTTTATTGGCCTAGGTGTTGTTTGCGTGTCAGTACCGCTGGGTTTAGCTGGCGCATTAATGCTGACCCAAGTTAACGAGCGTGTGCGCCCTTGGTATTACACCATCGTTATCTCCCCCATTTTAGTGCCCGGTGTTGTGCTGGGTATTTCAACACTGCTTTTTTGGGATCGGATCGGTACGATGTTTGGCGCATCGCGTGACTCCATTTTTTATGACGGTTTCTTTCTTACCATCATCGGTCAATCAACTTTTATTTCGGCTTACACCATGCTGGTGTTCATCTCTCGTTTGCAACGGTTCGAAACGGTGCAAGAAGAAGCCGCCCTTGATTTAGGTGCTACGCATTGGCAAAGCTTTAAAAAAATACTATTGCCATTTTTAACCCCAGCTATTGCCTCTGCCTCCGTGCTTGCGTTTCTGGCTTCATTCGAAAACTACAACACCACTGTATTCACGGCCGTCAAAACCAGCACATTAACTACCGTGCTCGCTAGCAAAGTGCGCTACGGAATCGACCCATCAATTAGTGCATTGGCCGTTGTCATTGTTGTGATAACACTTATTGGCGCTGCCATACACGAAGTGCTAAAGCGACGAGAAATCGTGCGCACCAAGATGGCTGCCGATGTCGCTGCTGGCAAACGTAAAACGGTTAGTGGACAAAAACCTTGGTTTATCGACCCTGCCTTTATTATGATTTTCCTGGTTGTGATCGCGGGTACCGGCACAGCCCTTATGGCAGGAACGATGGGGGTTGAAGAGTGCAAGGTGCTAGTAAAAGAAGAAAAGCAACGCAACACGCAAGAGCGTATAAAAGCTTTGCGCGAGCGCAATAAAGCCAAGCGCGACGCGAAAGCGGCAGAGCAGCAAGAAGTGCAGGAACAAAAAACTAAAGAGAAAGAGGGCCGTACTGGAACTGAAAACTTCAATAACATTTTCAGCACAGACAACCTAAAGCCAGCCGAAACTGAAGAGACAACCGAACCGCCTCGTACTGGCACTGAGAATTTTAATAATGTTTTTAGTACGGATAATCTAGCACCTTCTGAAGCAGAATCAAAAAGTGAGGCTGAAACGCCGCGCACCGGCACCGAGAATTTTAATAACGTTTTTAGTACGGATAACTTAAAACCTGCTGAAACTGAAAGCAAAACTGATACACCAAGGACCGGCACCGAAAACTTCAACAATATCTTTGAAACTGATAATTTAGCGCCGAAGTAATGGTCACAGCTGCCCAACTTCAAGTGCCTATTAGGGGAACAACATGGCTATTAAAACAACTTGCATAGGCGCTTACCCAAAACCAGATTTTGTTAATTTACCCGATTGGTTTAACGTACCAGCAGGCCCCGACACTTCCGACCCCACCAAACTTTGGAAAGCCGCCATGGCCGCCATGGGTGACGACGCCGAGGCCACCATCAGCCGTGGTGTTAAAGAAGCCGTTGACGATCAAGTTAATGCTGGCATTGACATCCCCACTGATGGCGAAATACCACGTGAAAATTACGTTCACTATCACTGCCGCCACTTAAACGGATTTGATTTTGACAACCTAACAACCAAAGAGTTGCGCGGTGGCACCTACTCTGCCGAGCTACCCACTATCGTTGGGCCAATCTCAGCCAAGCAAGCCTTTATGGTGAAAGAATGGAAGCGTGCGCAACAATACACCGACCGGCCAGTGAAGATCACCATGCCCGGGCCTATGACTGTATCTGACACTAACGCAGATGCTTACTATCATGACTTTGCAAAGCTTGGCGCGGATATCGCTGACGCATTAAGTAAAGAGGTGCGCGACTTAGCTGAAGCAGGTTGCACTAACATCCAGATTGATGAACCTCTCTTTGCCCGCCGGCCAAACGACGCCTTAGACTACGGATTTGAAAACCTTGAACGGGCATTTCATGGCTGCCCAAAAACGGTTACACGCACTGTGCATATGTGCTGCGGCTACCCGGATAGACTGGATCATCCTAACTACCCCAAGGCTGATCAGGATGCCTACATGCAATTGGCTGAGGCAATCGACTACGCCAAGATTGATGCGGTATCGTTTGAAGATGCGCATAGGCCAAACGACCTAGCGCTGCTTGATCAAATCAAAAATACCATTGTCATATTTGGTGTGGTAGCTATTGCTAAAAGCGAGCTTGAATCCGTCGAGACGATCCAAGAGCGACTTGCTGCAGCACTTGAACATATAGATCAAGACCGATTAATTGCGGCACCCGATTGTGGCTTAGGTTTATTAGGCCGAGAATTAGCTTTGGCAAAGCTTGGCAATATGTGTAAAGCGGCTGCTTCATTCGCCAAGTAGCGTGTAACAAATAATATTGCCCAAGCGATACCAACACCAAAGCACCGCCTAGTCGATCAGTACAGAAAACGCGACCACACCACTCTGAGATGCATCAACTTGCCCGGTGCACTCCCATTTAACGGTGCCCGTAAAGTTAGTCACACTTTGGTCCGCTGGTTCTGTAATGGCGCAATTCATACCTGGGGGCTGCGTAACGACTGAAATGCTAGAGGGTTTTAGCTTGGTATAGGCCGGCACCGTATCCAGTACGGCTACGTTATGCAAGGTACTGACTAGAGATGAAAACTCTAGGCGATATACCAACTCATCATCTGGCTCGCCTTGGTTGGTGGTTGCAAAGCCATTACCAGAGGCAAGGTCGCATGCGTCTTGTGAGGCATTACATACTGATTTGGTGAGCACTAAGGCAATTGGTGCTGTACCCGTAACCGTATCCGTGTTGGTATTAGCGTGAGAAACTGCAATCTCGCTAAAGCTAGTGGCCGCATCAATGCGCAGTTGGAGTAGTGATGAATTCACGACTGACGAAGAACCATCGACTTTAATTACCATGCAAACGTCTTGCCCTACCTGGGTTGCAACAGGGTTGCTAAGCGGCACAGCCGGGCTATCTAGCTCTCCATTGCAATCAAGATCCTGAAACACAGCGTAGCTATACACTCCGGGCTGCTGGTGTTGTAGCTGCGCTAACTGAAAACTTACATCAGCATCACTACTGGGTATATAACGATGCGGTAGTAAACCGGTTAAGCCAGCGCCAACTTCGATCGTGTTATCCGCTATCAATTCTGGGAATGTAATAAAGCCCGTATTGAGATCAAGGTAATGGTTATTACCTACAACAGGAAATAGTAACAATGCGTTTAACGACTGATCGCTATTAGCTACCGAATTGCTTTCTGATGCACTGTAGTGATCCGCCGGCACCGGCATTGACACTTGCACATCACTACCGACAGCATCTTCAAAAAAGCAGGTGTTCCAGTTACCGTTCGCATCCGTTGCAATGGTTTTGTTAGCTCCGTTATTCACTACCGCCACAGTGACGCTAATCCCGGCAACCCCACTCTCATTACCTTCGCGCAATGCATTGTGTGCAATTCCGCTATCACCATTATCGATAAATGCCTGCCCAGCAAATCTATTGGGCGCATCTGTTTGTACATATTGAAAGCTCTGCGAACCTACAGGGCAACCGGCGTTAAGCAAATTTAAATTAGCACTACTGAGCTCCCGCCAAACACTACTACCGGGCAATTGATATTGAACTGAAACCGGGCCGTCACAGCACCCTTCGTAGCCTAAGGTTTCAAAATAATGAAAACCGGCGTCTAAAAAAACTGAACCCGTTAGTACATCCGAGTTGTTGTAATCGCGCGCCCACCAAAGATCCTCATTCCACCGTTCGGTTACCGGTTGATGATCAATATAGAACGCACCACCTCGGCCATAATCAACAGCTGACCTGAAACTCCATACACCTGGCGTAGTAACTTCAAAATGAGTTTCAGCATATAAGCCATAGTTCATGTTGCCGCCATTGAACGTATTGCGATTACTTTGATTTAATACTTCAGGCACAACAGCACAGCCATATCCACCAACATCAGGCGCATTTTCAAACTCAGATCGCGCTTGCGCTTCATTAGTTGGGTTTAGTGTGGAATTTTTTGTATGGAAGCGCCAACCCGAGTTAATAAATGTCGATTGTGGGTTAGCATTGCTGGGCACCGCAGATACCCCGGTACTAACAATCGTATTTCCGTAATACAGGTAAACAGTACTGGCTGCATTAGCAGCAAGGCTCGGCATGCGTAACGTTAGTAGCGCGGTACGAGCCGACGCGTCCCAACTCTGCAAATGGTGATCTAAAACCGTCGCATTATCAGCAGCCAAAACACGTAAATCAGCACCATCGGGTGTTAATGCGTATGCCGCATCAAAATTTGCATTAGTTAGCTCCACGTCAACGGCTTGGTCGTTAACAGCCGCAGTCGACTGAACAGTAATTTCGGTGCGGTAATGCCAATCACAGTCCCACCATGGCGCAGCCAAAGCAGCCTCAGGCCCTAGCAACACAAGCAGTGTGAATAACAGCTTTAAACTCGAAGTGAGTCGCGACACGAACAAGGCGATTTATTCCATAACCATCTACTAATAGTTATCTGCCTTATGGGTTGATTCTATAGCTTAACGCAGGTTTTGTGCTGTGTGCATCACGGCCGAACTGCCGACGGTTCCACAAGTTTTTTTGGGGTTGCCGCCGGATGCAAAAATAGGATCTTAAAACCACTATTTTAAGGTGTTATATGACCTTTTTTACAAATTCTGATTTCAGCTTCATCGCTCCGATTCCATCGATTTTACAATCAATATCATGATCACCGTCAACCAAGCGAATATTCTTAATTCGAGTGCCAACTTTTATAATCAATGAAGAACCTTTAACTTTTAGATCCTTAATTACTGTGATGGTATCCCCAGTTTCCAGAGGTGTACCATTAGCATCCGTCAACACTCTACCGTCTTCTGCCTCAGAGTCTGTTTCCGTAGCGGACCACTCATGAGCACACTCCGGGCACATCAACATTGTGCCATCTGGGTAAGTCAATGCTGAATCACATTGTGGGCAGTTGGGCAGTTCACTCATCGGTAATCTAGCTCTTGGTGTACGGTTCGGTTGATCATAACGCAGAGCAAGCATTCCTATTGGGATTGATCACAACTATAATGGCAGCTACAGCGTAACAACAAGAGTAACGCACGAATGTTAAATAACCGGTTTTATAGCTTAGCGCTGGTCGTGGCTCAGTTTGTTTTAATTATATCGATCTGCTCCCGCGCATTACCTCCGAAACCAGGCGCCGCAACGCTACCTGCCTTTGCGCTCATTGCTACAGCAGTAATACTAGCGCTTGCTGCGATAGTAACTCTGCGTTTTCGTAATCTCTCGGTGATGCCGGAGCCTGTCTCGCACGGAGAGCTAATCACAAACGGGCCGTATCAATTGATACGCCACCCAATGTACACATCCGTATTGCTGGGCTGTACCGGTATGTTGATACTTAATTTCAATCTGTTGAGTGGCGTGCTATTGACGATGTTGTTTTTAGTACTTGCGCTTAAAGTACATCGCGAGGAAGCGCTTTTAAAAGCT
>CALJAA010000133.1 GCA_938028465.1 uncultured Granulosicoccaceae bacterium | reverse complement strand
TACTGGGTTTTCATCGTTAAGTTATTTAAAGCGTTTGCCAATTGATAAGATCAAGATTGATCATTCGTTTGTGCAGGATCTCAGTCGAGACCCAGG
This sequence comes from uncultured Granulosicoccaceae bacterium, assembly GCA_938028465.1. Lineage (GTDB taxonomy): Bacteria > Pseudomonadota > Gammaproteobacteria > Granulosicoccales > Granulosicoccaceae > Granulosicoccus. Next base: position 7,963 of record CALJAA010000133.1, on the reverse strand, counting down.
TGATGCTGCAATCGTGTCGGCTATCATTGCACTGAGCCATAACCTAAATTTATCAGTGGTGGCAGAAGGCGTTGAAACCTCAGAACAGCTGGATATCTTACGTAGTTACGACTGTGATGAGTACCAAGGCTTTTTGGCTAGTGAGCCGTTAACCGCAGATGATTTTCTGGCTTGGATTGAAGCCTATAAACCGACGAAAATGCGTAAAGTTTCTGGCTTTTGATTGTCATCCGAACGCAGGACCGCCGGAACGCCACTTTCGTGGGAATGACAAGTTTTGTGTCTGAGTTTATATTGTGATCCTCGCGCACGCGGCAACCCAGCTTTGCCAGCTGAGTTTTCTCCGAGTTAGACTAATCTTACTAACCTTCTTTTTTCTACGTCCGGACATGGATTCCCATTTTCATGGGAATGACATCGCTGTGGGAATGACAACGCCTCACAAATTCTATAACCAACTCGGCTTACGCTTTTCGATAAACGCATCAATACCTTCGCTGGTATCGTCTTCCATCATGTTACAAGCCATAGCATCGCTAGCAGTTTGGTATGCTTGCACCAACGGTTGTTCGAGTTGCTTATAAAACAACCCTTTGCCTAAGCCAGTTGCTACCGCTGGTTTCGATTTAATCTTATCGCACAGCGCCTTAATAGCATCTTCAAGTTCGTCAGGTTCGACGCTGGCATTTAGTAGCCCCCAATCAACGGCTTTATCGGCTGAAATAAAATCACCTGTCATGAGCATTTCAAAAGCTCGCTTGCGCGATAGGTTTCTCGATAGTGGAACCGATGGCACGCTGCAAAACAAACCGACGTTAATACCCGATACTGCAAACTTTGCCGTGTTAGCAGCGACAGCTAGATCACAGTTTGCAACCAGTTGACATCCGGCGGCTGTGGCCATGCCCTGAATTTGAGCGATAACGGGTTGAGGTAAATCAATCAGTAGCTTCATGATATGGCCGCATTGATCAAACAATGTTTGATAGTACTGTTGCTCAGGATGGTTGCGCATTTGTTTGAGGTCGTGACCAGCACAAAACGCTTTGCCATTCGCGGCGATAACAACCACTCGAGCATCGGTGGGTGTGTTTTCAATAGCCGTTTGCAGTGCGCTAAGCATCTCTTCTGAAAGCACGTTGTATTTTGCTGGTCGATTTAACGTTAAACGATAGATGCCATCGTTGTGATCGACGAGTAGGATGTCTTCTTCGGTTTGTACGGCTGTGTTTGACATGGGGATAGTAACCTCAGGTTATGCACAATATTGACCAGCAAACGGCCAGCTAGCGCTCTGCCTATTGATAATACCGCTTGTAGCGTGATAGGTGAAGTGTTCAGTATCGATATCAACTGGTATGCTTACCGTTATGTCAGAACCTATCGAACTTAAGCTCAGCGTCGCAAAATTTAATCAGATCGCTGAAGAGCGTATGCCTTTTGCTCAGCAAATGGGCCTGCAACTCGAGTCTATTGCCACAAGCGGTGTGTTTATGCGCGCTGTTTATAACGAAGACTTCCTGCGCCCAGGCGGCACAGTGTCTGGGCCGGTGATGATGGCCTTAGCTGATGCGGCAATGTATGCCTTGGTTTTAAGCCGCATTGGGCCAGTTGAATTGGCGGTTACCACTAACCTTTCTATTAACTTTTTATCGCGCCCATTACCTGGCGACATTGTCGCGCAAGCTCGGTTGCTTAAATTGGGTAAACGCTTGGCGGTTGGCGAGGTGAGCTTGTATAGCGATGGTGGTTCAGGAGATGCACCGGTAGCTCATGTTACAGCCACCTATTCCATACCACCCAGGAGCGCTTAATGACTACGGCGGACGATCGTCTTGCTCAGGTAAGAGCGTGTGTGTTTGATGCATACGGTACGTTATTTGATGTGCATTCCGCGGTGGGTGCCTACAAAGAAGAAGTAGGGGCTCGACACGCGGAGCTTTCCGCAATTTGGCGTATTAAACAATTGGAATACACTTGGTTACGTAGTTTGATGAAGTCACATACTGATTTTTGGCAGGTAACCGAACAAGCATTGGACTACGCTTTACAAGCACTTGCAATTGATAATGGCGATCTTAAACACAAATTAATGCAAGCCTATTTGCAGCTCGAAGCGTTTCCTGAAGTGATTGATATATTGTCGACGTTAAAAAAGGCTGGCTACAAAACCGCTATCTTAACTAATGGTTCACCGATGATGATTGAATCGGCCGTGAAGAGCGCTGGCCTAGATGAATTTATTGATTATCAATTATCGGTAGAGGCGGTTGGGATATTTAAACCTAATGCCAGGGTCTATCAATTGGCTGTAGATAAACTGGATATCCCTGCAGATCAAATTTGTTTTCAATCATCTAATGCCTGGGATGCTGCAGGTGCTGCTCATTTTGGTATGAAGGTAGTTTGGGTTAATCGTTATACGCAACCTGCTGAAAATCTTCCCGGCACGCCAACGGCAGAACTTAATGATTTGTCTGGTTTGCCAGCATTGCTGGGCTTGCACTAACAGGGCTTTGCAGCTAGTGCTCGAGCCACACTCGATTGTGTATCGCGTTTCAATACTGCTGAAATGTAACTGCCCGCTTTTATCAATCTAGGTAAATCAACGCCGTGCTCAATACCCAAACCGTTGAGCATGTAAACAACATCTTCTGTTGCGACATTGCCTGAGGCGCCAGGTGCAAAAGGGCAGCCGCCCAAGCCGCTAACTGAGGCATCAATTGTTGCGACGCCATGTTGGAGTGCTACCAGTACATTGCTGATCGCTTGGCCGTAAGTATCGTGGCAATGCATAGCTAGTTGCGCAGGATCAATTTTATGTCGGTGCAAACATTGCAATAACATTGCGGTGCTACCTGCAGTGCCTATACCGATCGTGTCACCTAGTGATACCTCGTAGCAGCCTGCTTCGAGCAATTGCTGTGTAAGGCGCGCAACGACATCAGGGCTTACTTCGCCTTCATAGGGGCAACCCAGCACGCATGATAAATAACCCCTTACTTTGATTCCGTGTTGCAGGGCATTGCCAGTAATCTCTATAAACCGTTTAATGCTTTCATCAATACTACAGCCAATATTTTTTTGCGAAAAGGTTTCGGTGACTGCCGCAAACACGGCTATCTCCTTGACTCCTGCCGCCTGTGCATCGGTGTAACCACGTTGGTTGGGCACTAACACTTGGTAGGTCACGCCGTTGTCTTTATTCAGGCCGGCATACACTTCAGCTGAGTCAGCCATTTGCGGTACGTGCCGAGGAGATACGAAGCTCCCTGTCTCAATGGCCTGTAAGCCAGACTCACACAGTAAGTTGATCAGGTTGATTTTTTCAGCAACTGATACGGGGCTGCTTTCGTTTTGCAGGCCATCTCGCGGGCCTACTTCAACAATCTTTATGCGGCTGGGCATGGTCATAATGTTATTGTACCCAGGTTGCGAGTAATTAAAGAGGGAAGTCGCATGTTTTTCAACCTAGGCTCCATCAACCTAGATCACGTGTACAGGGTTAACCACTTCGTACAACCCGGCGAAACGCTGGCAAGCCTTAGTATGCAAACGCTGCTCGGTGGTAAGGGTGCTAATCAATCATTGGCTTTGGCGCGAGCGGGAGCATCAGTTTGCCATATCGGTAGCATCAGTTCTTCAGATGCTTGGGCTATGGATACGCTTGCAGATAGTGGTGTTGATGTGTCTTGTGTTCTCCAAATCGCTGAGCCGAGTGGGCATGCCATTATTCAAGTGGATGATGCCGGCGAAAACTCGATCCTGCTACATGGTGGTGCGAATCAATCGCTAAGTGACGCCCATATAGAGCGATCGTTAGCATCAGCAAAGGCTGGGGATTGGTTGCTGATGCAAAACGAGTGCAATGGGCTGAAGTTAGCAATGGATATTGCGAAGCGCAAGCAAATGCGCATTGCCTTTAACCCTGCGCCGATGTCTGAGGAGGTTCAAGCACTTGCTTTAGAAGATTGCGCTGTGTTGATCCTTAACGAAATCGAGGCTGCGCAATTATCCGGTATCGATAAAAAAGACGATGCGACAGCAGCGCTATTGAAGCGGTTTCCTGATGCGGAGCTGGTGTTAACAGAAGGTAGCCGCGGCGCGAGTTGGCATTACCAAGATCAACACGAATTTGTGGCTGCCCACAAAGTTGATGTGGTTGATACTACAGCGGCGGGCGATACATTCGTGGGCTACTTTTTAGCAGCCTTAGATAACAATAATGATTCGCAGGCTGCCTTAAAAATAGCCTGCGCCGCTTCGGCGATAGCGGTTACGGAGGCCGGTGCTTCTACGAGTATTCCGGTCAGTGCAGCTGTCGAGCTATTTTTAAACCAATAAAGCCTTAAGTAGTAACGCCCTATCTACACTAAAACAAAACTAACAAACAAAGGAGTACTCGGTGCAAAAGGTTATTCTTGACACGGATCCAGGTATCGATGACACCATGGCAATCGCTTATGCTTTGTGTCACCCCGACATTGAACTAATGGGGCTGACTACCGTGTTTGGCAACGTCAATATCGAAAAGGCCACACGTAACGCACAGTATGTTTTGCACATGCTTGGCGCAAGCAACGTTAAAGTGGCTAAAGGTGCGGCAGTGCCGATCGTGCAAGATCCGATGCCTCATGCCGAGTTTGTTCATGGTGAAGATGGCATTGGTAATTGCTTTGATACGTCAATCACTTATGATCCCAGCGCCGCGCATACTACTTTGCACGCCCAAGACGCAGCAGATTATATTATTGAGCAGGCAAAACGACACCCAGGTGAGATCACGCTGATAGCGGTGGGGCCGTTGACAAACATTGCTATCGCACTGCAGCGCGAGCCTAAACTGCCCGATCTTGTACAACAGTTGATCATCATGGGCGGCACAGTGACTGAGCCTGGTAATGTATCGCCAGTAACTGAAGCCAATTTTCTGGGTGATCCCCACGCCGCTGATCAGGTGTTAGGTGCGGCCTGGCCAGCCACGATTGTGGGTCTCGATGTCACTCATCAAATATTGATCACGGATACTCACCTGAAACAACTCGATGATAATGCTGCAAAAACCGGCGCGCTAATTTGGCAAACCAGTCGCTTTTATGTTGATTTCTATTCTTCCAAAGGTGCCGCCAGTAATGAGCGGGAGCCAGCATGCGCCATGCATGATGCTGCTGCTGTGGCGTATTTGCTGGTGCCTGATGCCTTCGGCGTTATTAGTGGCCCAGCCCGAGTGATTCATGATGGGGTGGCAGTGGGGCAGCTAGCACTGGATCGCAAAGGTTACGACTATGGGCTAGCTTTTTGGCGTGATCGGCCAGATTGCCACGCCTGTATGCAGGTCGATGACACCCGCGTTTTGAAGCATTTCGTCGATACAATTGTTAACCATCGCTTGTGCTAGCTGAGCCTTGCTGAATGTTTAATAGACGCAATACAAATGTGCTTTACAATAGTGCTATGCGTCAAAAAAATCTGATATTACATGTACGGCCTTTAGGGGTCTTCTCGGTCTGTATTTTGGTAGCTTTTACCCTGTCCGCTTGTGATTGGGTCGATTCTGCGGGCCGCGATAACAACACCGCGCCCGAAACTGAGATACTTCTGGAGGATGGCCAAACTGCTGGCGCACAAGTTCTGGATGAGGACTCAACCGCTTCGATTACGGTAAAAGGTACTGATTCAGAAGGGTCAATCCGCAGTTGGCAATGGAGCTCCTCGCCTATTGAGCAAGGCAACTTAAGTGAATGTAGTAACGTTCAAGGTTTCCAAAGTAACCTCGCTGCTGATAGCTTGATTGACGCTTGTGGCTCAGCAAACGATTGCCGTATGGATTTCGTACTCCAAAGCAGTGAGCCCGAGCTTGCTCTATTTCGTTTGCGTACGCCTGTACTAACAGCACCAGTTGGTTTGAAGTTTCGGTTAACTGCAACAGATAACGATGGCGGCAGAGGCACTGATGATTACACTTTTTGCCTACTATCAGTTAACGATGTCCCAGAACCTGAAGACGATACGTTTACGATAGTTGAGGGGCAAGTTCTTAATATCACCGGCAGCGATCTCGTTAACCTACTCAGTAATGATAGAGACGATACCGATGATGTTAATAGCCAGCCATTAAAAGTTGCTACAACTGCGGTTACTGCGCCGGCATCAGCAGATGTTTTTGAGCTGCGCGCAGACGGTGGTTTTACTTACTCATTTAGGGGAGTTAACTTAATCAGAGATGTCGTTGATCGTTTTGAGTATTCAGTCACCGATGGTCAGTACGCAGCTACCGCAGGCGTTACGATCAATATCGTTGCACGTAACGATGTCCCTATCGCTAATGGCACAATCAGTAATATCGAAGAAATTGCTGGTATTGATTTTGCTCTCGACTTTGCTGATTTTTATTCAGACCCTGAAGGTAACACCTTGGGTTTCTCGGTACTAAATGGCACATTTCCTCCTTCTGGTGGTATCGAGCTTAGTTCGGTTGGCGTGTTAGGTGGTGTGGGTGAAGCTATTGATGTTGGTGACTATACCTATGAGATGTTAATCACAGATGGTGTTGCAAGTATCACGTCTGAAATCTCGCTCACCATTTTGGATAACGAGCCCGTTATTGGCCGTGCTATTCCGGATGAAGCAGTTATGGAGGGTGAGGCAATCTCTGTAGCGGTAGCATCGCGATTTACCGATCCTGAAGGGCAAGCGCTTGTTTATACACTTGATAGTAGCGATACCGAAGTCAGCTTAGTGATCAATTCACGTACTGGTGTGATCACCGGTTCGATATCAGAGCCTGGCGAATACGAAGTCGAAGTTACTGCGGATGATGGATATAACCCACCCACAACAACCGCAATGACATTTGAGGTTGAAGCAGAAAATTCTGCACCGCGATTTTCCGGTCGTATTGCGAATCAAGAAGTAGAGCTTGGTGATGCAATTACTCGCATCTCACCAATATTTATCGACGCTGATGGCGATAGTCTTACCTATCGGGTTCAGGGCATAGCACCTACTGGCCTCGCACTTAATACTAGGACTGGCGTAATGACAGGAGTGCCACGACAGACAGGTGATTATTCATTGCGTATCGTTGCAACTGATCCGGGTGGTTTGTCTGCTCGATCTAATATATTCATTCTTAGCGTAGAGCGATAGATGTTGCAAGATCGGCCCACCGGCCCAGGTCGATACCTATTGGTGAAACACTCGGAAGGTTGGAGTGAAGATCGTTGTAGCTTGTGGATGCAGGCTAAGGGTCATCAAATGGATTTATGCTATCCGGTATCTGGCCATGCATTCCCTGATCCATCACGCTACCAAGGGGTAGTGATTTTTGGTGGAGCACCAAGTGCAAACGATACCGATCAATTTGAGTGGGCCAGGCAGGAGCTTAAATTTATCGAGTTATGCCTAAAAACCAATACCCCTTTTTTTGGCGTGTGCTTGGGTGCGCAGATGTTGGCGCGTGTACTCGGTGCGCAAGTCACCATGCATCCTCAAGAGCTTACCGAAGTCGGTTTTTTTGATGTAGCCCCAGTACCGGCGCAGTCACAATTTATGAGCAGCACCTTAACGGTGATGCAATGGCATAAAGAAGGGTTTGATTTGCCTGCAGGTTCAACCCTTCTTGCCACTAGTGAGCGCTTTCCTAATCAGGCGTTCTCTTACGGCGAGCTATCTTACGGTGTGCAATTTCATCCTGAGGTCAACCCAGCCACGCTTAATATTTGGCATGAACGAAACAAAACGCGCGACACCGGTGTGCTGAGCGAACAAGAGCGAACTAGTCAGCGACAAGCTGCATTAAAACACGATGCCAACATCACTCGATGGCTAGATGATTTCCTTACCCACTGGCACCAGCTTTAACCCCCATGGGTGATACGAACAGCCTGCTGCTGCAATCGTTTATTTATCTGTCTGTTGCGTTGTTAGCGGTGCCTGTTGCTAAGCGCCTCGGGCTTGGCCC